>NZ_CP069127.1:860000-955000 GCF_016811915.1 Brevibacillus choshinensis | reverse complement strand
CTCCTGGGCCCGGGGCATCGACAGAGCTTTGGAGCTCACCTTCACACTGCCATCCGCCTGCTTGCTCTCCGTCCACAGACGCGTGTAGAACGGAACACCCAGCAGCAGCTTTTGATGCGGCACCTCTTCCATGACACCCTTCAATCCGTTTTCGACCCATGGCAGGGAAGCTACCGAGCCAGCCTTTGGACTCGACGCCCAATGCTCGTCGTACGTCATCACCGCCATGTAGTCAACCACCTGTCCGAGCGCAGCGCGGTCAAGAAACATCGACCAAGTCTCAGCTGTCGATTTGATCGTGACGTCGATCGAGACCGTCAGCCCTTGCTCATGCAGATACGGCGTCAGCTCCCGAACAAACTGGACCAGCTTTGGCTTCTCATCCAAATACACATTCTCGAAGTCGATATTGATTCCGTCCAAATCATACAGGTTGGCGTAATGGATCAGCTGCGCAATCACTTTGTCCCGCTTGTCGTAGCTGCTGAGTATGGATTTGGTCCAGTCCGGGTTGAAGCCATTGGTGACAAGTCCCCACACCTTGTATCCGCGCTGATGCGCCCATTTTACGTAACCGGAGTCTGCTTTGTTCAAGAGCGTCCCTTCCGGATCCTTCAGCTCAAACCAGGTAGGGGAGACGACATTGACCCCTGGCATGGCGCCGATACCTTCGACATTCGGATTCTTGTTCGTGACTTGCTCCCACACGAGATTGATCTTTTGTCCCAACGGCTTCCACGCAGTCTGCTGCTCTGCCTTTGATGGCGTCGGAAGATCCAGACTGACCTTGCGAACCTGCGTCAATGTCACGCTCTCCTTTGGCAAAAAGCCGGCGATGCCATCAGCTGTCAAGATACGGTACCACTTGTCTGCCTCTCCCAGCACATCGACAGGAGCCCCTGCAGCCAATTCTGCGACTATCGGCGTTCGATAGGATGCACCTGTGCGCACAAGCTGCGGCTCATCATCCGCGATCACTTTTGCCTGCTGGATGGCATACCCGTCTTTTTCGACGGTGAGAACACCGGAATCCGTTTTTTGCACGAAGGCGTACGGGTACAGCTTTTCCAGCGGATCCATGGGAACGTATCGCACGCCATCCACTTCTTTGACGGGAACCTGCAAATTCACAGGCTTCTTGTTCAGGTAGGCAACGACTTGCCCGCTTTCCATACGTAAAACCTTGTCCTTGGTGATGATGATGACCGATTTAGTGGGTTCGTCCCAAAAAATGGCGGGATCGATTTTTTCCTTGATAAATTCAAAGGGCAGTAAAACCTGATTGGAATCAATCAGATACGGCGTGGATGTACGCGCTCCTTCAAACACGATGACCTGCTTCTGACCTTCATACGGCTGGACGTGCTCCGTGGACGCCCTCAGCATGAAGAACCAGTAAATAGCGCCGAATACGGCAACCATAAAGAGCATGAGCATGAAGAAAAACTGAAGCGCTCGCCTTCTCCTTTTCTTGGGACGAGGTGCCATCCCCAATTCCAGACTCATGGCTGCGACCTCCTCCCAACCAGTCGGACTCTCGAACGATCGTCCGTCGATCTATATTGTCCACAAGGGATCACATTTCGTAGGTTCAAACCATTCACAACCTTCTGACATACTGAGCACTTTTACATGCGCTCCATTGAACAAAGACGTTTGAAACGACAAAACGTTACAGGTTGTCGAAAACTTGGCTATGCCGCCCCTTCGGCACAGACTTCGTGGCGAATCCTATCCGTTCTCACCCTATACCAAAAAACACCCTCCGCCTCAACTGTTTTCCGTTGATTCAGAAGGTGTTTCTCAGAATGAAAGTGATTTCAGTGGGTGTTCTTCTGACAGGCATCACAGATGCCGTAAACTTCCATGCGATGGCCCGTAACGTGAAAGCCGATGTCTTTCGCTGCTGATTCTTCCGCGTCCCGCAAATAAGGGAAATGAAAATCGCTGATCGATCCGCACTTCGAGCAGATGGCGTGATAGTGATCTTCCTCCACATTTGCATCAAACCGGCTGGACGCATCCCCATAAGTCAATTCAACAACTAATCCCGCATCCTTAAAAACGCGCAAATTGTTATAAATCGTAGCTACACTCATATTGGGGAATTTGCCTTCGAGAGCTTTGTATATTTCGTCAGCGGTCGGGTGAGTCATCGTCTCCAGCAAATAGGTCAAAATTGCATGGCGTTTAGGTGTCATTCGAACCCCGGTGTTCTTCAGGATTTCTACAGCTTTTTCTACACGCTGTGTCATTTCGTTGCACCCCACAGTCCTTCGCAAAGACAAAAGAACGAACGTTTCTCATGTCATTGATTAGAATTAATATAAATAAGTGTACGTCTACTTAGCGAAAACTGTCAATATCCATTCCAGCGAATTAGGCAATGAAGAAACTGGAAGCGGTGAATTACGCCTGCGCTTTCGTCTTTGCTTTCGTTTTCTTCTCCGCCTTTTTCGCTTCCGCAATGGCATGCTTGCACATCGATTGAAGCGGACATACCCCGCATTGCGGATTGCGCGCAGAACAGATCCGTCTGCCGTGCCAAATGAGCCAATGATGCGCATCCGACCATTTTTCCCGGGGAATACGCTTCATCAGTTGACGTTCGACTTCATCCACATTATCGCTTTTGGCCAGTCCCAATCGATTTCCGACGCGAAACACATGCGTGTCTACGGCTATCGCAGGAATACCGTAAGCGTTGGACAGCACGACATTCGCTGTCTTCCTCCCCACACCGGGTAGGGCCTCGAGCTCCTCGTGCGTTTGAGGTACTTCGCTGTTGTACTGTTCATAGAGGATTCTACAGGTCTCTAAAATGTTCTTACTCTTATTCTTATACAACCCGAGTCCTTTTATATGCTCCTCCATCTCTTCTTGCGTCAAATGAAGGTAGTGCTCCGGCTGGTTTAGTTTCTCAAACATCGGTGCCGTTATTTCATTCACCCGTTTATCTGTGCACTGTGCGGACAGGATGGTGGCAATCAGCAGCTCAAACGGGGTCGTATAATTCAATTCACAATGCGCGTCCGGATACAGCTGGTGCAGCGTATCCAAAATCTCATCAACGGGTACTTTGCGTTGCGCCATAGATATATCCCCCTTTTTCTCCATTATACCGCGCAGCGTCAACTCAGCAATCAGCCGAAAGGTAGCATGCGCAGCTGACGTCATGTACTATTAGAATGGAAGAATTTAACGGGGGAGATGAACGTGAAAGTATTCTTGACCGGTGCGACAGGTTTTGTAGGGAAGGGCATATTGGCAAAGCTCTGCGAGGAAGGGCACCACACCGTGTGCCTCGTACGGCCCGGGTCTGAAAGAAAAAGGCAGCAGACTCAGGCTGAGAAAGGGGAAATCACTTATGTAAACGGCGATCTCTTTGATCAAAGCTCCTTGCTGAAGGCCATGAACGGATGTGAGGCCGTCATCCACCTGGTCGGAATCATCCGGGAGCAGCCGGGAAAAGGAATCACTTTTTCGCGCATTCATACCGAAGGCACAAAAAACGTGGTAGAAGCAGCCAAGCAGGCGGGAATCAGACGCTTTGTGCACATGAGCGCGCTGGGAGCCAGGGAAAATGCCACGAGCGCGTACCATCGGACCAAATTCGAAGCTGAGAAGCTCGTGCAGGCAAGCGGCATTCCTTTCGTGATTTTTCGCCCCTCCGTCATATTTGGGCCCGGTGATGAATTCGTCAACATGCTGGCTGATCTGGTCAAGATGCCCGTGACACCAGTACTCGGAAACGGTTCCTACCCGTTGCAGCCAGTCGCGCGGGATACGGTAGCGGATGTCTTCGTCCAGGCATTGTCGAACCCTGCTGCAGCCAATCAAACCTATGAAACAGGAGGTCCCGAACCGATCACCTACGGGCAGATTCTCGACCGTATCGGGACTGCCCTCGGAAAGCGGCACGTTCGCAAAATCCATATCCCGATCGCCTTGATGAAGCCGGTCATTACAGCGATGGAAGGCTTTCCATTCTTTCCGATCACCCATACGCAATTGACCATGCTCCTTGAGGGCAATGCCTGCCAGGACGGCGATCAGCTCTATCGTATATTTGATACTCAAAAAATCGACTTCCTTCAAGGAATATCCACTTATTTGCGGTAAATGCAAGCTCCCGACATCCATAAAAGCAAAAGCAAAAAGCCCCTGCATACAAGCAGAGGCTCTTTGTCATCTGTCAGATCCCATAGCTAACGAATTTCCAATACGCCTTTACCGCCGCGAAAAACATGTGCGAACGGGATCACTCCCACCGTCTCAAAACCATATCGACTGTACACCTTTTCCACCCGCTCATTGATCGGGCACACCCACAGCTGAGCGCCCCCAAAACGAACAAACTGCTCCTGCGCATGGCGAATCAAGTGACCGATCAACCCTTTTCCCCGAAATGCAGGCAGAGTCGCCACATTTTCGATTCGCATGATATCACCCGCTTGCAGGAGACACAAAGACGAAGCCGGTTCACCCTCTACCCGAAGCAGAAAATGCCGAAAGCTGGGATGCGCAAACTCTTTTGCGAATGCTTTTTCACGGACTTCCTTCCCGCCAAATTCAGGGACAGACTCTACCCGCAAGCAGTCTTCGTAATTGGCCTTTGTAACCGGCTCGATCTCTATCCCATGTGCTTCTTGCACGGCAGCGAGCTCTCCCCGCCAGATTTGGATGGGGGAGGGCAACAGCTCCGACCGAAATCCCTGACTTTCCAGCTCCCTTATGAGCAGCTGCTGCTTCTCTTGATCATAGAGGTAGAATCGGGGGTAGATCCCTTTCTCCTCAAAGAAGGGGACGACTTCCTCGATGATTGCGCTTGCCTGACGGGTATCGACGATCGGAATCGCGACATGTGCATGATTGGCGTCATAATGATTCGGATTGGCCTCATTCCAAAATACAGAGCCCCATTCCCGCACTTCCCTTTCGGAAAAAGCTTGCTTGTAGGCAAGATCCGATTGTTCGACGATAGACAACAGATTCATGAAAGCCTCCTGCCGGTTTGCGTTTGTTAAGAGAGCCCGTGTGCGCGACGGGTCTCCCAAATCTGCTCGATATGATGGAGCGCATGACCCATCAGCGGCTCTATTCGTTGGCGAACCGTTACCGTCTGCCCGGAAGATAGCCTTACCGAGCGATCCCATGCAGCAGGAAGGTGACGCAGGAGTCCGCTCATATGACTGCGGATCGCGCCAAACAGAGCTACCTCGGCGGCAATGCTGCGTCCGGCATAATCCAGCCCCGCTGCCCACACATCTGGATCATAGGCATTCCCGTTAAAATCCCTCCCCGGCTCAGCCAATGCAAACTTGGCCATTGCCAAAGAAGTTGCCTCGGAATCAACCAGATGCAAAACAAGCTGACGGATGGACCATTTTCCCGGTGAACGGACCAGATCGAGCTGATGTTCCTCCAATCCAGCCAGTGCCGCCTGAAGACGCTCGCAGCCTATATCGTAATAGTGAAGAATTTGTTCATCCGTGAGCGTACGCCCTCCCCAAAAGGTCAGAACGTAACCAGTAGGGTCAACCGTCGTGAGCTTCTCCCAGCCCCACTCGGTTTCGTACCACGCTCCCTGCGCGTCCTCTCTGGCCAAAAGACGATCCCGATAGGCATGAAACCCATCAGGTGCTCCGAGATACAGGCTTTGACCTGGCTGCGGTGCATCACATCTATCTGCCAAATATTCCGACAGATCACCCGCCGAGAGGCCGGCGAGCACAATCGGCTCGCCAGCGGGAGCAACGACGACCGCGACTTCTCTCGACTCATCTACCTGCTCGACCTGAAACTCCAATACTCGATCATAATGACGCAATGATTGGGCAAAATCCATCGTTCGCAGGCATTTTCCGATTCCAGCAGTCATCGGTCACCGCTCCTCTCTCTAAACTAACTACTGGTTATGCCGTTCAGGCAGCTATTCGTGCAACGTCTGCTCAACCGAAGAGGTTTGTTGATTGACGTGACGAGCTACGACAAACAAATAGTCCGAGAGCCGATTCAAATATTTGACAACAGATGGATTCACCTGCTCCTGGGTGGCTACATGGACGGCTTTGCGCTCTGCTCGACGGACAACGGTGCGCGAGACGTGGAACGCCGCTGCTGACGGATGTCCACCAGGCAATACGAAGTTCGTAAGCGGTGGCAAATCAGCATCCAGCTTGTCAATTTCCCCCTCCAGGAAAGAGACATCCTCTTCTCCAATCGGCCAGCCTACCTTTTTCCCCTCTGGTGTCGCAAGCTCCGCTCCTACGTGAAACAGCTTGGTTTGAATGACGTGAAACACTTTGCGAAGCTCTGTCCAATCGACAGCTTCAGGCAGCAGAGACAGGGCGAGCCCAATCTGAGAATTGGCCTCATCACACGTGCCGTATGCTTCTACCCGATCTGCAAATTTGGGCACTCGGACACCGGCTACCAATGAAGTCTCGCCTTTATCTCCTGTTTTCGTGTAAATTTTCACCCAGACTCCCCCTCTAATCCCCTTATTTCCCTGGAAATCGACAAGCTACAGTGCCTCGGCTACCACAATCAATTCGTTGCTGCTGGCGTCAAACGCTCCCTTGGCAAAGTTTCCGTACCGCTGCGTTACCTTGAAGCCGTTTAACCGGAGAAGGTGGTGCAGCTCTGCAGGGAATATGTAGCGCAAAGTGAACCTGCCAGTTACGCGTTCCTTGACCAAGCCTGTCGCATCGGTGCGTTCATATGTCCTCGTCACTTCGCACAATTGCTGAAAATGATCGTAGCGCGTGTAATCCCACATGGCTACCTCATCGCTGTTTTCCAGTCGATACGTTCCACGCAGCGACATCTTTTCGTTTTCCTCATGAAAGTGGCTGATTTTCGGCACGAATACATTCATGACGAGCTTGCCGCCGGGCGCCAAATGCTTGCGGATGCTGGTCAACGCCTTCATCTGCTCATGGATTTGCAGCAGGTGCAAGAAGGAACGGAACGGGATCATGATCAGCGAAAAGGTCTGCCCGAGATCGAAATTGCGCATATCCCCCTGCAGCAGACGGAGCGAGTCAGCGACACCTTCCTCGCTCGCCTTTTGCTTGGCCTTGCCCAGCATGTCCGCAGAGAGATCCAGTCCGGTCACATCGATTCCCGCCTGGGCCATCGGAATGCTGATGCGTCCCGTCCCACACGCGAGATCCAATACGGCTCCCCCCGCCTGCTTTGCCTGTTCCAAGTAAAACGCCACATCTCCGGCAACGCCGCGCTGCGTCAAATCATAGTAATCTGCCCATTGATACATATTGCTCATGTTGACACTCCTATGCTTGCAGTTGCTCCGATTGGAGGTACGCCATAACCAGTTTAGCCGTGTTATCCAGCGCTTCACGGTGAGTGCGCTCGTGCGAGTGGGATGCATCCACCCCAGGACCAATCAAGCCGTGAACGATATCGTAGCCGGACTTCAGCGCCGCACTCGCATCCGAACCGTAGTAGGGATAAATGTCTACCTGGTAGTTGAGACTGTTCGCTTCAGCCAATTTGGTCAGATGGCTGCGCAATCCGTAGTGGTACGGCCCCGAGGAATCTTTTGCGCAAATGGAAACGCAATATTCATCAGTCGTCTGTCCATCGCCGATCGCTCCCATATCGACTGCCAAATACTCGACGACATTGGCCGGGATGCTGGAGTTGCCCCCATAGCCGATCTCTTCGTTGTTGCTGATGAAAAAGTGGGTGGTGTACGGGAGCTTTGTGCCGGATTCCTGCAGCTCCTTGAGCACGCCCAGCAAAATGGCGACGCTCGCTTTGTCATCGATGTGGCGCGACTTGACGAAACCGCTCTCGGTCACTGTCACGCGCGGATCAAACGAAACGAAATCACCTACGGAGATGCCCAGCGCCTGGACTTCCTGCTTGTTCGTCACCTTTTCATCCAGACGGACTTCCATGTTTTGATCCGTGCGCTCTGCCTTGCCAGCTTCCCGTCCATACACGTGCACGGAGGCCTTGGTTGAAAGGATGGTTCCCGTAACCAATCGCCCGCTGCCTGTTTCCACGACACAATGCTCGCCTTCCACGGCATTGAACTCAAATCCGCCAATCAGGGCCAGCTTCAGGCGTCCGTTTGACTTGATTTCTTTGACCATCGCCCCCAGCGTATCCACATGCGCGGTGAGCAGGCGTGCCTTTTCTTCGTTTGCTCCCGGAACGGTCGCAACGATCGCGCCTTTATTGGTTCGCTTGAATGAAACGCCAAGCTTTTCGAGCTCCTGCGCCACCCAGCCCATGACTTTCACGGTGTTGCCGGAAGGACTCGGAATATTGGCCAGCTGACAAAACGATTCGACGACATACTCGATTGATACGCTCATTGGATAGATCCTCCTGTTCGATAGGAAAACGAAGCTATGCTTGCAGCTCTTCCTGAATAAATTGGAGCACTTCCTGCACGTGCCCTTTTACCTTCACCTTCGTCCATACTTTCGCAATCTTTCCCTGCTTATCTATGACAAAGGTAGTCCGTTCGATGCCCATATATTCTCTGCCGTACATTTTTTTCAGCACCCACACGCCATACGCCTCTGCCACCTGATGATCCGGGTCAGCCAAAAGGGGAAACGGCAGCTCGTGCTTGGCCACGAATTTATCATGCGACTTCACTTCATCGGGGCTGATTCCCAAAACAACCGTGTCCAATTGCTTGAACTGAGGATGATAATCCCGAAAATCGCATGCTTCTGTCGTACAGCCTGGCGTCATGTCTTTGGGATAAAAATAAAGAACGACATTCTTTCCCCGGTACGAGGAGAGTGAGATGGTTTGATTCTCGTTTGCTTGCAGCGTAAAATCAGGAGCGGCTTGTCCAGTTTCGGTCATGCGTATCCCTTCCTTCTGTTCCGACTTTTCCTTGTTATGTACGCTTTGATTTTACCACAAGCTTACAGGCACTTCATCTGTATACACGTTGCGCTTTCTATCAGAAAACGATAGAATTGATTGATAGTATAGAGAACGACGAAAAATCAAAATTTGGCCTAGTCAGTTGGATGGTGAGAATTGGCATGAAAGAGTTTTTTGAAGTAACAGACCCAGAAGCACTAAAATCCCTCGCAATTGCCGAGCGTGTCAAGATCCTGGAACTGTTTGAAGATCTGGAGCCTCGGACAGCCAAGCAAATCGCGACCGAGTTGGGTGAAAACGCTGCCCGCCTTCATTATCATGTGAAGGAGCTGGTTCGTGTCGGTTTGCTGGAACAGGTGGATACTCGCGTCAAAGGGTCTATCGTGGAAAAGTACTATGAACCGGTAGCCAAAGTGATTCAGGTCAAGCTGCAAGTCATGATTGAAGAAAACGCACAGCAACTCAGTGATGTGATGTTTACTCCTTTTCGAACGACGGAAAAGGATCTCATGCGGACCTTGAACCGTTTTGTCGCCAGTGATCAGGACGTACGTAAAGAGTACAAAAACACGTTTGCTTTTAACTTGCACGAATTTCATCTCAGCCAGGACGAACGCAATCAGTTCGTCGAGGAAATCGCAGATCTTTTGCACAAGTACAAAGCATTGAAAAGCGAGCCAGGTCGCCGCAAGTTCAAGTTTTTTGACGTGCTCTTTCCTATGACACCAGCTGAAGCTTCTGATGATTCCGACGAGCCTTTCGAGGACTCCGAAGAATAACAGAATCGTTTGCCGCATAATTGTCACCGACATCATGAAAACCATCAGCTGAGATGGTTTTCTTTTTTGTTTGGATTGTTTGGATCTGGAAGGGGGCTGCGACATGAAAACCATCCTGTTTGATTTCGATGGGACCGTAGCGGACACGCTGCCGCTCATTTTCACCGCTTTTCGCTCGACGTTTCAGCGTTTTTTGCAAAAGCATTATACAGATGAGCAGATCATCGCCTTATTTGGACCGACAGAGACCGGAATCGTGAAAAAGGAGCTGCCTGTGCACGCGCATGTAGCAGCACTCGAGCATTTCTTCACTGTCTATGCCGACGAGCATGGGCGTATGCAAAACCCTCCCGAGATCGGGGGCATGCTCCAGCGATTGCAGGCGGCAGGCATCCAGATGGGGATCGTCACCGGAAAGGGCAGGCAGAGTGCCGACATTTCGCTGCAAGAGTGGGAGCTTTCTTCTTATTTTCATGTGGTCATTACCGGCGATGATGTCACCCATCCCAAGCCGCATCCGGAGGGCATTCTGCTTGCCATGGAGCGATTGGGCGCAAAGGCTGCCGAGACCATCTATGTGGGAGACAGCGATGCGGATGTGCAAGCAGGCCGCTCTGCCGGGCTGATGACGGTTGGGGTCGATTGGCTCGCAGTCACCCAAAAGGCCGGGCAATTTGATCCACAGCCGGATTATGTGTTTACAGATGTAGAAAGCTTCGTGGAGTGGGTGCTGGCCGCCCGGCGCTAAACTGTCCTCGCCAGCCCACAGACAAAAAGGCATGCCTCCATTTCAGAGGGCACGCCTTTTTTCTTTGCAGCTTGATCAGCTCCAAGGCTGGGAAAATAGCTCCTAGTAAGCTCGGCCGAACCAAACCGTGTGCTGTGCTTTTTCACCGCAGCAAATGCATGTTTCTTTTCGTACAGGTGGGTCAAACGGAATATTGCGGGAGGTAAACTTGGTCTCTTCCTTGACCTTCGCTTCGCATGCATCGTCTCCGCACCAGCCAGCCAGCACCCATCCACTTGGTGCATTGTCCTGCTCGCTCTTCTCGATATGCGACGCCAGCTGCTCCATGCTGTCGATCCCCAGATGGGAATTCGCCTCGCGAAAAGCCAATGCTTTTTGGAACATGTTTTGCTGGATTTCCTCGAGCAGGTTCCGGATCGTCTCCACGATGCCTTCCAGCGCCACCGTAATCTTTTCACCCGTATCGCGGCGTGCCAGAATCACTTGCCCATTTTCGACATCGCGCGGCCCCATTTCCAAACGTACAGGTACCCCGCGCATTTCCCACTCATTGAACTTCCAGCCTGGCGTCTCCTCACGAAGATCGGCACGAACGCGGATGCCGGAAGCCTTGATCGTATCGAAGAGCGGATCGAACGCCTGCATCACTTGCTCCCGCAGCTTCATCGGACCGACTGGAATCATGATCACTTGGGTAGGAGCCATCCGCGGAGGCAGAGACAATCCACGGTCATCCCCGTGCACCATGATCATCGAGCCGATCAAGCGGGTTGAGCTTCCCCAGGAAGTCGTGTGGACGTATTTGAACGTATTGTCTCGATCGAGGAACTTGATCTCAAAGCCGCGTGCGAAATTGTCGCCCAAGTAGTGGGATGTGCCTGCCTGTACGGCCTTCCCATCCTTCATCATCGCCTCGATAGAGTAAGTATCGACTGCGCCGGCAAAGCGTTCGCTAGGAGTCTTTTGTCCTTTCCATACGGGAATCGCCAGCTCCTGCTCGACGACTTCCCGATAGATCTCCAGCATCTGCATCGTTTCCTCTCGCGCCTCTTCCTCTGTCGCATGAGCTGTGTGCCCTTCCTGCCACAAGAACTCGGAGGTGCGTAAAAACGGCATGGTCCGCTTCTCCCAACGGAATACGTTTGCCCACTGATTAATGAGAACGGGCAAGTCGCGATAGCTCTGAATCCATTGGCTGTACATGTGACCGATGATGGTCTCGGACGTCGGGCGCAGTGCAAGACGCTCTTCCAAAGGCTCTCCGCCTGCTTCTGTCACCCATGGCAGCTCAGGATTGAAGCCCTCGATATGTTCTTTTTCCTTTTGCATGAAGGACTCAGGAATCAGCATCGGGAAATAAGCGTTTCGGTGTCCGGTTTCCTTGAAGCGCTTGTTCATCGCCTCTTGGATCCGTTCCCACAGCTCGAACCCTTCCGGCTTGAACACGATACATCCGCGAACGGGCGTGTAGTCCATCAGGTCCGCTTTTTTGATCGTATCGATGTACCAGCGTGAGAAATCCTCCGATTGCGGCGTGATTTCCTTCACAAATGCCTTTTCCTCTTTCATCCTTCTACAGCTCCTTTTTCTTGAATAAGTGAATGCAAAAAATCCCCCATCCCACATAGGGACGGAGGATCAACATCCGCGGTACCACCCTGATTGACCACAGCTGAAGGCTGCAGTCCGCTCAAAGTCCCGATAACGGCGGGGCATCCGGCGTGGCTCATCGCCAGCGGCTTCAGGATGGGGTGCAGTCATGCCGTAGTATCAGCCTTCCAGACAAGGGCCGACTCTCTGGGACGCGGCGAATCACTGCGAGTCCTTTCATAGCCTTT
The DNA here is from genome assembly GCF_016811915.1 of Brevibacillus choshinensis. Classification (NCBI taxonomy): domain Bacteria; kingdom Bacillati; phylum Bacillota; class Bacilli; order Caryophanales; family Paenibacillaceae; genus Brevibacillus; species Brevibacillus choshinensis. The sequence goes on along the minus strand of NZ_CP069127.1, from coordinate 942,755 downwards.
CATTTGTAGATATAGTAGCAAGTCATTTTCCGATTGTCAATTTGTGGCACGCGGGTTCAATCTGGACGCCAGCTTGACGTACACCGGATAAGCGACCAGGGAGAGCATCGCACCCTTGAAAATGTTGAACGGAACGATTCCGTACAGGACGAGTGACCACACGCTGTCTGCTCCAAAGGTCGACAGCAGCTGATCCATTGGCATTTGATAAAGAACGGCATAGGCAGGCAGCAGGAAGAACGCGTTGGCCAGAGCCATCACGGCGCTCATCAGCAGGGTACCCAAAGCGAGGCCGGTCAAAAAGCCTTTCTTGCCTTGGCCGAGTCGCTGCATGGAGACTGCCGCTACGATAAAGCTGGCGCCCGCCACCACGTTGGCCAGCTCCCCGATCAAAAGTCCGTCCGTATTTTTAAACAGCATGTGCAGGGCATTTTTCAAAACCTCCACGATGATCCCTGCCACTGGACCGTACATCAGACCGCCGATCAAGGCAGGCAGCGTACTGAAATCCAGCTTTAAAAAGCTCGGCATCAGTGGAATGGGGAATTCCAAATACTGCAGGATAAAGGCAACCGCTGCGAGCATGGGAATCGTCACAAGCTTTTGGGTTGACCTCGTGGAATGTAATGCTGTTTCTTTCATGTGTACCATCTCCTCATCTTTTTCTCCTTCTTGAGGAATGGCAACAGTGATCGTGAACCCACACATCCTGAACCTTGCGCAAACGAAAACAAGCCCGAGGAAAGAAAGATCCTCAGGGCTTTTTTGCAGGCGCATGACAAATCCTGATGCAAAAATGAGTACGAGAAACAAAAGGGCTGCGAAAGAGCAATGGCCCCTTTTCCCGTTTGCACAGGTAAACAAGCACGTGTGGTAACGTACTGTCGTCATCCTTCTCCCATCCAGACTGTACTGTCGGCTCTGGAATCGCACCAGATCCTGCACTCCCTGCTGCGATCAGCTCGGGAGGCTCGCGGGCTTACATGCATCAAAGCATGATCACCGCCGGTCGGGAATTTCACCCTGCCCCGAAGGAATGTGTTTGTTGTTGTATACAGCATATTATACTGCGGTTTTTTGATTTGACAATAGTTGAAAATGCGATTTTGGCATTTTCCGATGTTTTTTGTAGGAATTATAGGAATGAGCCCTTTTGATTTTTTTGTACACAACTTTTTTCGCTTCATAGAAAAAAGCCGAGGGATTTGCATCCTCTCAGCTCTTGAAATCATTTAGCCGCCCGTACTCTATTGCTCGCTTTGAGACGGGAGATCAATTTTCAATTCCAAGCCCTCGATAAACTGATCCTCACGCACCTTTTCAGAGAAATCATCCTCGTATTCAAAAGGCTTGATAATCAAATACTTGGTCTTTCCAGTAGTTGCATATCGCCCATCAAAGGTAATGCCATTCTCTACGAATGTTCCCTCACCGTTGAGAGCTGGCAGCTGACGACCTTGGTCATCATACACCGCAACTCTAGTATGGGACAATCGTTCCGATGCTTGATCAGCCAGTTTGATCGTCGTCACCAATCGCGTCGTCACAGGAGTTACATTCACCTCAGAGACAGTGAGTGACCCTTGATCGCTTGATCGGCTTGCATTCGGCTTCAAGTTGACGATGCCCTTCGTCGTTTTGTGGAATGGAACGTCCAAGGTAAACTCATGATCGATACCTGCCAGTTTTACCAATACTTCTGCGTGAAAAGGATCCGGTATCGTCGTGGTTGCATTCCGATCGACCGCTGGCAAAACATTCTCGAAAACGAGGACATTCGGGTTGGCAGCTCCCGCAGAGGCATAATTGACGCCTTCTTTTACTTGTCCATTGACTTTGAATACAACGCTGTCTATCGCGTTGCTGAGCTTTACGGCTTCTTCTCCCGTATCAAACATGCCTTCTTTCAAATTCGGTGCGGTTACGCGGAGCAAAAAGACGGCACGTGTTCCATCGTAGACTGTTTCCGTTACATCCAGCTTCACGTCCTGATAGGAGATGCCTGCATTGACCTTGGCAGTGAGACCTTGTTCTCCTGCTGCGCGCAACCCAAGATCCGCTTCAATCGAGCTGAACAGACTGCCCACCACCGGTATTTGCTTGAGGGATTTGGCCATGGCAGGCGAGATAAAGCCCGATGCAAAAACCGTAGCACCCAAAAGGATGGCCGCAGCTGCAACAGATGCCGTTTTCCAAAGACGCGGACGGGGTGCTCTTCCTTTTGGTAGACAAGGCCTTTCAGGGAGCGAAGCGTAAGTTTCATCAAGCCGAGATCGAACAAGTAATGACATACTCGTATTTTCCGCAGATTTATATTTTTTCAGTTCGACTTCCAATTTAGATAGATCCATAGTTCATCGCACCCTTCCCGATTGGCATCAAATGGTCCAGCAACGTTTTTCGCGCCCGGCTGAGCCTCATTTTTGCGGCGCTCTCCGAAATCTCCAATACTTCCGCTACTTGTCGCAAAGGCATATCTTCAAAATAAAAGAGGACAACGACCATGCGCTGCTGCTCCTCCAGCCTGTCAACGGCTTCCTTCAAGTCGACATCCTCGTACTCAGGGGAGAAAGACTGCACCACAGGAATATCCGCCATCGAAACGTTACGGGACCGACTTGCTGCTATCTTTTTGCACGCATTGATCAGGATTCGAAATATCCACGTCTTAAAAAAGCTTGGCTCACGAAGACTAGGAAGAGATTTATAGGCAAGCAAGATCGTTTCCTGGAGAGCATCCGCGACATCCTCGTCCTTTTTCAGGATGGACTTGGCCGTGTTGTGCAAAGGGCTCTCTACGTGCTTCATCAGACGGATAAATGCATCCCGATCACCTTGCTTGGCAAGGATCACCTGTTGGGTTAGCTCCACATTCTCCACTCCTTTCTGTTCGATATTTACAGTAATTAGATCCCCCTGCTCAAGCTTTGGTCACATCTTTTTTCCGTGTTGCATTTTTTCTGTGAAAAAGAGAAATAGCCTGGTCACAAAACGTCAGGGGCTGATTTCCCATAACGCCGGTTGTCACCAGGCTTTCCTAAAGAAAAGGAGCGGGCTATGAACCCGCTCCTCGATACTTGCTCACTCCGATATTCCAAACCAGAAGCCCGATGCCAAAGAAGATAACGGCCATCACCGGGGTCATCGCTGCATAGATGTACCACGTTTCTTTCCGGAGGAAGTAGGCCGCTGGATACACACCCACAAAGGCAAACGGAAGCACGTACGTCAGCACAAAGCGAATGACTTTGTTGTACACGTCAACCGGATAGCGCCCGTACTGCTGAATATTGTAGATCATCGGCGTGATGCCCGTACGCGAGTCGGAGAAAAAGCTGATGGCGGAAATCGCCGTGTACACGCCTCCGTAAATGAGCGCGCCACTGATGGACAGCACGATGAAAATGATCGGGTCGTACCAGTAAAAGACGAGATCCAGCTGAATCGCCGCATACGCCATAATGATCAGGCCGGAAATCACCCCGAAGATCCGGTCAGGGGCGATGGACTCCAGGCAGACCTGCGCCAGATTGTGCACGGGTCTGGTGAGGATCCGGTCCATTTCCCCGCGGATGATATAGCGCTCGTTGAAATCCCAAAAGCCAAAGAAGATCGAGAACAGCGCGTACGGCACCAAAAAGAACCCGTAAATGAAGATGATCTCGTCGCGCGTCCATTCGCCCATGAGCGGCACGTGCTGGAACACGACGATGATAAAGACGAGGTTGATCAGCTCAGAGATCAGATTGGAGGCCAAATCCCCGAGAAAATCTGCCCGATAGGCGAGCCTCGTCTTGAAATACTGGCCTAGGTAGTCAGCAAAAATATGGAAGATGTGTTTCAAATTCCGCATGTCCGTCTTACCCTCCCTGTACGACCAGCCGGTTGCGGGCCACTCGCCATAGAATCAGGATAGGGACCAGGATCACGAACATCCAGATGACCTGAAAGCCGATCAGCTCCCATGCTCTGCCAGCCGGGATCGCACCGGTAAAGATCAGGCTCGGATAGTAATTGATCGCCTGAAACGGCAGGAAGCCCATGATCGTCTGCGCCCATCCCGGAAAGAAGCTGATAGGCAAAACAAGACCCGACATGAGGTCCACAATGACCCGCTTCGCACGCATCATGCCATCATTGCGGAACAGGAAAAACGTGAAGAGTCCCGTCAGCAAATTGACCTGTGTGTTGATGAAAAAGGCGAACATCAGGCTCATTAAGTACAATCCCCAGCCTTGCGCCGTCGCAGGGAAGCTGAACGGGATAATCAAGCTGATCAAAAAGATCCCCGGCCCTGCGAAAAACAGGAAGCGGAAGATGCCTTCCCCAAACGCCTGCGCGGTCTTGACGGAAAGGTAATTGTACGGCCGGATCATTTCAATGGCGACTTTCCCTTCCCTGACGTCTTGGGCGATTTCCATATCGATGTTGTTGAAATAAAAGGCGCGGGACATCCACGCGATCGCCACGTAGGAGGTCATCTGCTCGACGGAGAGACCGCCCAGCTGCTGCTGACCGCCGTAGATCGCGCCCCACAAAAAGTAATACGCCCCGATATTGATGGCGTAGATGATGATTCCGCTGTAATAATTCACCCGGTAGGCCAGCATCGTCAAAAAGCGCATGCGGATCAGTTCCATGTAGAGCTTACGCATGACTCGCTACCTCGCTGTCCGTGGAGTAAATGTTGCGCACGATATCCTCTGTGCTCGTCTCCATGATTTTGACGTCGCTCACATCAAAGGATGACATCACCGTGGACAAGACATAAGGCAGCATTTCCTGGCTCCGCGCCACCTGCACGCTCAAGGTATATTCATTGACTTGCTCGATCTCACAGGGCATCTCACCCAGTACGCGGCGGAGCTCCTCTGCAGATGTGCGCTTCTTCATCTGGAAGGACACCTCGGTACCATTGCCCCAGCGCTCTTTCAAATCGCTGAGGAGCCCGTCGAATATCAGCTTTCCTTTGTCCATGACAAGCACCCGTTTACACAGCGCCTCAATATCTGACACATCATGCGTAGTCAGCAGGATCGTCATGTTTTCCGTTTCGTTCAAATTCCGCAGAAACTCCCGAATCTTTTGTTTGACCAAAACATCCAATCCCACTGTCGGTTCATCAAGGAACAGCAATCTCGGCTTGTGAATCAACGAGGCCGCTATCTCGCAGCGCATCCGCTGGCCCAGGCTGAGCTTTCGAACCGGCTGGCTGACGAACGAGGATATATCCAGCTCCTCGATCAGGCGGTTCAACCACTTTTCACCTTCTGTTTCATCTACCTTGTAGACGCTCTTGAGCAGACGAAACGACTCCATCGGAGATAAGTCCCACCAGAGCTGAGAGCGTTGCCCAAAAACGACGCCGATGGAACGGACGTAATCCTCGCGTTCCTTGAAGGGGACGTAACCATTGATCTCAATTTGGCCGTCGCTGGGAGTAAGAATGCCCGTCAGCATCTTGATCGTTGTGGATTTGCCCGCTCCATTTTCCCCGATGAGAGCGAACATCTCCCCTTCTTCCACGGTGAAAGACAGGTTATCCACCGCTTTCACCGTCTTGTATTCACGACTGAACAGATCGCGAAAAGCACCACCCAATCCGGCTCTGGACTGGTGGATACGGAACTCCTTTTGCAAATGATTTACTTGAATCATGGTTTACTCCTTTTGTATTCGGTTGTATTCCACCTGTTAGTGTATATGAGGCACTGCGATTGTGCAAAAACCAATGTGCTGGAAACTGTTAGCGGCTAGGAAAAGTACAGGACCATGCCCGTCTTGTCATCCGATTTCTTGAAGCGAACATAGTGAAGACATTCAGGGTCCCCGTTTTCAAGCAGGAGCAGCTCGTCGGTATAGCGCTGCAGTCCCTTGTGGATGATCGGCAGGACCGTATCCTCCCATTTCGGTTCCGGACCTCCATATGGCCGCGGTGTAAACAAGCCGTCTGTCAGCAAGACGAGTGCGCGCAAATGGATCCGATTGATACGGCCAGACTCCAAAAATTCGGAACAGGCTGGTTCCCCGTTGATCACCCCGTAGCCTCCCGCCACATTGGCCAGATAGCGGTTGGAGACGAGGATATCGCGACAGTGCTCGATCAGCTCTACGCGCTGACGCATTCCGTCTTGAATACCCGATTCCCATTTCGCAAACGCCGCCTGCTCTAAATGACTCACCTGTGGATACGTCAGAGGCCGGACCGTATCGTCCGCATAGACGGCGAAAACCATGCAGTCCCCTGTCTGGGCGTACTCAATGTGTGACTCGCTTACACGAACCAACGCACATGCGGCTCCCCACAGCGCATCCTTTTTCGTGAGGTCAATCTGCTCTTCTTTCATGCATTCTCTGAGCTTTAGGTTTGCATCTGCAAGCAATTCCGTCAAGCTCTGCGCTCCATTCGCTTCCTCCACATACTGCTTCACGAGCTGTGCCGCTATCGCACCTCCCGTCTGTCCCGCTGCATTTTCATACGGAACGAGTGAGGACACTCCATCCACGACAGCAAAAAGATGCTCCGCCTGATTGGTGGCGTAGGCATCCTCATTCATTTTGCCGCTCCCGGCGACAGAAATGCATTCCATTTTCATTGGGACAACCGCCTTCTCTCTCGTATTCAGCTGCTCCGAAATTGTATCATTTTTCCTTTTTTTCAGCCATAGATCTCCGTGCATACCCACCGAACTTCCGGCTGTGGTAAGATAATGAAGATCTTTTGGACAGAAAGAGGGAAAAAAACATGAACCGTGAAAAATCCGCACACCTGCACCAGCAAGCGACGGATGTGATTCTGGGAGGAGTCAATAGCCCATCACGTTCCTTCAAAGCGGTAGGAGGCGGGGCGCCCGTCACTATGGAACGCGCCCAAGGAGCGTATTTCTGGGACGTGGACGGAAATCGATACATTGACTACCTGGCGGCTTACGGCCCCATCATCACCGGGCACGCTCATCCGCATGTGACGAAAGCCATTTGCGAAGCTGCTGCGAATGGGACCCTATACGGCACGCCTACCCCGTGGGAGGTACAATTCGCCACGATGATCCGTGAAGCGATCCCTTCCATGGAACGCATTCGTTTCAACAACTCCGGCACGGAGGCTGTCATGACCTGCATCCGCGTCGCTCGCGCCTATACCGGACGCGTCAAGATCATCAAGTTTGCCGGCTGCTACCACGGTCACTCCGACCTGGTGCTGGTAGCGGCTGGATCGGGTCCATCCACGCTCGGCATTCCAGACAGTGCGGGGATTCCGCAAAGCATCGCGAACGAAGTCATCACCGTCCCCTTCAACGATATCGAAGCATTCGCTGACGCCATGAAGCGCTGGGGCAGTGAGACTGCTGCTGTCCTCGTCGAACCGATCGTCGGCAACTTCGGTATCGTGACGCCAGAGCCGGGCTTCCTGGAAGCCGTAAACCGCATCACGCATGAAGCGGGCGCACTGGTTGTTTACGATGAAGTCATCACCGCCTTCCGCTTCTGCTATGGCGGTGCGCAAAATCTGCTCGGAGTCGAGCCAGATTTGACAGCACTGGGCAAAATCATCGGCGGAGGTTTGCCTATCGGCGCTTACGGAGGCCGCCGCGAGATCATGGAGCAAGTCGCTCCGCTCGGTCCTGCTTATCAGGCGGGAACGATGGCTGGAAACCCAGCGTCTATCCGCGCCGGAATCGCCTGCCTCGAAGTCCTCAAGCAGCAGGGGGTTTACGATGAATTCGAACGCTTGGGCACCATGCTCGAAGCAGGTATTCGTGAGGCTGCGAAAACCCACGGGGTGACCATTCAGCTCAACCGAGTCAAAGGCGCTTTGGCTGTCTACTTTACAGACGAGCCTGTCCGCGATTATGATGCAGCGCAGAAGGCAGACGGCGAGTTGTTCGCCCGTTTCTTCCGTCTCATGCTCGATGAGGGAATCTGCCTCGCTCCCTCCAAGTACGAAGCCTGGTTTGTCACGACTGCGCACACGGAAGAGGACATCCGCGAGACGATCGCTGCCGTTGACCGCTCCTTCGCCGCTTTGAACGCATAAGCCATTGTCCCAAGTGACCAAGGGAAGCGTTCCCAGGGTCCGCTTTCATTCTTATGGGAATGCTACTTTTGCAGGTACCCATAAGGAGGGATCTTTGTGTCAAAAGGTGAAAATACCTATCCGCAAGCTCCTGAAAAAACAATGGATCCCAAAATGAGTTCCAAGATGATGGAAGTCGTTGGTTTCCAAAAACCGAGAAAAACCGAACATCACAAGACGCAAAATCACGATCGCTAACCTTTTGAAACAGACGCATTCCACCATTCACCTGGCCGGATGTGTCTGTTTTTTTCTTCATATAACTCCTCCGCTAAAACGGGGGAGTACTTTTTCCATGCACACATAAGCGATCGGTAATATTGTCAAACAACTTCATGGATTGTACAATAAATAATGAAACTGCCAGATGGCATATTCGTATACATAGATATAGGACACACTTACAAGTAGTAAAATCGCGATTTTGTCGTCGATGACGAATACAATAAGGAGTGATTGTGAATGTTTTTCCATCCTATGGACTTTCTCATCATTATTGCGTTTCTGCTGTCACTCTGGGCGCAATTCCGGGTGAAAGGCACATTTAACAAGTTTGCTGATGTGCCCGCTTCCTCCGGGATGACCGGTGCAGAAGCAGCTCGCAGGATGCTGGATGCAAACGGCCTCACCAGCGTTCCAGTCGAGCATATCCCAGGTACTTTGACAGACCACTACGATCCGCTTTCCCGTGTCGTTCGTTTGTCCGATCCTGTGTACTTTGGCAATTCGATTTCTTCGCTGTCCGTTGCCTGCCACGAGGTAGGTCATGCGATCCAGCACAAGGTTTCCTACCCGATGCTGGTAGCCCGTCACCGGATCTTCCCGGTGGTAAACCTCGTCTCGGGTGTAGCTCCGCTGTTGCTTCTGGCGGGATTCTTTTTCCACATGGCTGGACTCTTGCTGATCGGGATCATCTTTTTCTCCGCAGCTGTCGCTTTCCAGCTGATCACGCTGCCTGTAGAGTTTAACGCCAGCAGCCGTGCGAAAAAGCTGATGGTGCAAATGGGCTTCATCCGCAACACCGAGGAGCGTAGCGCGAGCAAAGTGCTTGGCGCCGCCGCCCTCACGTACGTGGCAGCTGCTCTGATCTCTGTTTTGGAGCTGGCGAAGTACATCATGATCTTCCGCTCCGAGGAAGACTAATACGACTGTCTAAAAGGTGCAGCTACCCTAGCCATGGGGGCTGTACCTTTTTTGCTTGGGCTGCGCTACAATGAAAGCTGGGAGGTTGGATCAATGAATATCGGAATTATCGGATTGGGCAGTATCGGACAAATGCTGGTCAAAGCCTTTTGCAAAAGCGGCGCTGCAGCTCCGGAAAAACTGATGGTCTTCAACCGCACACAGGAGAAGGCGGAGCAGCTGCAGGCAGAATATAAGCTGGCGATCGGAAAGACCGCTCAAGAGGTATGCGATCACTCTGATGTCGTGTTCGTCTGTACAAAACCGCTGGACATCCTTCCGCTATTGCGTGAGCTCACCATTCCGGCCCGGACTCATGTCGTTTCGGTCGCAGCGGGTGTGAGTATCGCGGATTTGGAGGGTGTACATACCGGGGCAGTCAGCAAGGTGATTCCGACCGTGACGTCACAGGAGCTGCGTGGCGTTTCCTTGTACGCTTGCAGCCAGCGTCTCACGCCGGAGCAACGGGAGCATTTCCTGACTCTCCTCTCCTCCATCAGCGTGCCGCAGGAAATCTCCGAGCAAGCGATTGAGACGGCGACGATCTTGACGAGCAGTGCCCCAGGTCTGATTGCCGGGATCTTGGAATCCTTTGCCCAAGCGGCTGTGCGCAAGACCCCTGAGCTTTCCATCGATCTGGCGCGTCACATGCTGGTAGAAACCATGCTCGGAACCGCCATGCTGCTTCAAAAAGAACAGCTGGGCTTTGATCAGCTGATTGAGCGTGTCGCGACAAAAGGCGGCATTACGGAAGAGGGACTGCGCGTTCTCGATAAAACGCTGCCCGCTGGATTCGATGAGCTCTTTGCCATGACGGAATCCAAGCATGATAGGCTCAAACAACTCGTTCAACAACAAAATTCAGCACAATAACGGGAAAGGGAGTTCACAACGATGAAAATTGGCTGGATAGGCTCAGGCAATATGGGGATCCCGATGGCTGGCAATCTGCTCGCGGCAGGCCATGAGCTCTCTGTCTGGAATCGTACCCCGGAAAAAGCGGAACCTCTGATCGCCTTGGGAGCAAAAGGTGCATCAACCATCGCACAGCTGGTAGACGAAGCTGACATCCTCTTTACAATGGTCAGTGACGATGCTGCTGTGAAAGAGATCTATACCGGTCCCGATGGCATTCTCGCTACGCCAGGAAGAGGCAAGCTCGCAATCGATATGAGCACGGTCTCTCCAGATACCTCTCGCTTTCTCGCAGAACACTGCCAGCAAGCAGGCTTCCGTTTTCTTGACGCTCCTGTTTCGGGTAGCGTCGGTCCTGCCAAGGAAGGGACTCTCGTGATCATGGTGGGCGGAGACAAGGATGCTTATGAGGAAGCAAAGCCTTTGCTGGACAAGCTCGGCAAAGTCGCTCTCCATCTCGGTCCAAATGGCGCAGGAACTTCTGCGAAGCTGGCTATCAATCTGCTGCTCGGCATCACCGTACAGGGCGTATCAGAAACCTTGCTTTTCGCACGCTCGCTGGGAATCAGCACGGAGCAGATGCTGAACATCATCTCGGAAAGTGCCGTCGGTACCCCGCTCATCCGCGGCAAGGCTGCATCTCTGCTGGCTGACAACTATCCGGCAGCATTCGCACTAAAGCATATGGCAAAGGATTTGCGATTGGCTCGCGAAGCCGGCGTGTCCACTCCACTGGCTGAATCTGCAGGCGCAAGCTACCGCCACGCACTGGAGGAAGGCCTGGGCGACCTGGACCTGATGGCGATCATCAAGCACTTGGAAGGAAACTAATCCGTAACGAAAAAAGACCGGACATCATCCGGTCTTTTTTTTGCATCCCAGGCTGTGTTTACTGTCTGCTTTTCAGCAGCCCGTTCAGGATTTTAGCGTCTGCAAGCGCCCGCCTATCCTCCAGCACATCCCCCGGCTTGTTGCCTTCCCCGATGATGTAGCCTTCAAATGGCATGCCTACGAAGCCGAAAATATACTGGAATTGCTGGATGAGTGGAAGCCCTTTTACACGCGGCTCGTCTCCCCCCGTCGCGATCACGTAAGCGTGCTTGTGTGCCATCGACTGCTTGAAGTTGTAACGCTTGTCGCGCAGGCTCTGTGACCAGCGATCGACGAAGTTTTTCATGTGCCCCGACATGCCATACCAGTAGATCGGGGTGGCAAAAATGAGCACATCATGATCGAGTACAGCTTTGGTCACTTCGTCATAATCATCGGCTACCGAAGCAAATCCATCGGGTTCATGCCGCTGATCGTGGATAGACTCGATGTGCTTGTCACGTAGGCGAATGCTGGTGTGAGGCACTCCATCCAGGACGAGCTGTGTCAATTGCTCTGTATTTCCATTGTCTCTCGAGCTCCCGTACAAGACGAGGACATTCATGCCATTCCCTCCTTTTCTTCCATGATCATGGGATGCTGCTGTCGCAACTGCCAAGCGAACAGAACAGCCGCAGCGAGCAAGCCTGCCGACAGAAAGTAAACCGCCCGGGTCCCGAGCCATTCCGCGACGGTCCCCATGACCAGCGCCGACCCTCCGAAGATCAGCGAATCAATCGTACCCTTGGCAGACAGGACGTATGGGAGTTTGTCTGCAGCCGTCGCTTGCTGAAGCAAGGTTTGCTTGGAGATCATCTGCATTTGATACATCGGACCCAAGGCAAAGGAAAAGAACAAAGCCAACAAGGGATCCGTACTGCTGCCAAAGCAAAATGTGACCGCGCCAGCGCCGATCGTTCCCGTGATGATCCACTGCGGCAGCCGTTGGCGAAGTTTTTGCGAACGGGCCAAAAGCAGCGCCCCTCCTGCGATGGAGCCGAGCATGTAGCTCGCATTGAGATAGCCCCACCATTCTTCCCCTTTTCCCAGCTCCTGAAGGACGAATGGCAGCATGATCGCCGCGATCCATACCGCACTGGACAGTCCGATAAGCACATCCATCGCTGTGATCAACCGAACGAGCCGGTTATCCCGGATGAGCATCCAACCTGTCGACCAATCCGTTTTGGCAGGGTCCCTCTTAGCTTGCACAGGCTCAATCCTCTCCATGTCCCTGTGCGGAGCAACCCCGAGCATCGCAATGGTAGCAACCAGGTAAGCCACGACAGTGCCCCATAATACAATGCCATTGCCGAGCGTGGCTACGAGCAAGCCCCCTGCCGCCCAGCCTGCAAAAAAAACGGTTTGGTCAGACGTCGCCAGCCAGCCATTGGCTCGCATCAGCTCTGCGGGCTCCACCACTTGAGGGACGAGAGCGTTCCTCGCTGGATTTGCCCATCCGTCCATGAATGCGATCGCCGCTCCTAGAACGAGCAACATCCATACGAACTCCCCAGCGATCGGGACGACCAATGCTGCGACTGCGAGCAGAACTGTTTTCACCCCTTGGGACAGGACGAGCATTTGCGGCAGGCTCATCCGCTGGAACAGCAGGGGTGCCGTCAGCCCTCCCAAGGATTGTGCCGTCATGATCACTACCGGAATCAATGACGTATACATGACAGATCCAGTCACCGCGTAAATGGCTGAAATAAACGCAACAATATAAAAAACATCCCCTAAGTTGGCCAGCGTCTGACCACCCCAGAGGCAAATAAACCTTCTATTCCACATGAAAGGTACCTCCCGTCGGTGCGAGACTCATGAACTTGTTTGGCTCACTCTTACCCGACAAAGGATCACAATGGAGGTACACCTCGTTTCCGAAAATTTCCTCAATTATATGTCAGCTTCCTTCTCCCTGTAAAGGCTTATTGCTGCGAAAGAATGTATAGTAGACCCATCCCGCATTGATCAGCAAAAATGCACTCGTCATGAAAAACACACCCTCTATGCTCACGTACCCCGCCAAAAAACCGCCAATCATGGGTCCGAGCATGCTGCCGATGCTGACAAAGCTCTGGTTGTAGCCGTATACCCGGCTGACCATGTGCGAAGGGGTCGCTCTGCGCAGGAGCGCGTTGACGGATGGAAGCAGCCCGCCCAAAGAAAGCCCCAGCAAAAAGCGCAGGATGATCAGCTGCCAGACTGTGGAAACCAATCCTTGTGGAATAAAGATAATGGACGCTGCCAGCAAGGCAAACAACAACACTTTTTGCGAGCCAAAGCGATCACCCAAGGTCCCCAAGCGAGGGGAAGCAAATACGTTTGCCACCCCCATGGCCGCCTGGACAATCCCCGCCCACAACGCTACCTTGCTTCCTTCCGAGCCCAGCAGCTGCGCAATATAGATCGGCAGCACCGGCACGATGCTGAATAAAGCGAACTGAATCATCACGGTTACAAAAAAGAGCGCCGGCAGCTCCTTGGACGAGAAGATCATGCGAAAATCCTCCCGCAGATTGGACCGGTCCTTTTTTTCCGGCGGTACAAAGTTCTCTTTTACCGTAAACGTAATGACCAGTGTCGCGAGCAATAGCAAGCAGCCCGTAATCACGAAGATCATCCGAAAACCGATATGCCCGGCCAAAAAACCGCCGAACAACGGCCCCATGATGGTTCCTGCCGTCACAAACGACTGCAGCATCCCCTGTGCCCACCCCATTTTTTCTTTCGGAACAGAGGATGCGACAAGTGCCGTACTGGCAGGGATGATTCCGCCCACCAATCCATTGATCAAGCGCAGGGCCAGAAGCTGCCATAAGCTCCCGGCAAAACCCGTCAGCGCTACGGTAATGGACATAAAATAGCCAGAGCGCAAAATCATGATCTTTCGCCCGTGCTTGTCTGCAAGATTTCCCCAAATCGGTGAAACCAAGCCTGCGGTCAAAAAGTTGGCACCAAAAATAATACCCGCCCAAGCTGTTACCTCATGCGGATCTTTCACTCCGAAGTCCTGCTGAATGTACAGCGGCAAAAATGGCATGATCATGCTCATCCCGATCATGACAATAAACAAGGAGCCGCACAATACGTACAGATTACGCCGCCAAGTCTCCATCGGAAGCGCCTCCCTTCTCATCTGCACGCTACGGTCTTTCTTCCTGCGTGCCGAAGCAAACCTGTTCTCTTGGTTTTCTCAATCATCCCATCTCTTGAAGTGTCCCCAAATCCTGCACGCTCCACAGGCTGTGGTAAACGCCTCTTTTTTCCAGGAGCTCTTCGTGTTTGCCCTGCTCGACGATCTGCCCTTCCTTCATCACGACAATTTTATCCGCGTGCGTGATGGTCGACAGTCGGTGGGCAACAATGATGGTGGTGCGGTCTTTGGTCAGACGGGCCAGCGATTCCTGGATCATGTGCTCGGATTCCAAATCCAGCGCCGATGTGGCTTCATCCAGAATCAGAATGCCCGGGTCGCGAAGAAACACCCGCGCGATCGCTACTCTTTGTTTTTGGCCGCCAGACAGCTTGACGCCACGCTCGCCCAATTCCGTATCGTAGCCGTTTGGCAGGTCGGAAATAAACTCGTGGGCGTTGGCCGCCTGCGCTGCCCGCACGACAGCGTCGTCATCCGCTTCTGGATTCCCCATCAAGATGTTCACTTTCGCGGACTCACTAAAGAGGATGTTATCCTGCTGGACCATTCCGATGTGGTGCCGCAGATTCCGTTGCTTGATGTCCCGCACATCCATGCCATCGACCGTGATCCGCCCATCCGTCACGTCCCAAAAGCGGGGCAAAAGGCTGATCAGCGAAGATTTTCCGCCCCCCGACATGCCCACGATCGCAACCGTTTCACCGGGCTCGATGGTCAGGTTGATCCGATCGAGCACCAGCGGCCCTTCCTCCCGATAGCGGAAGGATACGTTTTCAAAGCGAACCTCGCCGCGAATTCGCTTGGTCACCGGATCTACAGGCATTTCACGCGCTCCCGGCCGGTCCACAATGTCATACGATTCGTCGATAAATTCAAACATCCGATCCATAGAAGCGATCGCTTGTGTCAACACGGTCGAGGAATTCACCAATCTTCTCAGCGGGGTGTAAAGCCGATCGAGATACGCGTAAAAGGCGACCAAAGTCCCTACGCTCATCGATCCGCCGATAACCTGATAGCCGGCGTACGCGATCACCAGCAGCGGCGCAATGTCCGTCACCGTATTGACGACCGCGAAGGTGTTTGCATTCCAACGCGTATGGGCCAGTGCCTTTGCCAAAAAGTGATTGTTTTCCTTGGCGAACTGCCTGCTTTCATGCTCTTCCAGTGCGAAGCTGCGGATGAGCGACATCCCGTTCACCCGTTCGTACAAGTGTCCTTGCAGTCTGGCCAGTGCCGCCGAGCGATCCTTCGTCAGCTGGCGCAGGCGCTTGTAGAAGTATTTGACGGAGATGCTGTACAGCGGAAACACAATGATCGCCACAATGGTCAGTTCGAGATCCATGTAGAACATAATCCCCAGCGTGAGGACGATCGTAATCAAGTCCAGCCAAAGATTCATGAGCCCTGTTTCCACAAAGCTCTTGGTAGACTCGACATCATTGATCACACGGGAAATGACTTCCCCCGTTTTCGTGTTGTTGTAGTATCGCATGGAGAGACGCTGCAAATGGGAAAACAGCTGATTGCGGATGTCAAACAGTATTCTGCTGGATACCCATTGCGCGTAATACTGGCGAATGTACTCTACAGGGGCGCGAACGACAGTAAACAGCAAGAATGCTCCCAGCATCAGCCAAAATAGCTGCGTCATCTTTTCCGCTTGAGGGAGGGGACTTGGCAGCAGATCGTCAATGACGTATTTGATCAAGAGCGGCAATAGCAAGGGGATGGAAAACTTGATGATCCCGATCAGGATCGTGCCTAGTATCTGTTTCCAGTAAGGCATGACATAGGATAAGTAACGCCTTATGCTCAATCGCAATACACTCCTTTGGAACAAGGAAATCCCTCCCCCGGTAATCGGGAAAGGGATTATTCCTCATCATCTCGTACTAAAAGATAACGCTCGTACCAACGCTGAACGAATCCATTTTGAAACGGTCCGCGACGCGCACGCACCCAATCAAGCACTTCACGCAAAGCAGTCTGTACCTGTTCCACAACAACAGGAGGGTAATTCATCTGTTTGCTGTGCAACAGGAACTCCTCTTCGTCAAGAATGGAGTACGTCATGTCAGGATAGACCTTCACATCCAGATCGTAGTCTATGTAACTCAGCAGTTGCCCCTTCAGGCTGAATGGTGAACCAATGTTGCAGTAATAGTAAATGCCGTCGTCACGAATCATGGCAATGGTATTGAACCATTGACCCCGACCAAACGTACAAATAGCCGGCTCGCGCGTACGCCACTCCCGCCCGTCTGCTTCTGTCACTTTGACCCGATCGTTTCCCCCAATCACCACCGCATCACTGGTATGAATCAGAGTAGATTTGTCCCATATGCGGTGCAACGAATGGTCATGTTTATAACTTTCAATGCGGATATTGGAGCCTGGAGTTGGCGGCATGGCTCTCCCCTTTCTTCTCTTCTCTATTTGAACGGGGACAAGCCTCCTTTAAGAAGAGAGCTTCTTGGAAAGTGTAACATATTTTTGCATTTCATAGCCAAGCGAATGGTAAAATGGCAGAACTTCTGGATTATCCTGATTCACCATGATCAGTACTCGATTAACGCCTCGCTGCTTGAATCGTTTCTCGATCGCTTCCACCAGTTGTCTGCCTATGCCTGTGCCTTGTTCGCTTGGTAAAACGGCCAATCGGTAAAAAAAGGCGCGGGAACCATCAATCGTGCCGACGACAACCCCGACCACATTACCATCTTTTTCTGCAACCATCACTAAATCGCTGTCCCATGCCAATTGTTGGGCCAAATCGTTCAACGACTCCGTCTCCGATTGGTCCAAACCGGTTTCCCGCCAGATGCTTGTAATAGCCGAATAGTCACCGAGTCGAAACGGACGAATCAGCATACGTTGCCTCCTTCGTTGCCTTCTTGTACTATTGTACACCTTTTGCCCGACTTTGTCTTGTCCGTCAGTTCGCTTACCTCTCCCGATCTCACATGTCCTGACACACCGACGATGATCTTTTTACACCAGAAATTAATTATACAACTCCCCCCTCGCTTGCGCTACCCGCTACAGGCAGGTCGAATGTTTGGTTCTCCGATTCCCTAGACATACTAAACGAGCAAATGGAAAGGATCACTCACAGATGAATCGCCTCTACGGATCTCCGTAAAAAAGGAGGAAGACGCATGTACATAGGACGGGAATTGTCCGAATTGACGATGCTTCCGCTCGACCGGTGGGAACTCAACGAACTGATGTACCACCACCATATCTTTTCCCAGCTCGCGGCCTATCTGAGCACAGAGGGCGCTTCCTTGCACGTAAAGGTCATCCGCGAGCTCGAATCCCGCGGACCTGTCGGGGGAGACAAAGGCGGCTGGGATCACTCTTCTGCTCCCATCTACGATTGAGTTCATAAGGATACACGCTTTCCATTTTGCTGTTTCGTTTCAGCATGATGCCATGTAAAAGTGTCTGTTGCCCCTGATGCCAGCCCAAAGCCCGACTTCAGAAGATCAGGTCGGGTTTTCTAGCTGTCATTTGTCAGAATTTAATTTCTTTTTACATTTGGGCAAAAAGTTCTTTACATCAAGAAATAATTCCCATATCCTAAGGATAAGATTTACAACTACTACTCGAATGAAAGGAGGCTGCAATAAGATGATGATGACTGTACAGATTGTTCTCAGCGCTTTTTCTGATCGTCTTATGCTCGATACAACTAAATATCACAGCGCCTCCTGGACAGACGAATTGTAGTTACATTCGTATCTTCGACATTCTCTATTCGTCAAATACCAGACCGCAGGCGTTGTAGCTTGTGGTCTTTCCTTTTCTTTGTGCTCTCCAAGACCGCAGGCCGTAGTTTGCGGTCTTTTCTGCGTCATCCAGCATCCATTTTTTACCATTTACTTGAGAGGAGGTGATTGAATATGGTACTGAACTTCCTGTTCTTCACGATCAAAATTGAACGTGCATCTGCTTCCCAGCGAAACGCTGAATACGTGCGCTCCCGTTACCTCGAAAAACGCGCTGAGGCTCACGCATTCGAAGCAGCACAACTGTTGAGCCGCATCTAATGCCTATTTTAAAAAACACTTGGAGGGATGAATTTATGAATAACAGAAGAAAGCGTCAGATGATGAGATTTACAGGAGTCAAATCGATAGACGGCGGCTGACTGACCAATTCCATACAGATGGGAGGGATATAGCATGTATATTCCAATGATCTTTTTCTCCATCACAATCGAAAAACGGAAATTAACCCCTGAGCAGCAAGAGGCAAAGTATCAACAAGAGCAAGCCATTGCTTTGTGGGAAGAAAAAAAGCACCAAATCGCAGCGCAGTTTCCGGAATACTGTATTCGGTAATCGTCCATTCAGTAATCCAAACCGATCCATCATAAAAAAAAGCGACCATCAGGAGAGGTCGCTTTTTTGCTGCATGATTTCACGAATTTTGTGATGAGCCATGGGAAAGGTATAGGTGTCAAGCTCGTCCACGGAAACAAATTTTGCGTTGGGAGGAAGATCATTTCCTGCGATCCAGTCACAAGACCATACCTGCATGCTCCAATGCAAATGAGAAAACGTATGCTGTACCTCCCCCAGAGGCTCCAGCACTTCAATCTCGACGGCAAAACGATCGTACAAGCCATTCGCCAGAATATCCTGTTTGGCGGAAGGACTGCTGACATCTGTTTCCACCATCGGGAACTCCCACATGCCCGCCAGCAGACCTGTTTCCGGACGTTTGTTGATCAGCACCTGTCCTTCACGCATGATGACGGCCACCTGCAGATGTACAGGGCGCGGAGGCTTGGCCTTCCCTTTGATCGGCAGATCCTCCTGCACGCCTTCCTGACGGGAGATGCAGTAGTCGAATACCGGACAGGTCAAGCACTGCGGTGAACGCGGTACACAGACCATCGCTCCCAGCTCCATGAGGGCTTGATTGAAGTCACCCGCTCTTCCCGCAGGAATCACCTGGCGGACGAGATGCTCGATCTTGATGCGGGTGGCCGGCTTGGCGATATCGTCGGTCAGATAGAGCAAGCGCGAAAAGACGCGCATGACGTTGCCATCCACTGCCGGCTCAGGCTTTTCGTAGGCAATGCTCAGAATCGCTCCAGCCGTGTAAGGGCCCACCCCTTTTAGCGTTGCAATTTCCTCGGGCGTGTCCGGGACGATTCCCCCGTAGCGCGCCTGCACCTCACGAGCTGCCGCTTGCAGGTTGCGCGCACGCGAGTAGTAACCGAGGCCTTCCCACGCTTTGAGCACTTCATCTTCGGGAGCTTCTGCCAATGCGCCTAGGGTCGGAAATTTCTCCATGAAATTCGCATAATAAGGTTTGACGGTCTCCACACGCGTCTGCTGCAGCATGATTTCAGAGACCCAGACTCGGTACGGATCGCGGTTGATTCTCCACGGCAAATCCCGCTTTTGCGAATCGTACCAGGCCAGCAAATCGGAGGAGAAGCCGAAGACGTGAAATTCTTCCGGTAATGTATAGGGTAATTCTTTCACTTTTTTTGCTGCCATCTGTCGTTTTCTTGCTCCTTTTCGTTATAGCTCAGCGGGACGAAACGCCCATACGTGCAGCTTGGCAGCTCCGCCCGCTACACAATCGCAAAAGGCTTCATCCGCCTGTCGCCAAGCCTTGATTCTCTCGTACTGTTCCACTGCCTGGACCTCAAACGCTTCTACAAAAAGCCCTGGCTGGTCCAGACCTTCCATGCAGCGGTACCCAGTCGCACCCATCGCCGCAAGTTTATCGGACATGTCTGCAAGGAGCGAAAGAGCGTTTGCCCGCTTGGCAGAATCCAGCTTATATTCCATGAATACGGTGAGCACCATGACGTCCCCCTTTTGAGGTCAACCCTTTATCATCATACTTTTTTGAGGAAACCGGAACAAGATCACAATTTTTTTCAAATGGGGCGGGAAATCTCCTGCTACGCGCGCTATAATAAACAATAATCAATACAGCCAAGGAGGAAAGGAGGAGTACGACGATTCCATGGATACTGCCACACACTTTGCCATGGGCTTCGGATTGGCCGGTCTCGCCTATCTCGATCCTGTCGTAGCAACTACTCCGGGACTCGCGGAAGCCGTCATGCTCGGAACTGTCATCGGATCGCAAGCACCTGATCTGGATGGCCTGATCCGACTGCGGGGTACCGCGGCTTACGTTCGCAACCACAGGGGCGTATCACACTCTGTTCCTGCGCTGTTTCTCTGGACAGGTGCGCTGTTTGCCCTCATTCAGGCCATTATGCCACAAACCTCGTGGCTCCACTTATTGGGTTGGATCTTTCTGGCGGTCTGTCTGCACGTATTTGTCGACTTGTTCAATTCCTATGGAACCAAAGGGCTGTATCCGTTTCGAGACAAATGGGTCGCTCTCAACGCCATTTTTATTTTTGACCCGTTCATATTCGCCGCTCATCTCGTAGGCTTCATGCTTTGGGCTGCAGGGCTTGAGCCGGGCCGATTGTTTTTGTGGATTTACGTGATCATCGCGTTCTATTACTACTGGCGCATCCAAGCACAAAAGCGCACCACTGAGCTGGTTCGTCAGCGCATTGGAAAAGCGGGCGTCTACACGATCATTCCCACGATTTCGTGGACACATTGGACTTTCGTAGCCAAAACGGAGCATCATTGGTACGTGGGGGAAATCCATTCCGGTGATGTGATCATTCTCGACACGTTTTCGATCAAACCTGAAACAGAGGTGATCGAAGCGGCGAAAAAGAGTCGCAAGGTGCAGTCGTTTCTCTCGTTTACTCACCATGTTCATGTCGAGACAACCGAAAGACCATTTGGCTACGAGGTGAAATGGATCGATTTGCGCTACCGCTCGCGTTTTCAAGGAAAGAGCCACTACATGTTTGTCGCCGTGGTTTACCTCGGATATGATTTGGAAATCCGCGATTCGTTCGTTGGCTGGATCCATCGCGGTGAAGACCAATTGACCAAAAAAATGGACCCCAACCGACAGCTCGGATAATACGCACGCCGCCCATCCATGATTGGGCGGCTTTTTCGTCTGACCTGCCATAGCACTTGAAAACTGCCCCTTTTGACCATGGCAAAATCCCGCTACGATAAGGCTAGCAAATTCGAAGGAAACCTGCTTGTCAGATGGAGGGACCACGATGATACCTATTCGCTATTCAAAACGTACGTTGACCGATCAAGACCAAATTGACGCCTTTCTGGCAGTGGCCAAGGTAGGGAATCTGGGTCTGACCGATGGAACAGAGCCGTACATCATCCCCTTGAATTTTTGCTGGTGGAATGGCCACATCTACTTTCATGGCGCAGACTCCGGACGCAAGGTGGATCTGATCAATGCCAACAACCGCGTATGCTTCAGCGTCTGCGAGGAATATGGAACGATCGCCGACCCGATCCCCGCTCATACGGACACGGCTTACATGAGCGTCTTTCTGTCGGGAACAATCGAGCGCGTACAGGACCCGGAAGAAATGCGCGACGCCATGCAGGCCATGCTCGACAAGTACGTCCCCGGCTACTACCCGGAGCCGCTTTCCCTGCAGCATGTAGTCAAATACCGTTCATCCATGAACAGCGTGACTGCCGTGTTTCGGATTAGGCCTGATAGCATCACCGCCAAAGGAAACCCGCTGCCTGAAGACAAGCACTTTTATCCCGGACGGACAATCGGGCAAGACAGCAAAAAGCAAGACTGATCGGGTCCCTGTCCAAACGAAGAAAAAGGGTACCACCGGCAATCGCCAGACGGTAACCCTTTTTTGTTTCCGCTTATTTCGTGTGGGCAGCTACCGCTCGGATGATCGTATCCCAATCGTCCTCATGCACCTCATGTCCCGACCCATCCAAGGTCAGCAAGGCAGCTTCAGGGATTTCCCTCACGAGAGCCCGTGCATGTTCGAACGGAAGCACCGGGTCATGTGTACCGTGGATCACCAAAGTCGGCACCTTTATATCCGCATGCTTGCCTTCAAATTCATCATCCCCCACGAGCAGAGCGTGATTGAACATGCTGAGCAAGTTTCTCGCTCTCTTGATCTCCGCAGTGACCTGGGCGAAAGCGCGCTCTTTGTTGAAGGTATGGGCGGGACCGCACAGCAAAGCCGATCCTTCCGCCAAATAGCTCGCAACCGCTTTTTCGTCCGTCCAATCCAAGCTGCCAGCATTGGCATGGTACGCAAGAATGCTCTCATCCATGGGAGGCAGGTTGCGGTCGTTCTGATCGGAGCCAAAAATGCCGGATGCAACCAATGTCAATGACTGCACACGTTGCGGATAATGAACCGCGATCACTTGGGCAATCATTCCTCCGAGTGACATCCCGACCAAATGGGCCTTTTCGATCTGGTAGGCATCGAGTACACCCACTGCGTCACTCGCCATATCCGCTACCGTGTAATTGGATGTTCCCGGATCGTATGTCGTGGAGCGTCCCACATCGCGATTGTCATAGCGAATGACAAAACGGCCCGTATCCGCCAGACGCTGGCAAAATTCTGTATCCCAGTACACCATCGAGCACATGGCTCCCATGATCAGCAAGATGGCCGGATCATTGGGATTGCCGAAGCTCTCTGCACAAATTTCAATTCCGTTGATAGGATGGATGGTTTCGCGTTGCATGAATCATTCCCCATTTCATTCGTATTTGCACGCTAATTGACAAAAGGCAAACTCAAATAAACCCACACACTTTTCGCAAAAAATGAATGAGCCCTTGAGTGTACACCAAGTTAGCGCAGACGAATGAATTGGATAATCACGCTACACACACCCTTCTCGTTGAACTGACTGGGTATTCACCCCGCCTACTATCATTGTAGCACATGTCAGCAAGTCACGCACGGCGGCTGCCTTCGCAAAAAAGAGCGGCGAGAGGAGAACCCGCCTCCCCTTGCCACTCTTTTCATGCTCGGTGCCTACATTTCAAATGGAGCCGTCATCCCGGTCGAGATCGCAATCCGATTCCACGCATTAATGGTGTTGATCGCCATGATCAAGGACACATATTGCTGCTCATCGAAATGCTCGCGGACATCTGCATAAATTTCATCAGATACGCCGCCTTTTGAAATCAGGGTAACCGCTTCTGTCAGTGCCAGCACCGCGCGTTCCGCATCCGTGTAGAACCCGGCTTCTCTCCAAGCATTGAGCAAGTAGATGCGCTGTTCGGTTTCACCCAGCTTGCGCGCGTCCTTGGTATGCATGTCGAGACAAAAGGCGCAGCCGTTGATTTGGGAGGCGCGAATTTTGATCAGTTCGATGAGCTTTTTGTCCAATCCGCTCTCCTGGACGAATTTCTCCAGCTGCAGCATCGCGTTGAGTGCTCCCGGATTGGCGGATCTATAGTTCATTCTGGCTTTCATGATCATCTTTCCCCTCTGTTTGGAATGTCGTTTCAATCTCCAAGACGAGTGACGCTCCGTTTTTGTGACCAAAAAACGTGCTCACAGGGAAAAATGCTTCAACTTTTCTGGATTGATCATCATGTATAGCCGTTCGATTCGATCCTCATCGGGATTCAGCACCACGTTGATGACTCTGGTCGGCTGGCCTTCAGCTGTGACGACAATGCCTGGCTGGCCATTAATGGATACCACCTGGATCTGGACGTTTTTCTCCCACTTGCGCCACACGCCGGTCAGGAAAGCGACTACGCGCTGATCGGAACGAATCGGATGGATTGCTGCACGGGTTTTTCCGCCTCCATCTGTGATGAGTACGGCATCCTGGCTCAGCAATTGCACCAGTGCTCCTGCATCTGCGCGGGACATGGCCGCGATCAGCTGTTCTACCAATCTCTTTGAACGCTCCGGCTGTACGGCTACCTGCAAGCCCTCTCCTGCGCCATCGAGCTTTTGCTGGGCACGACTGAACAGCTTGCGGCACCCTGCTTCGGATTTGTCGAGCATTTCGGCAATGGCCCGGTAATCGTAGCCAAGCGCCGTACGCAATACGTAAACCGCCCGCTCATCCGGCGAAAGATTCTCCAGCAAGACGAGAAGTCCGTATGAGATCGATTCTTCCATCAGGACAGATTGAAGGGGATCATTCTCCAAAGAGCCATCTGCCAACGGCTCCGGCAGCCATTCCCCAACGTACTGCTCCCTCTTCCAGCGAGCTGACTTCCACGTATCCAGGCAACGATTTGTGACTGCTTTGCACAAATAGCTTTTCAAATGGTGGATGTCCTCGACGCCGCTCTGTGTCAAAGCAAGAAAGGTCTCCTGAACAATATCCTCGGCCTCTGCCACCGATCCCAGCATGCGATAGGCAAGGGTAAACAGAAGTGGTTTGTACTGTCGATACACATCCTCCATCCACACTGTCATTATTTTGCTTGCCCGAACTGCCAGATGGTATGGCTCAGACTGCCGTAACGGAAGCTCATGTGCAGGCGATTGGCGATGCGCTCATCGTCTGCCGCGCCCATCGCGTACACGAGCGGAACAAAGTGCTCGCTGCCATAGGCGGGAACCGCTTTTTCGGCGTGGGGTGCCAGGGTGCGATACTGAGCCAAATCCGTTACGTTCCAATCGGTCAATGTATGCTTCAGCCATTCCTCGAACTGCAGGGACCATTCAAACGCTCCATTGGAGGTTTCCCGCATGTCGAGGTAGGAAAAGTTGTGAATCGTGCTGCCGCTGCCGATGATCAGCACGTCTTTCGCGCGAAGGGGACTTAACGCTTTTCCGATGGCATACTGCTGCTCGATGGTCAAATTCGGGTTCACTGAAAGCGATACGACCGGAACATCTGCATCCGGGTACACTTTTTTCAGCACGACCCAATGTCCGTGATCGAGTCCACGCGACTGATTCAGGCTGACTGGGACACCTGCGGCTTGCAGCAACGCTACTGTCTCCTCTGCAATTTCACGATCCCCTTTTGCCGGGTACTGGATTTCGTACAAAGCTTGCGGAAAACCGCCAAAATCGTGAATGGTCGGGAACGTCTCCATGACCCCCACTTCTTGTGTGAACGACTCCCAGTGAGCAGAAAACATCAGGATCGCTCGGGGCCGACGAGGAAGCAGATTTGGCAAATGGTTGAGCGCTTGTGTATAGGAATTGTCTTCGATCGCGAGCAAAGGTGCACCGTGAGCGATAAACAGGGATGGCATCATCATGAAACACTCTCCTCTTTATTTTTTAAACTTAGTTACTTTTAGTAAGTATTATACCCTATCCCTTTTCCTATTTCTATCTTTTCCTTTTGTTTTCGTATTCATGGCCTTGCACAAAAATACCCTCAGAAGAAACTCCTGAGGGTCGACTTTCCTTATCGAAACCATTCCACTGCCCGCTTCAGCTCCTCTGCCTGCGTCTTTAGCGACAGAGTGGCGGAGGTCACTTCTTCGCAAGCCCGCACCTGAGTCTGCGTGGCCCCCACAATCAAATGCGTCTGCTTTGCTCCCCCTCTTACCACGGAAGCGGTCTGCGCCGAGGAGGCAGACAATTGCTCGACGCTCGCTGACATCTCCTCCGTAATCGCGGACACCTCCTGCACCTGACTCGCAATCTGGCCCATTCCGCGAGTAATTTGCTCGAAAGCGGACTCGGCCTCCTTTACTACTGCCGCGCCGCCATGAACGTCCCCGGCCATTCGCTGCATGGAAACGACGGCTTGATCCGCCTCACCCTGCACGTTTTTGATCAGGGCGGCGATTTGCTTGGCAAAACGGTCGGAGCTCTCTGCCAGCTGCCGGACTTCTTCTGCCACGACAGAAAATCCTCTCCCGTGCTCCCCAGCACGTGCTGCCTCAATCGCGGCATTCAGGGCGAGCAGATTCGTCTGAGACGCTATCTGTGTGATCATCTCGACGATTTGCTGAATCTGCTGCGAGCTTTCACCCAACTGCTGAATGACGCTAACAGACTCGTCCATCGCAGCAGTGATGGCATTCATCTGGGCCGTTGCTCTTACCAATGAGTGGATACCTTTCCTCGCATCTTGCTCAGCCGAGACAGACGTTTCTGCCAGCAGAGCGGTCGATTCTGCTACACGCTGAATGCCTACTGCCATTTCCTCCATAGCCTTTGCGCTCTCTTCAGCGCTGGCGACAGTGGCGTCGCTCCCCGCAGAGATCTCCTCCATGGCAAAAGCTATTTGGTTGCTCGCTTCCAGCGTCTCCTGCGCGTGTCTGCTCAATTGGTCGGAAGAGAATGTAACATGTCCGGCGGTTGCATGCACCTGCATGGCAAATTCCCGCAGCTTGTGACGCATTTCATTGACGTGATTGGCCAATTCCCCGATCTCGTCCCTGTTTTTCACGACGAGATCCGCTTTGCCCAGCTGTCCCTTCGTGACCAGCTTGACGGCTTGTACGACTTGCAGCAATGGCTGACGGATGTGCCTGGTCAGCATGACCGAGAGCAGCAGACTGATAAGCAGCGAAACCCCCATGCTGATCAGCGCTTGCATCCTCCCCGATTCATGCAGAGATGCAGCCTGCTTCGTTGCAGCTGCCGCTCCTTCCTGACACAGGCGTACGAGGTTTTCCAAATACCCCTCCGTCACTTGGAACATGGTGTCTGCTTCCCTGAGCAAATCCGCTAGCGAGACTGCGCCCGACTGCTCCACCAGAGTCTGATACGCCTGCTGGTAATTGAACCAGGCAGCCTTCAAGGACTGAAAATACTTTTCTTCCTCTGTACTCAACGGAAAGCTTTGATACACTTCAAATTGCTTTTGGATCTGCCCCAGTGTCTGCTGAGCCTCTGCGTCGATAATGCCCTTTTTGCTCAAGTCGGTCGTACTCGCGTATTGAATTTGCAACGAAAAAAAATGCTCCGTCTGATATTTGATATTCATGATGGCGATTGTCTTGGGAAGCCAGCTCTCGTTGATCTCTTCCGCCTTGCCGTTGATTTGTTCTTCCGTTCGCAACCCGAGCCAGCCTAAAGAGGCCATGAGGACCAGCATGCACAAAAAACCGGCAAACAATTTCGTTCCCACTGTCTGCTTCATCCCGCTCACTCCCTCCCTGATGATGCCTGAAACAAATTTCGTCAGCTTGTTTGGTGAGGCCGCAAAAAAGCGGAGAAAAAGAACCTGACTGCCTCGGGTGCTTTTTCTCCACAACTTGCCTACAATGCTTTTCTCGTTGGATGGGGGGTGGATTCCCGTTCAATCTCCTCTTCATTTGCTGGGAGCTTGTAAATCGTCTCCAGCAAATCGTCGACAGCCGCACGTTCCTTTTCCAGATGAGCCTCGGTCCAGCCGAGCTTTTCGCCCATCAGGCGAATGACCGCATCTGCTTTCTCCTCCGCTTTTTTCACCTGAAAATAAGTCCAGCCCGTACGCAATCGCAGGAAATCGACTGCAGTAGTAGTCATCTCTTCTTCGATCGCGTACGACAGCTGTGCCCGGAGAAGCTGCTCTTCCTGTAACGGTCTTCCCTTCTCTTGGACCGCTTCCAAGCGGCTGTAGATTCGCATCGTGTTTGTTCCGTAGGTATCGATCCATTCTTGTGCCGTCGCGACGTCTACCCCTTTGGAAATGCCCGTCTGCAAAAGCCCTTGCTTGCAATCCGCATAGTCGGTGTGGCCCATGCGCTCGCCGCCGCTGATCACGATTTGATCCGTACTGCAAACGCCGAATGGGCGCCCCTGCGCTTTTGACAAATCCTCGGCGACCAAATCCACCACTTTTTCCGCCATTTTTCGAAATCCTGTCAGCTTTCCGCCAGCGATGGTGATCAGCCCTGAATCCGAGATGAACATCTCATCTTTGCGAGACAGCTCAGACGGTCCTTTTCCTTCCTCATAGATGAGCGGACGAAGCCCAGCCCAATGAGAGACGACATCTTTCTCTCCCAGCTCTACGCCAGGGAACATCGCATTCACAGCTCTCAGGAGGTAGTCGCGATCTTCCTTCGTCGTACGCGGCTGATCGATGTCCAGCTTGTAGCCGGTATCCGTAGTGCCTACATACGTGATATGGCCGCGAGGAATGACGAATACCATGCGTCCATCCGGCGTATCGAAGTAAGCCGATTGCGTAACGGGCAGCTTTTCCTTTTCGACGACCAAATGAACACCTTTGGTTAAATAAAGGCGCTTTCCTTTGAGCGAGTTATCGAGTTTGCGAACGTCATCCACCCAAGGACCCGTTGCATTGACGATTTTCTTCGCATAGATTTCATACGTCTTGCCGGAATGCCGATCCACTGCCTTGACCCCGACAGCTTGCTGGCCGCGGTAAATAAACTCCGTCATCTTTGCATAATTGACGATGCATGCCCCTTTGCTCCACGCCGTCTTCATGATATCCAGCGTGAGTCTCGCATCGTCAGTCCGGTACTCGTAATAGAAGCCGGCTCCCTTCAACCCTTCTTCCTTCAGCAGAGGCTCCAGGCGCAGCGTCTCTTCTCTGCTCAGCATCTTGCGCCGTTCCCCTCGCTCGACTCCTGCCAGCCAATCGTAGATGTACAGACCGACGGATGATGCCAGATATCCGTATGTCCCTCCCTTGTATACAGGGAGCAGCATTGGCGCTGCGATAACCAGATGCGGTGCGTTTTTGTACAGGATGGCACGTTCACGGCCTACCTCCTGCACCAGCTTCACATCTCCTTGCTTCAAATAACGCAATCCGCCGTGAATCAGCTTCGTCGAACGGCTGCTTGTTCCTGATCCAAAGTCGTTCTTCTCCAGCAGTCCCACGCGAATCCCGCGTTGGCTCGCATCCAGTGCTATCCCCGCTCCCGTAATCCCTCCTCCAATAACGAGCAGGTCCAATTCTTTTTCTGCCATTCTGGTGAGGACAGCAGCCCGATTATTCGCAGAAAAATGAGTGTCCATCTGCGCTCTCCCTCTCTTCTCCCATGTACTGGTTGTGCAAAAAAATAGAAAAACCCCCATGAAAAAGAGCAACTTGAACACGTCAAGCTGCAGCTTCTCCAAAGGGGTTTCTCCTGTTCTCTTCCCTTATGAAAATGCTAGGGTACTAGGACCACAATTCATTTGTTCCGACGGAGACAGCCAGTGCTCCCGCTGCCAGCGCGTCGTTAATCTCTTTTTTGGTATCAATCAACCCGCCCGCAATGATCGGCAGAGGCGTCAAATTTGTCATCTCCTGAATCACACGGGGCATCACACCCGGCATTACTTCCACAGCATCAGGCAAAGATTGCTCGATGACCTTTATCCCTTTGATCACAGCATTGCGATCGATCAGGAAGATCCGTTGAATGGCCATCAGATTCATCTCTTTCGCCACCCGGATGAGGTTGCTTCTCGTCGAAATAATGCCGGTCGGTGCAATATTCTTGGCGACATACGCGACACCACTTTTATCCGCTGCGATGCCTTCAATAAACTCCATATGTAAAAATACGTGTTTACCGACGGCTTTGACTCGATCCACCAGTTCCTTGATGTTGAAAATCGATCCCGTGAGCAAGAAAATAATGTTCGCTTCGCTCTGGATCGCGATTTCCAAATGCTGTTCGTCTTGAACGGCGGCAATTGTCTGGCATTCAACCAGATCAACAATCGGGTACATTCCATTAACCTCCATTGAACTGGAATCCTTACCCTGTATTATAGCATGCTTACCTTAGAGGTTAACGATCTCTTTAATACTATTCAGAATATAGCGCGGGCTATATTCACTGGTTTCGGCCATCTCGCGGGTACTGATTCCGGTCAGCACCAAAACCGAATTCATCCCCGTGTCGTTGCCCATTTTGATATCCGTCTCCAGTCGATCTCCGACCATGTAGCAAGCTGAATAATCCAGACCGAGGTGCTGCACCGCTGCCTCTGCCGCGATCCTGGAAGGCTTGCCGACCACCAGATGGATCGGCTGACCCGTCGCTCCTTCCAATGCACCGATCAATGCGCCTGTATCCGGAATCTGTCCATCCTCAAGCGGGCAAGTGCGATCCGGGTTGGATGCGATCACGACGGCTCCGCGAACGGCTGCCTGATACAAATCATTGAGTCGATCATACGTAAAATGACGATCCCACGACAGAACGACGTAGCTCACTTCCGATGGATTGTCGCTCATGGCTATGCCGTGATCGCGCAGTTCATCGCGGATCGGCTCTTCCCCAATCACCAATACTTTATCTTCGCCCTGACACACGCTCTTGAGATAGCGTGCAACGATCAGCGATGAGTTCAGAATATCATCCACGCTCGTCGGAATCCCCATCTTTGTCAATTTGTGCGCATAGGACTGGCGGGTGGCAATCGGCTTGTTGGAGAGAAAGACGACCTTATCCCCTCTGTCACGCAACGCTTGGATCGCTTCCACCGCCCCATCAATGAGCTGGTCTCCCAGGTAGACGGTTCCGTCCAGATCGAAAATAAATCCTTTCATCCTCACACACTCCTGCCTTCTGTTCTGTCCACCATCAGTAGAGCTGATCTTTCGTAAGCTTCTTCGCCAAAGCCTGGAGAATGATGACGATCACGATAATCAAGATCGCCATCGCGCATGCCGTATAATATTCACCGCGCAGCAGGTTTTGGAACACAGCCAAGCTCATCGGCGCCCACTCTGTGGGAGCCAGAAGAATCGAGATGCTGGTTTCTTTGATAACCGTGACAAAAACCAGGATGGCTCCTGCCGCAATCCCCGGCAGCATCAAGGGTCCAATGACCGTGATCGCTGCGATCAAAGAGGATGCCCCCAAGCTGACAGCCGCCTCTTCAATATCCTTGCGAATCGCCATCATCGAGCTCATCGTCGAACGGATCATGTAGGGCATCCGGCGAATCGTATAAGCGATGATCAGCAGCAGAGCGGTTCCTGTCAAATGAATAGGCGCTGTGTTAAAGGTCTGGATCAAGGCAATCCCAAGAGCGATGCCAGGTACGATCAGGGGAATGGAAGAAACGAAGTCGAGTCCTCCTGATCCGCGGCGTACCACGAAATAAGAGACAAAGGTCGAAATGACTACGCTCAATACCAGAGTACCCGCAGCGAGCACCATACTGTTCCATATGTTCTTGCCGGACGTGCTGAAGATCGTCTTATAGTGGCTCAAAGTGTAGCCGTCAGGCAGCGCATGGTGGCCCCATGTGGTCGCGATCGAGGAAAGAAAGATCGACCCGAGAGCCAGCGTCGGCACGAGCATGATCAGAAACGTATAGATCGTCAGTCCGGTAATGGTTCCTTTGTGGTCATTGAGCTTTTGCTTGGTCGGCTTGCCGGAGATCGTGCCGTATTCCCTTCCTTTGATCACGAGACGCTGCAGCCAGAAGAAGAAGGCCGCGACAAGCAGCATGATGACTGTCAGTACCGCCGAGCCCGCCCAGTTAAAGAATCCGGCGATTTCACGGTACGACTCTACGACGATCAGATTCAATTCCTTTGGCGCCAAAATAATCGGTGTTCCAAAATCGGAGAAGCTCACCGTGAAAATCAGCAGCATGCTGGAGACAATGCCAGGTACGGCAAGCGGCAGCGTGACACGCAAAAATGTGTACCAGCTTTTTGCCCCCAGGTTTTGCGAGGCCTCTTCTAACGTGACATCGCAAATTTTGAAAGCCGCCACCATCGGCCACAATGCGTACGGGAAAAAGAAAAAGACTTGAACCAGAACGATCCCCAGCATCGATTGCACATCAAAAATGACACCTTCTCCTCCAAAGCTATGGTAGAGCTGCGTCACCCAGCCTGTTTTTCCGAACATCAGGATAAAGGCATGGGAGGAGATGAAGGTAGGCATGATCAATGGGATGGTGCACAACGCCGCAAAGAAAGGCTTAAACGGCATCTTCGTGCGGGCGAAGGCGTATGCGATCGGCAGCACGATCACGGTTACCAGCACAGCGACACCTGTTCCCAGCTTCAAGCTGTTGATCAGAGCGGCGAAGTAGCTGTTTCCTTCACTAAATATCGACGTGTAGGCTTCCACGGAAAGATTCGAAAGCTTCTTCATCGTCGATGCAAATATTTTCTGGCTGGTAAAGCTGCCGAAAATGTTCACCGGTTGACCCGTAAAGCTGACAAGCAAAATCGAAAAGAGCGGAACAAGCAGGAAAACAAAGAAAAAAAGATAGATGAACCACTTGAGAGCCGTTAAGCCGTTAAGCTTTGCGAATAGGCGCTTCATCATAACGCCACCACGCGATTCGGATCAATTTGCAGCTTCACCGCTGTTCCTGATGGCAAGATTGGACTTCCCGCTTCAAACACCGTATCAACCTCAAAGCGCAGCTCGCCCACCTTGACGTCGTATCGGATCGTCGGGCCCAAATAAGTGGATAGTTCAATCGTTCCATCCAAGATGTTCTCATCGCTAGCTGCATGTTCGCTCGTCAGAAGACGAATGCTTTCCGGCCTGATGATGACTTCCACATCTTTTTTCGTCGTTGGGTACGTGGTGCGAAGCTGCCTGTTTTCATCAATCCGGATCACGGTTTCCCCCGATTCGTTCACCCCTTTGACCATTCCATTCAAGATGTTGGACGAACCTACGAAATCTGCCACAAACTTGTTTACAGGGTTGCTGTACAAAGCGGTTGGGGTATCCACCTGTACCAGGCGCCCACCGTGCATGACCGCGACACGATCTGCCATGCTCATGGCTTCTTCCTGATCGTGGGTAACAAAGATCGTCGTGATCCCGACTTTTTGCTGAATCTGACGGATCGTGACACGCATGACGTTGCGCAGCTTTTTATCGAGATTGGAGAGAGGCTCATCCATCAGCAATACAGCCGGTTCCATCACCAGTGCACGAGCGAGTGCGACACGCTGTTGTTGACCGCCTGACAGCTGGCCAGGCAATCGATCTGCCAAATGCCCCAATTCCACGAAATCCAGAGCATCCCTGACTTTTTGCTCCGTAATCCGGTCTACCTTGCCGAGTCTTCGGTTCAGCAAATGAGCCAGTGTCGATAGCTTTGTACCCAGACCGCCTTCGTAAAAACGGCGAATATTCAGGCTGTAGGCTACATTTTCGAACACGTTTAAATGGGGAAACAGGGCGTAGCTTTGGAAAACCATCCCGCAGTTGCGCTGATTCGCCGGAATCTGGTTTACGTTTCGATCGCCGATGTAGATATTGCCCGAGGTCGGCGTCTCGAATCCGGCCACGCAACGCATGGTAGTCGTTTTTCCACATCCGGATGGACCCAGGAGGGCGAAAAACTCGCCTTCCCGGATCTCCAGATTGACATCTTCCAAAGCGGTGTTTCCGTTAAATTGTTTGTTTAAATGCTCTATCTTCACCGATCCCATTGGAAGATCCCCCTCTTATTGGAATTTTTGACGCCATTCGTTACGCACGCGGTCGTAGTTTTGTACGACCCACTCCACATCCAGCTCCTGTGCGTGCGGAATCACTTTTTCCAGGGTCAGAGGAGTCTTGGACTGCACTTCTTTGGAGATCGGAATGTGGTACCAGTCAGCCAATTTTTGTTGTCCATCTTTGGACAGCAGGTAATCGATGAATGCTTTCCCGCCGTCTGGGTTAGGGCCATTCTCTACCAGGGAAACGGGGTTCACGATGATTGGCGTTTTTTCAGGAACGATGAAATCCACCTTCTCGCCTTTTGCCTTGTTTTCATACGCCATGAAGTCAAAGCCAATTCCGATCAGAGCTTCCCCTTTTGCAACCGCTTTCGTAGGAGCGGAACCTGAATCCGGCATCGCGCTCATCTGCTCCACTAATTTTTTGAAGTATTCCCAGCCTGGTTCCTCGCCTTTTTCCATCAACTGGCTAAGAACCAGCAGGGTAGCTGTCCCCGAAGCGGCAGGGTTTGGCATTTGGATTTTGCCCTTCCATTTCGGATCGAGCAAATCGTCCCACGTTTTCGGCAAATCTTCCGGCTTCACCAGATCTGTGTTGTAAACGAAGCCCAATACGAATACCTCGGCCCCGATCCACTTCCAATCCTTGTCGCGAACTTTGATGCCGTCTTGAACTTCTGGCCAATCCTTGATGGCTTCAGGAGTGTAAGAGGTGATGATCCCTTTGTCCTTTGCAGATTCGAATGGCAAGAAGCCGCCCCCGCCATACCATAGGTCAGCCATCGGGTTGTCTTTCTCCGCGATCATGCGGTTTACGAGGACGTTGGTACCCGCGTATTGCACGTTAACAGAAGAACCTGGCTTCAGCTTTTCAAAAGCCTGTCCCATTTCTTTGGTCATGTCAGGTGTTTCTGGCGAATAAAACGCGATGGAACCCAGCTCTTTTTTTCCTCCGCCATCTGCGCTGCCCCCAGCCGATGATCCTTCAGAGGAAGAGCAACCCGCAAGCACGACGGATGTCAGTAATGCCGCAGTTGCAACCCCGTGAAACCATTTGTTCTTTTTCATTTGTCAGACCCCTCTCTATTCTTTTCTGTTAATCGACCCTCCCGATGGAACCAGGGATATAGACACAAAAAGGAAAAAACCCTTACACAGCATAAACACACTGCTCCCCTGAGGGGCATGTGTTTACGGGTAAGGGTTTTCTCCATTTTCTCCGCCTAACCGTATGTGAACTGTATTAGTCGATTAACAATTTATTCTAAAGGGAATTATAGGCATCCTATACATTTTTGTCAATGAAAACACTTACATTTTTAATTTTTTCTAAAATTTATACGAAAACGAAAAGAAAAAGGCTCGTCGCCAGAGCAGCGACAAGCCTTTTCTCGTGATTAGCAGCTATTATTTCGCAGCAGCGAAACGTTTGCTTACTTCATCCCAGTTTACTACGTTCCAGAACGCGCCGATGTAGTCAGGGCGTTTGTTTTGATATTTCAGGTAGTAAGCGTGCTCCCAAACGTCCAGACCGAGGATAGGCGTTTTGCCTTCCATTACAGGGCTGTCTTGGTTTGGAGTGGAAGTGATTGCTACTTTACCTCCATCCGCTACCAGCCAAGCCCAACCGGAACCGAAACGGCCAGTCGCTGCTTTTGCGAATTCAGCTTTGAAGTTGTCGAAGCTTCCGAAAGCCGCGTTGATTGCGTCAGCCAGTTCACCAGCTGGTGCGCCGCCGCCATTCGGGCTCAGGATTTCCCAGAACAGAGTGTGGTTCGCATGTCCGCCACCGTTGTTGCGAACTGCTGTGCGGATGCCTTCTGGCAGAGCGTCGATGTTGCTGATCAGCTCTTCTACGCTTTTTCCTTGCAGGTCAGCGTGAGCTTCCAGAGCTGCGTTCAGGTTGTTTACATAAGTTGCATGGTGACGACCATGGTGGATTTCCATTGTTTGAGCGTCGATATGTGGCTCCAAAGCGTTGTGTGCGTAAGGCAATGCAGGCAATTGATGTGCCATTGTTACATTCCTCCTCATGATATGTAGTGGTCAAGCTTCGTCTTTATTATAATGCAAACCGCGCACTTTTACAACAAATCGGTTTGCAAAGTATCGAAATCTATAATTTTCTCTTTCAGATATTTCCTTCTTGCAAACCCGATCGACCGTGCTAGACTTGGATTATTACAAACATGAGAATCTAGGTGATCAACGTGGAAATGGATGTATCAACCATACTTTTTCTTGCATTGTTTGGCTTTGTTGCCGCCTTTATTGACAGTACCGTAGGCGGTGGCGGATTGATTTCCCTCCCTGCTCTGCTCGGTCTCGGCATGCCCCCCTACCTCGCGCTCGGAACGAACAAGCTCGCGGGAACCATCTCATCGGCTACGAGCTCGGTCACTTTTATCCGTAATGGCAAATTTGACAAAAAGCTCATGTTCATGCTCTTCCCTGTCTCGCTGGTCGGAGCCTATTTCGGAGCCAAGACGGTGTTGTTTGTTCCGCAGGAGCTCTTGAAAGTGCTCGTGATTATTATGATGGCTCTCATTTTCGTTTATACGCTGTTTAATAAACGGTTCGGGGAAGTTGCCAATTTCAAGGGCTACACCAAGTTCACTCTCAGTCTGGGCATCCCGTTTACCTTCCTCATCGGTTTTTATGATGGATTCTTCGGACCGGGTACCGGTTCCTTTTTCGTTTTCCTGATGGTGCTGCTCTTTGGCTACGACTTCGTGATCGCGGCAGGAAATGGGCGCATCCTCAATCTGGCGAGCAACATCGCAGCACTCACGGTATTTACCCTCGAGGGCAAGGTCGTGTTCGTGACTGGTCTCGTCATGGGTGTCGCCATGCTGCTCGGTGCCTCACTCGGCGCTCGCATGGCAATCAAGACGGGGGTGCGCTACGTTCGACCACTGTTTTTGATCGTTTCCATCACACTCATCACGAAAATGGTCTACGAGCTGATCTTCACCCCGTAACATACAAGCATGGAGGCTGTTCTTTGCCGCACGAGGTGCGCTTATGGACAGTCTCTTTTTTCCATTCAGGCATTATCCTTTTTCCCCAAACAAAAAAGCCTGGCG
The DNA here is from genome assembly GCF_016811915.1 of Brevibacillus choshinensis. Classification (NCBI taxonomy): domain Bacteria; kingdom Bacillati; phylum Bacillota; class Bacilli; order Caryophanales; family Paenibacillaceae; genus Brevibacillus; species Brevibacillus choshinensis. The sequence continues at coordinate 906,248 of NZ_CP069127.1, read as the reverse complement.
TCTGCCAAGCTTCTCTACTCTTCCTTGCCTTTTCTCTGCTTCATCCGCAGAATGATGCCGTCAATTAGCAGGCCGATGCCCGCTCCGTAAAAAGGTGCTGCAAATCGGGTACCTTCCCCGAGAGGCAGATCTTTCAAATACACGAGGAACACGCCCAAGATAAAGCCGATCATCGTGTAGCGCAGACGGGTCGGACCCATGCGACATCCCTCCGCTTTTATTTCCCGAATTTATTTGGCATTTTCATATTTTTCATGGTGCGGCTCATTTGCTTCAGCTGTTTTTGATTCAGGTTCATACCCATTGAGCGAGCCATGGCTTGCAGCTGCTTTTCATCCATTTGCATGTTTTGCATTTGCTTTTTCAGATAATAAGTCCCACCGGCAAAACCGCCTACCAGGCCGAGCAAAAGTGTAACGATCGGGATTACCCAGTTGTACCAAGCCATCAATACATTACCATCCTCTTTGCGTAATTACGAACCCTTTCATTGTACCATAGATGGGCGATAAGTACATTCTCGCCTAAGAAATTGATGACCCTGCCCTCAGCATGTTTCCCCTCCCGTGCATATGCTGATGAGAAGAGGTGATGAAAACATGGCTCCTATCGTCATCATAGACGCTGGGCACGGTGGCGTCGATCCAGGCGGAGGAAACAGCGCTCAGTTTACGGAAAAGGCGATGACCCTGAACATTTCCCTCTATCAATACCGTCGTTTTCAAGAACTGCAAATACCGGCAGCGTTGACGAGATCGTCAGACGTTACCTTGCAGAGTGAAGACCGAACCGCAGTCGTCAGAAACAGCGGGGCGCGCTATTGCATTAGCAACCACATCAATTCCGGCGGCGGGCGAGGGACGGAGGTCATCTACTCCATTTACAGCTCTGCTGCCTTTCCACGCTTGATCGCAGAAGAGCTCGAAGCGGAAGGTGTGCCGAATCGGCGAATCTTTACCCGTACCCTTCCTAACAATCCCAAGCAAGACTATTACTACATGAATCGCGAGACGGGCAGTGTCGAGACGGTGATCATCGAATACGGGTTTGCAGATAATCCGGTCGATGCGGACAAAATCGCCAAAGACTGGCAAAGCCTCGCCGAAGCAGTCATTCGCGCTTTTTGCGAATACGCCAATCTGACGTACCGCCCTCCCCAAACAAATCCGCCTGCTGCAGGAGGCGGCGGAAATGCAAATCCCGGAAGCGGCAACGGAATCCCGAGCACTGGAGGTGGCAGCGACGTGCCTGACTGGAAACAGGAAGCAATCGACTGGTTATTTGAGCAGGGACTGTTGACCAACGAGGATTGGAGAAACAAGGCTGACACCCCGCTCCCTCTGTGGGCAGAGGCCGTGATCCTTAAGCGCTTGTACGAAAAATTGAAATCATGACAGGAGATGGTGCCGCGTGGGTTTTGATCTGGGCTTGATCATCGCATTCGCCCTGGCGGCCACCGCGGCCATATCCGATGTATTGCGCATTCCCAAAAAGCTGCGCGGCTGGGTAGCGGTGGTCTTGATTATCGGGTTGTACATGGTGAACCAATGGCTGTACTCCCCCAGCTTTGACTGGAAAACAGCCCTGATGGAAGGCGTCACCGCAGGACTCGCCAGCGTCGGTATCCATTCATCGACCAAAAACACCCTCGAGCAGTGGACGGGGAAATCGTCCACCAGCTCCAAAAAACAAGACTCTCAATCTGCCGTGTAACGCGTGAGCGGCGTATCCGCCAGTCCCGAATAGTTCTTCCTTGCAGGCACACTCACCACTTCATCCTCCGGGTAGCGATAGGCTGTCAGCTTGCCGCCGAACACGCATCCCTGGTCGATATTGAGTGTGCCGTTTCTTCTTTCCGGCTCAGGCCGAGGGTCGTGCCCCCAGACGATCAGAGGATCATGGGTCTTTCTCTCCTTTGCCCATTCTCTGCGGATCGGACGACCATCCGGCCCTGTGCCGGCAACATCCCCGTAACGGCAAAACGTATATACCGCCGGTGATTCCAACCCTATGTAATCGTCCCGGATCCCTGCATGGACAGCGACAGCAACAAGCTTTTCCCCTGTCTTGACCATCATGTGGGAGGGTGACGAAAAGAGCAGCCTGCGACTCTGCTCTCGCAGCAAAGTGGCTTTCTTGGGGCCGAACTCCTGCTGGTAGGCCCGAAATTCTTCCTCTACCTTTTCATCGCCATGTGCGAGTGTCACAGGTCTGCCATCCAGCCAACGGGCGACCTTCCACCCGTGATTGCTATCCACCATCTCCGCTACGCCTATGGAAATGTGGTGAATGAAAAATTGCAGCATCTTGATAGAGTATGGACCTCTGCTCGTAATATCACCGAGGGAAAGGAGCTTCCTGCCCTGGGGATGGCGAAACGTACCGTCCTGGCTTCGCTCATAGCCCAGCCGCTTCAGCAATTCCGTAAATTCGTCGTAGCAACCGTGGACATCACCGACGAAATCTACGCCATTGTCAGCCGAAAGCACCTTGGAGCGCGTTTGGGGTTTGTGCCTCATAGCCCGTCCCCTCCTTTCCAAATCTATTACTTACTATCTTTACCACATAAACGAAAAAAACTCACCCTCTATTCCGGGTGAGTCACTTCGATCAGTCAACCAAGGTTGTTGGTATGCACATAAATCGCTGCTTGCGTCCGATCTTCCACGTTTAACTTGGCTAAAATGTTGCTGACATGCGTTTTGACCGTTTTGATGCCGATGATTAATTCATCCGCAATCTCCTGATTGGACTTGCCCTGTCCGATCAGCTTGAGCACCTCCAGCTCTCGCGGTGTGAGCTGTTCATGCGGCTGCGCTTCCTGCCCGTGACGGAAACGGGCCATGATTTTGCCTGCCACGCGGGATTCCAGGACGGGCTCTCCGGCAGCCGCCGAGCGAATCGCACGGGCGATCTCAGCTGCACGCGACGTTTTCAGCAGGTAGCTAAAGGCCCCAGCCTCGATCACGGGATACACCTTCTCGTCATCGATGAAGCTCGTCAGCACGATGACCTTGCTGACCGGACATGCCTCACGAATCCTTCTCGTTGCCTCTACGCCGCCAATGCCATCCATGACCAGATCCATCAAAACCACGTCAGGTCGCAGCTCCACAGTCAGACGCACTCCTTCTTCACCGCTGCCTGCTTCTGCGACGACCTCAATATCATCCTCAGTCGACAAATAAGCGGCCAAGCCCATCCGTACCATTTCGTGATCATCTACCAGTAATACCCGAATCACGGATTACTCACCCTTCCCGTTCCGTCTGTGACATCAAGGGAATCCGCACTTCGATTTGCGTCCCCTTTCCTTTCGCCGAGTAAATCTCCATCGATCCACCCACTTCTGTTACCCGCTCCTGCATGCTGCGAAGCCCGTAAGAAGTCAGCTTTTCCCCATCCGGATCAAAGCCGACTCCGTCATCTGTCACGCGCAATCGCACCTGATCCTGCAAGGTAAACAACTTGACCGCGATTTGCGTCGCCCTGGCATGCCTGAGCGTATTGGAGAGGGATTCCTGCAAGATGCGGAACAAGTGGTCCTCGATGCCACTGGGCAAGCCTTCGACCGCTTCAATCTCCCATGTGATCTCCATGGTATTTTTACGTGTCAACTCATCCAGCAGTTCCAAAATGGCTTCTTTCAATGATTTATTCTGCAGCGTGGCAGGCCGTAAATGCAGCAGCAGCGCACGCATCTCCGCCTGTGCCGCTGCCGCCATTTCCTCAACCAATTCAATCTGCTGGGCTGCCCGCTGTGGATTTTTTTCGATCAAACGCTTCATCGCTGCCGTCGTCATCGCGATCGCGAACAGCTGCTGACTCACTGCATCGTGCAGCTCTCTCGCCAAACGCTGCCGCTCTTCCGTCACGGCCGCCTGCTTGAGCTGTTCTGCCAAGGCAGCATTGTGATTGGACAAGCGCTGCAGGGAGGCTACCTGCTCTTCCCACTGGGACGCGAGCCGATTGAGCTGCCAGCCGAGCTCTCCGATTTCATCGACACCCAGCTCGGGCACGCGATAGGAGAGCATGCCTCGTCCCAATTTCATCGCGGCTTCCCACAACACACTGATGCGCTTTTTTAACAGATTGCCGTAAATGTAAGACGTGATCAATCCCATTAGCGCGCCAATGGGCAGAGAGACCGCTATCGCTACTGACTGGATGACCCAATCAGGCTCCCCGGGCAGCTGGATTCCCAGATACTCTCCCACCCACAGATTCACCTGCGAGTCCTGCACCAGCCCCGTGTACCACCGCTGAATCCCTGGATCGTCTTTCCATAAATAATGGAACCAAAAGAAACAAACAAACGCGACTGTGACCGTCGCCAGGGATAATCCCATGCCGTATCGGACACTTTGCCATTGTATACTCGCTAATCGCTGTCGACGCATTCGCCAGTACCTCCTAGATGTACTTGACTTTGATATCGCCGACAAGCAGCGAGATATGCAAATTCACTTTTTGCATCGCCTGATCATAGTGATCCGAGCGAATCATGATGCTGCGGTTGATCCCGCCCTGACGGTTACTGAACACTTCCAGATCGCCGACGGAAAGCTCTGCCGAGACGGATACCGGCAGATCGACGGGCACATAGATGGTGACGTCTCCGATCCAGCCCTCCACGCTAAGCAGAGCTTCCTCCTGCATCAGCATCGCGCGCGACAGATCAATCACCACATCTCCGATCCCGTGCCATACCTGCAGATGACTGAGCTCAAATCGGCCGGAAGTAAGATGAAAGTCTCCGATCAACGAACTGCGGGAATCTTTGGGTAATGATTTTCCGTAGCGGAGGATCGCCGCATTTTCCTTTTCCATGACTTTTGCGGGGTCCCCTGACACAGGATCAGGAATATTCTGCCCTTCATGCTGGGCTGCTTCAGCTGAGGGTTCTCCTGAACTGAACCTTTGCCCTACGCGGGGCTCTTTGTCCCGAGTCTTTCCCCTGATCAGCCTAAAGCCAAAATAGACAAACAAAACCGGAATCACCAGTTGAAACAAGTCGTCGATCCCGATGCCGAACCACATTTCCAGGGCAATGATGATACCCAGAGAAAATAAAATACCCCCGCCGATCCGTTTGTTCTGTCCCCACAGGCGAACCCCAAAGTAAACCAGGACCATGGGCCACAAATCAAACAGACCGAACGAGATGATATGCAAGCTATCTAAAAAGAGACCAATTCCCGTCAGGATGATCAGGACACCAGCCAACATTTTGTGCACGCGGGACAGCTTCACGAAAGTCTCCTCTCTTACGCCCCATGCCGATTATTTTCACTTCTGTCCGTTACGACATGTATAAATGAATGCAGGCGGAATGTTCAGCAGGGTAAAGTTGGTTTCTACCCAGCTAAAACGCTTCTGCAGCTCAGCTTGGAGTTGTAGCGAATATTGAAATGTGATGAATAGCCCGCCAGGAGCCAACACAGATTGAATTTCATCCAGGATGGCTGCACGGAGCTCTTCAGGGAAGTTGGCGAACGGCAGACCAGAAATGATGACGTCCGCCTTGCCAATTTTCAACTCCTCCAAGTAGTGGCTCAACATGGTCGCTTCTTCCCGAATCGTGACTTCGGGAAAACGGGACTGCAGCATGGTCCGAAATTGGGCATCGCGCTCCACTAGCACGTAATGAGTATCTGGACTAATGTTTTGATAGATCGATTGGGTGAAAGCACCTGTCCCCGGTCCCAATTCTATGATGACATTGGCCCGGTCCCAATCGACACTGCTCAACATGCGCTCGCACAAAAAACGAGAGCTGGGAGCAATGCTGCCGACGCGTCCAGGCTCAGCGATAAACCTTCGCAAAAAGACCAAGAAATCTGCCAAGAATAGAACCTCCTAGGGGAAAAGCAGCCTGTCAAAACAGGCTGCCTGATTGCCACAATCTATTCTACATCCGGTGCCCCGGTTCCTGTCCGATCAGGAATGATCCGCTGGAGCAACCGCCTCTTTTTTTTCCTTCATCGATGCCTTGATGTTTGCCAGTTCGGCATCGAGGTCGTCCTTTTCAAGGTCAGTCAATGCGTTGTCCAGACCAAAGCTTGTTTGGCGCCATTGACCGCTCATTTGCGCTTCTGCTTCCATGCGCATGACTTTCTCTTCCATGCGGGCAAACCCGCGGCCGGCGGTCTGATTGCCCATTCCTACCACAGCATGATTCACTTGCTTTTGGGTACGAGCTACCTGTGCACGAGCCATCAACGTAAACTTCTTCGCCCGCATCTTGTAAAATTCCTCTTTTAGCTCAGCCAGTTTTTCACGCATTTGGCCGGCAGCCTCCGAAGCGGTCAGGAAGAGGTTTTCATATTCCAAGGCACGGCTCTCATACTGCTTTTTGTCCGCGAGTGCCCGGCGCGCCAGTTCGTCCTCGCCCTCAGTGAGTGCGAGTTTCACTTGGCGGTCGCGCTTTTCGACCAATGCCAAAGCTTCCTCCCACTGCTGACGGAATTTCTTTTCCAAAGCTACCTGACGGGCAACCGCCACTTCAACCTGCCCAATTTCTACTTCCATATCACGCATGTACTGATTGAGCATAACCACCGGATCTTCCATGGAATCCAATGCATCGTTCACCGAAGCTACTGTCAGGTCACGTAAACGTCTAAAGATACTCATTTGTCATTTCCTCCTCATCATATCACATCGTCTAGTTTCATCCAAAAATCACTCTGCTTTTTCTACTTACTGCTGATTTCTTGGAATGCCTTTTTCCCACTTGTCCAGTGCGTCTTCTTTCAATACTCGCTGTGCCCACTGTCTTTCCCACTCAGCTGGCCCTTCTTTGGGAGCTGGCTGCGGTCGGATCAGGCGATAGCCCAGATAGATGATCCCGATCGCCAGAATGCTATGAAACAGCAAGTGCAGCTTCCCAAACAGCATCAGAAGTCCAAAGAGGAAGATCAGCACTCCCCAGAAGCGAGAGCCGCCATGTCCCATTACTTTGCGGGCTCCGTAAAGCATGATCACCCCGGGAACCAGAAGGCCCAAAACATCTCCACTATCGATTCCCAGTTGATCCAGCAAAACCAACCCACCGATTAGCAGCAGAACCAGCCCGAGTAGAAACTTTCCAGACCGTTCGCTCATTCGCAGCTTCCCTCCAATCACCTTGTTGGTGCAGGTGTTAACCTTATGGCCTTATTGTATCCCCGGGCATAGGCTACCCATAACGGGCGTGCGGTTGGTTTTTGTCTCCGACCTTGGACGGATGCTGTTTCCTGCCTCAATCGGACAAGCACATGTTTCTTCAATAGAAGCGCTGCTTCTTGCATTTTCGAGCTTTTCGGTTACAAGATCAGACAAAATATTGTGTCAAAAATATGAACAAACGCTGAAAAAAAAGGAAAATCCGGGCTCGTATAGAATTCCAATAGGAGTGCGTGTAAAAAAACATCGAATATAGCCGAGTTCCGCTTGGCGGAAACGGGGGAACCATGTTTTTCTGGGGTGAATGGTTGCGCTTCATGGCAGCCTAGGGCGTCCTTTCGACCGAACCCTTCAGCTAACCTCGTAGGCTCTTGAAAGGAGCAGTTTCTTTTGCGCAAGTTGTTAGTATCTTTGTTCATCGCTGGATTGCTTGCAATGGGAGCCGGCGCTGCACAAGCTGCTGAGGAGTCCACATCTCCTCTGACAGATGTAGTCAGCGATCTGTACGGTACCCCTTACAAATCTTCCGGCACCACCAAGAAGGGCTTTGACTGCTCCGGATTTACGCGCTACGTATTTGATGCGTTAGGTGTAGACCTGCCACACAATTCTGCTGCCCAGTACCAATTGGGAGCTCCTGTCGCCAAGGATGATTTGCAGCCAGGCGATCTGGTCTTCTTCAAAACCAATGGCCGCAGCATTTCCCACGTGGGCATCTACATCGGAAACGGCACATTCGTGCACTCGGAATCTGGTCGTGGAGTCGTGAACACCAAGCTGAGCGACCCATACTACTGGAGCAAGCGTTACGTTGGCGCCAAGCGTGTGAACGTACCTGTTCTGGAAGCTAAGGCTGAAACTCCGAAAAAGGAAAACGCGGTGCAAGCTGCATCGTTGCCGGGAAATCAAGCTAAATAACAGTTGTTCGGCAAAAGCAATAGTAAGCCAGGGACGTCAGGTCTCTGGCTTTTTCTGACGAAATTTAGGACCAGGTGTCAGGATGTGACTGTGATAAGCGTTTGTTGATGATCATGGAATGGTTTACTTGCCCATATCCATTAGAACCATGGTATGATAGACGATAGTAATTAAAATTATTTTGAATGCTTATTAATGAACTTTATTAATAGAAGTAACTGGGGGTAGTTCCGGTGAAAGATCACGTATTAATTGTCGATGACAACATCGAGATTATTGAGCTTCTTGAAGATATCTTGGAAAACGAAGGCTTTGAGGTGTCTAAAGCCGAGAGCGGCGAGGACGCGCTTGAGCTGTTGAAGCATGGCGAAAGAAAGCCGAATCTCATTTTGCTGGATATCATGATGCCAAACATGAGCGGCTATGAGCTGTGCTCGCAGATCCGGCGGGAATGGGATTTGCCGATTCTGTTTCTGAGCGCCAAAGGGAAAGCGGTGGACAAGGTCGTCGGGTTTGAGATCGGGGCAGACGACTACATCACCAAGCCATTTGATACCGAAGAGCTATTGGCTCGAATCCGTGCACACCTGCGCCGCTATGAACGCATCCGCAAGCACACCGAGGAGATGCCTGAGAAGGAATCGTCCAATTCGCCGATTACGGTCCTGAAGTTCAAGGACCTGGAGATTCATAAAGAGACGTATTCCGTCTATGTCAGCAACGAAAAGATCGAGCTGTCGACCAAGGAGTTTCAATTGCTTACTTTCCTTGCTGAAAATGCCGGCATTGTCTTTACTCGCGAGCAAATCTACGACCGCGTCTGGGGATATGGCTACGGCTCCCTCAATACGGTGACCGTGCACATCAAAAACTTGCGTGAAAAGCTAGAGATGAACCGCCAGTTCATCAAAACACAATGGGGGACAGGCTACGTATTCATCGGGGAGAAGCTGTAAATGAGTCTGCGCAACAAACTGTTTCTCTCCTTCATCGGCTTGCTCGCGCTGAATATTCTCTTGTTCAAGTTTGTCTTCCAGGACATCATCGTCGAACAACTGAAAACAGATCGGCACACCCAATACCAGTACGAAAAGGAAGCGGCAGAGAAGGTGCGGCTCAATCAGCTGCTCCGAACCAGCAATTTCAAGGACCCGACTGAACGAGCGGAGCTGGAAAAGCAGCTGCCGGAGGACATCATGTACCGGATGGTTGTCAAAGATGCATATGGCAACACCATCTTCTCCAAGGATTCAAAGGCATTCGAACTGAAAGTGCCCCCGTCCTTACCGCAGAACCAACGCTCATCGAAACGCAGCGATCTGAAGGTCGTCGCGGAATATCACTTTCAGCAGGAGCCTCCTCGCAAAGGAGAGACGATCATCTACTTCTATACGGATGACTACGACATCATGGCGACCAAAGGCGTCTCGATGATGCTGTGGTACATTTACGGCAGCATCCTGCTCGTCGGGCTCGTTTTGCTCGCCCTGTTTGTTCGCTGGATCCTGCGGCCTGTCAGCGAGCTGTCCCGTGTCACCCAGGAAATTCGGGGAGGCAAGCGGCTCCTCTCCTTCAGCTATCGCTCGCACGACGAATTCGGTCAGCTCTTCCGCTATTTTGGGGACATGGTGGACGAGCTGCGCTTTTCCGAGGAGCGCCAGTCCGAGCTGATCGCAGCCATCGCCCACGATTTCCGGACACCCCTCACGACCATCAAAGGGTATGCTTCCTACATCGGTTCCGGGCGTGTGACGGATATCAATCGCATTCAAAAGCAGATGAACAAAATCGAGCTGAAGACATCCGACCTGGAGCATCTTCTCGACGAGCTGCAGGATTACACGCAGCAAAGCATTGAGGTACGGCTCAACATCAGCCGGATCCACGTGAAGAATTTCATGAAGGGGATCATCGAGGATTACTTGGTCCGCATCCAGGAGGCAGGACTGTCGCTACAGTGGAAATTGCGTGTATCCAATGAGCTGCACATCGATGCCGATGAGACACGTCTGCGCCGGGTCATGGAAAATTTGATCAACAACGCCATATACTACAACAAGCCAAACGGCTCCATTCTGATTACGTGCGACCAACGGGAAGGACACGTCCTCTTCTCCGTGATCGACAAAGGGGAAGGCATTTCACCCGAGGACCTGCCAAAGGTTTTCACCAAATTCTACCGGGCGGAAAAATCCCGCAATCGCAACAGCGGTGGAACAGGTCTCGGCCTCACCATCTGCCAGAGCATTGTCAAACGCCATGGCGGCGAAATGATTGTGAACAGTGAATTGGGGATAGGAAGCAGTTTCTCCTTCACCATCCCCTTCTATCACGCGTAGTTTATTTAGATTTATAAGCAGTTAACATATTCTTTATTTTTGTTTGATATAGTGTAACTCGTAAGCATGTTGCTTTCAGTGATAAATAACCCCCAGTTCGGTATCTGACACAATGCGGCACATCCGTTCGTGAAAAGATGCCTCTTTTTTTTGCCCAAATGGCCTTACCCCCGCTTCTCCAGACGCATTGGCAGCCCATTTTTCGGACGCAAGGTAACCAAGGGCTCCGGTTCTACGACCTGATTGGCCTGCGCGAGACGCATCCGATAGCGCTGCGCGATCGTCGCAAGCAGCAATGCCGCCTCCATCAGCGCGAAGTTGTTGCCGATGCAGACACGGGGTCCCCCGCCAAACGGAAAGTAGGCATACGCCGGTATTTGCTTCAATAAATCTCCTGCAAACCTCTCCGGTATGAACTCGTTCGGATTTTCATAAAAACGCTCGTCGCGATGCATCACGTATTGGCTCATCATCAATGTCTCGCCCGGCTGATACATACGTCCCCCGATCTCCACTTCCTCTACCACTTCGCGATTGATTGTCCACGCAGCCGGATACAGTCGCAAGGTTTCCTGGACAATGAGGCTGGTGTACGTCAGCTGAGGGAGGTCCTCCACCGTAGGAAGCTTGCCTCCCAGTACGGTAGCCAGCTCGTCATGAAGCTTTTTCTCCACTTCTGGATGGGTGGCCAGCAGGTAGAAAATCCATGACATCGTATTGGCCGTCGTCTCATGACCGGCCACAAAGATCGTCATTACTTCGTCGCGCACCTGCTCATCCGTCATTCCTTGTCCATCGTCCTCATCTCTTGCAGCGAGGAGCATTCCCAACAGGTCGGCCCCCGTCTCGCCGCTGCTGCGCCTTTCTTCGATCAGCGAGTAAATGGTTTTATCCAGCGTCTCATTGGATTCGAGAAACTGCCTGTTGCTTCGTGTCGGCACCGATAGCGGGATGTCGATAAACGAGGAGGCTTTGTTCGCGACATATTTGAGACCGATGTCGATCGCATGGCCGATCTCGTCAGCGCCTTCCTTTACGCTTTTCCCAAACATCGTTGCCGTGATGATGGCCAAAGTGACCTTCATCATGTCGTGATGGATGTCGCGCACTTCTCCATCCTTCCACTCCTGCATGAGCTCGACGCCCTGCTGGACCATGACATTCCCGTATGTAGCGATACGCTCCCTGTGAAAAGCTGGCTGCATCAATCTGCGCTGACGCAGATGCTTCTTCCCTTCGCTGGTCAGAATCCCATCCCCGACCACTGCTCTGGCGACCTGAAGGCCTTTCCCTTTGCGAAAATGCCCTTGCTTGGTGACGAGAACCTCCTTGATCTGATCCGGATTGGTTAGCAAATAAACGTTTCGTTTGGGGCCAAACCGAAGTAACGCGACATCGCCGTGCGTCTTGGCTGAGCTCTGAATAAATTCAAGCGGATTCCGGCGGAAAGCCAGCAGGTTTCCTGTAATCGGAAGGCCTTTTGGGCCAGTAATGGTCTCGTTCATTTCTTCCTCCTTGTGCTTCGGTCCATGCTGATAGTATCCGGCACAAAAAGGAGTTTATGCGAAAAAAGCCACCCATGGGCAGGGTGGCACAGGACATGCTTTGGGATTATGATCGAAGAGACGGCGTTTCTACGTGGAGCAGGCGAGAAGAGATCAAACGCTCCCGCACCTTGATTCCGATCAGGGAAGCCAATACCGCCTTGATGACTCCTACCGCGATGAAGGGAGTCGCCCCGAAAGCAATGGCTTTGTCCCAAGGAATGTCCAGAACGTATTTCAACTGAATCGAACCGCAAACAAGTGTGACAACCATTCCGACCACATTGGCAATAATCGCGTTGACCAAGGTAAATCGAGTTTTTTCCAGAATCAAGCCTGTCACGTAAACCGTCAGGATAAACCCGAAAATGTAGCCTCCGGTTTTTCCAAACAGGATTTGCAAACCACCGCTCGCCTCCGTGAAAACGGGCAATCCGATTGCGCCAAGCAAGGTATAGATCACCATCGCCAAGGTGCCGTAGCGGCTTCCAAGGATCGTCGCGGTCAGACCTACCGCCAGCGTCTGCCCGGTAATCGGGATCAGCGGCAGCGGAATGGTCAATTGGGATAACACAGCCATAATGGCAGCAAAGATAGCAGATAAAACCAACCATCTCAATCTTTCGTTTCGCATGACAAGCAGCCTCCGTTTGTTAACTAAAATGATAATAAGGTTAACAAAATAATAATACGCATGGAGGCAAATGTAAATGCTTGATCGATAATTTGAGCTTATCGCTCCACGTACGCTTGCAGCTGAAGCAGCGACTGGATCGTGTGGTCAATCAAATCTCGCAGGTCATCAATGTTTCCTTCGTCGATTTTCCGATAGAAATCAAGCGTAATCTGGTTGTCTACTCGCTGCGGCGGCCACTCGTACCTTTTTTCCTCCAGACGAGCCTTTAGCGTATGCGTGATGTACGGCCGCTGCCCCCAGATGTCATCCAGCAGGGCTGTGATTGCTCTCGCTTCTTCCGGGATCTCTTTTCTCACATTCATCGGCAAATGAAAATGAATGCAAATGGTACAGCCGATCTGGTCGGTCAATGGCTGCTCCAGCTGCTCGGCGGCGATGTCCGCAAGCGTGGTCCGAAGCTGCATTTGAGCGAGTACGAACGGTTTATTTTCATTGGCTGTGGCCAGCTTGAATTCGATTTGAAACTGGCGGTGGAAGGTCGCCATATCCATGACATCGGATCGGCCCGTAATCGTGATCGCTCCGTCAAAGTCACGATCATACACAGCCCCCTCCAGAACGACTCGAATGTTATCAAATACCAGAGGATGAAACATGCTCTCTCTCCTTTTCCTCATATCCCTCACTAGAATGCCCGCTTTTCCTCCCTTTTGCAAGCTCACAGACTTCCCCATAGCACAACTTACCTACGTAATGGTAACATGGGGGAGAACCAAACGTTGAGGTGACAGCCATGTTTCTTATCGGCATCTTGATTGTAGTTGCGATCTTTGGAGAAATCCTTCACAGGCTGAACCCATGGAAAAAGCCGGAGCCTGCTTATGACGACCTGGTCGCTCAGATCAAACAGGCTGACTGGTACCAGGAGCTTTCCAAAGATGATGCTTGCCGGCACATACTGGAAAACGATCCACATGTCCTTGCCTATTACTCGGGTACTTATGAGGCCAATCGCCTGCTTACCCAGGAGGGTTTTCAGCTCGGTCTGATCGACTATGTCAAAAAACAAGCCCAGACCATTTCGGGCTCCTCCAGTCGTCGCTAGGGAGGAAAGCAAAAGCCGCTGCAGTTCATCCTCAGCGGCTTTTTTCTGTCCCCTTTTGCAACAAGTTAGACGGCGCCATGTTGACGCAGCAGCTCGGCGACATTTGCATTTCCCTTTTCCAGCGCGAGCTTCAGCGGGGTGAGCTGCCCCTCGTTTTTAGCTCGTTCATTCACCTGTGCCCCATACGCAATCAGCATGCGAATCACCTCCACGCGATCGTCATGAAAAGCAGCGGTATGCAGGCAGGTGTGGCCATTGCTGTCACAAATATCGGTCTGGGCACCTCGCTCAAGCAAATGCCGGATCACTTCCATACTCCCTTCCCCTGCGATGGCTGCATGCAGGGCCGTGTTCGACGGGATATAGGAGACTTTTGAATGCGACAGGGCTTGCAGGTCTGCCCCGTTGTCCAAGAGGAGTGCGACGACATCCGCATGTCCAAAATGCGCAGCGTATCCCAGCACGGTCAGTCCTTCCTCGTTTTCGGCATTCGCATAAGAAGCATCCTCTTCCAGCAATTCCTTTACTCTCTGACTGTCCCCTGTCTGAGCAGCTCGAAACAGTTCCTTGATCATTGTTGCTACCTCCATCAGGAATCTTTGCTTTTGATCGTTATCCTCTCGCCCAAGCGATTCTCGGATCAATGTATCGGGACAAGCGGTATGCGATTGGCAAAAAACCTTGCCGCGGCCAATAACGAGAAGACTGCAGATTGGTCATTCTCCAATCAGTCAAAACGTACTGTTTGCCTTTTGCCTTTGCCTGCGCTAGGCCGTGCTGTGTGAGAGCGTGATTGATGCCAAGCCCGCGAAACTCCGGCTGCGTTGCCGCAACGCCGAGCTCCACCCCATTTGATGGCACCAGCATGGCTGCAGGCTCCTCCTCCGCTGGGAAATAGGCTTGAAAGGACAGGATCCGTCTTTCTTTTTCAACGATCCATACATCCACGTCAGGATCCTCACCCAGGCGCGCATACCCGTCCCGAATCGTTTGAGCATCCTCTGGCAGAGCCACGCCAAAAATCGGTGACTGTGCCTGATAGGTCCGAATCCACTGCGAGACGTCAGAGAGCGCTTGGCGGTCCTTTGGGGTTGCCAGCCGAAGCTGTGCACCTAGCACCTGCCATTCCCGTGCCGGTCCTTCCTCGAATGCATCAAGGGACAGACAGCCGTGGACTTGCTCATGTCCAAAGCCAAGGCGGAACCACTCATTCGCCAGCGCTGCGTCATGTGCGGGAAGGAGTGAATAATGGGCAAAGTACCCCTCATCCACCCAGAGCTGCGCGGCCGCTGCATATAGGTCTCTGTACAAATCAACCGGTTGCCCTTCGGCGATGCTATGCCCAGCCATCCTCATCCAGACATGCCTTCCGCGTGCTGGATTTTCTCCTCGTGTCCCAAACAAATACCCGATGAGGGAGCCTTTTTCCATCGCAGCGACTCCTTGTGCTCCCGCCTTTTCCCATTCCGCGTGAATGGCTTGTGCCGCATCCCTTTCGCTTTCAAAGCGAGTTGGCAGCACAGGCATAGCCAATCGATCTTTTTGATGGCGTAATGCCAAGAGCTTTGCAGCATCTTCGATTAGATCGTTGGTAAATGGAACGATGATCAAATGCCTCCTCCTCCGATCCGCTTGATATGCCTATACTCTTTCTGGAAATTTCCATCTATTCCTTCCCGCTGTCTCCGTCCGAGAAAAACAAAAGAGGTGCACCCGCTGGCCCAACGCCATCTGGTACACCTCATCTATCGGCTCTCGTCATTATTTCTTTTGGTGGTAGTACTTGTAAGCATCGTAGCTCATTTTCTCCTGGCAAGAGGAGCATTCGGTTGCATACGATTCTGCCTGCTCATGGATGGTCTCGCCGCAAGCAGCACAGCATTTTGCTTCCAGGTTGCGAAAGAAAGTGGTGATCGGCGTCATCGATAAAACCCCCTGTTGTGTTATTATCTGTATTGTATTACAACAGTGGCTGTTTTATAAAAGTTTGTTATAATACATTACGCCGCATTATCTTTTCCTCGCTCCTGATTCCTCCCGCTTGCTCTTATTTTCGCTGTATTCATACATTTTTGCATTTTCTTAATCTGTTCTAACACAATCGACTCAGATCAACAGATTGAACAGGTACGGATCGTTGGTGATTTCCACGCAGCGGATGCCGTGCTGCCTCATACGCGTCACGAGCGGACCGTAATCGTCCTGACACTTCAGCTCAATGCCGACGAGGGCTGGACCGTTTTCCTTGTTGTTCTTTTTCGTGTATTCAAAGCGGGTGATGTCGTCATGCGGCCCCAGCACCTTTTCCATGAACTCGCGCAATGCCCCTGCACGCTGCGGGAAGTTGATGACGAAGTAGTGTTTCAGTCCTTCATGCAACAGCGAGCGCTCCTTGATCTCCTGCATCCGGTCGATATCGTTGTTTCCCCCGCTGACCACGCAAACGACGTTTTTGCCTGCAATCTGATCACGATACAGATCGAGAGCGGCGATCGAGAGCGCACCTGCCGGCTCCACCACGATAGCGCTGCTGTTATACAACTCCAGGATGGTCGTGCACACCTTGCCCTCTGGCACGAGCACGATGTCATCCAGCACATCCTTGCAAATGCTCAGCGTCAGCTTGCCAACCTGTTTCACCGCTGCTCCATCCACGAACTTGTCGATCTCGTCCAGCGTCACCACATCGCCCTGTTCCAATGCCGCTTTCATCGACGGCGCCCCTGCTGGCTCCACACCGATGACACGCGTAGAGGGACACACTCCTTTTACGTAGCTTCCGACACCTGCCACCAAACCTCCGCCTCCGATGCTCGCGAAAACGAAATCGACCGGCTCTTCCATGTCATTCAAAATCTCCAGACCGACCGTCCCTTGACCCGCTACGACTAGCGGATCGTCAAAAGGATGGACAAAGGTGCGCTCCTCCTGCAGGCAATACTTCATGGCTTCGGCAAAGGAATCGTCGAAGGTATCACCGACCAGCACGACCTCCACGTACGAGCCTCCGAAGAGCTTGACCTGCGACACCTTTTGCCGAGGGGTCGTCGTAGGCATGAAGATCGTTCCTTGAATTTGCAGCTGCTGGCAGGAAAACGCGACTCCCTGCGCATGGTTGCCCGCGCTTGCGCAGACGACGCCTCTCTCTCGCTCCTGTGCCGACAAGCTGCGGATAAAATGGTAAGCGCCGCGAATTTTGAACGACCTCACGACCTGCAGATCTTCCCTTTTCAAATACACATTGCAGCCGTAGCGTTCGGAAAGCACCTTGTTCTTTTGCAGAGGTGTTTTTTCTACCACGTCTTTCAACGCATGATTGGCAACTACGATATCTTCTACTCGGACTGTCGTGACTGTCTGCATATAGGTGAAGCTCCTCTCTTCTGTTACGATTTGTATTTATCCGGTTTTGGGTTTCTGGCAAACAAAAAGCTCCCGCCCTGCCAGCAGCGTTATTCACGCACGGCTGGCTGAGGCGAGAGCATCGCGGTACCACTCAGCTGTTCTGCTTTCCTCACGAAAAACAGACTCTAGAAGTTCAACGAGGAACTTTCGTCCGGTAACGTGGACGAATCCGTTGTCCTCTACTTAAAAGGTAGCAGGTAACCCTCCCTTTTTTTCCAGGACACCGCTCCAAGGTGATTTTCGATAGCAGGCTGGCGGCCATCCTTTCAGCACGGGGGACGGCTCTCTGGTCGCTGCTCACTGCTCCTACTCTTCCTTATCAACGCAAAGACGATCGAACATTCAAATTTTTTCACATTATATCTGGTGAAAGGAACGGTTGTCAAAGAGAATGTGCTGAGCGGAGAGTCAGTGCACCGCCCAACCTGAGTATAGAAAAAAGGATGCAACTGCTCATGACAGCTACATCCCTCTTACGTTTTCATCGTTTGTACGCGTTTCTTAAACCGCTTCGTAGATCGCTTCGTAACGCTTGCCGATCTCTTCGTCGTTCAAGCCAGCTTCACGCAGGCGACCAATCAGAGCGTTTGCCCAGATCTCTGTGCGCTGTGCCATTTTCGCGTATTTCTTCGCTTCTTTGGTTTTGCGCTTCGCACGGTCTTCTCCGTTGGACTTGAGATTGTCGAGTACGAACAGCATGTGCATGGTGTCGTCCTCGTTCAATTTTTCCCAGTTGTCGTTCAGGAACGCAACCACCTTTTTATAATAACCGTCAAACTCGTCAAAGGAAATCTCAGTATCCATGTTGAGATATTCTTTCATTTTGTCAAATAGATCTTGCATCTAGCGCCACAGCTCCCTCTTACATTCTCCGGATCATTATAACAAAAACAAAGCTTGGGAGGAAGTTGCCATTATCTGTGAGGCTTGCTATGGCAGACTACCGGCATGCATCCGCGGATGATTTCCTCTATAATAGGGGGACAATCCATCGCTTGAGGAGAACGGTACTAGATGAAACCGAATCAAAAGGAACAAGATGCCAGCATCCGAATCGGCCAGCAAATGACCTTGACCATCAAAAGTCTGGGTATCAACGGCGAAGGGATCGGCTATTTCAAACGAAAAATCGTGTTTGTCGATAAATCATTGCCGGGAGAAGTCGTGCATGCCGAGGTCACCGAGGTCAAAGAAAAGTATGCGCTCGCCCGTTTGCTGCGGGTCGTAGAAAAATCGAAATCCCGGACCGTCCCCCCTTGTCCGGTCTATGAGGAATGCGGGGGCTGCAGCTTGCAGCACATGGACTATCAGGCGCAGCTCGCGAGCAAGCGCGAGATCCTGGTCGAATCGCTGCGCAAGTACGCTCGCATGGAAAATCCACCTGTCGCGGACACGATCGGAATGGACAATCCGTGGGGCTATCGCAACAAAGCCCAATTCCAGGTCGGAAAACAGGAAGGCAAGCTCATCGCAGGTCTGTACCAGACGGGCAGCCACAAGCTGGTCAATCTGGAAGGCTGTCAGGTGCAGCACGATGCCACGAGTCAGATTGTGCAGACAGCCAAGCAGGTTCTCGAGGAGCTGGGCATCCCTGTCTACGATGAGCGCAAACGAACAGGCGTCATTCGGACAATCGTGGCGCGGGTGGCTTTTGGGACCGGCGAGACACAGCTGACACTCGTCACAGCTACACCGGACATTCCTCGTGTGAAGGAGCTCATCCTGGAGCTCCGCACCCGACTCCCCCAGCTCGTCGGCATCACCCAAAACGTCAATGCGCAGAAAACCTCGCTCGTCTTTGGGGACAAAACCACTTCGCTGTGGGGCAAGCCAACCATCGCGGAGAAGCTGGGTGATCTTTCCTTCGCCCTGTCTGCCCGTGCCTTTTTTCAGCTCAACCCCGAGCAGACGAAAAAGCTGTACGACCAGGTGAAAGACGCGGCAGGCCTTACAGGCAAGGAGCTCGTGCTGGACCTGTACTGCGGGACAGGCACGATCGGGCTGTGGCTGGCGCCATACGCGCGTGAGGTGCGCGGGATCGAGCTCATTCCGGAAGCAGTGGACGATGCGAAGCGCAATGCCGAGCACAACCAGATCGGGAATGCCAGCTTCCACGTGGGACGCGCCGAGCAGCTCATGCCGAAATGGGCCAAGCAAGGCGTGCGCCCGGATGTCGTCGTGGTCGACCCGCCGCGGACAGGGCTCGATGACGCGTTGATTCGTTCTCTGCTGGATGTGACGCCCGAGAAGATCGTTTACGTGTCCTGTAATCCGTCCACGTTGGCGAAAGACATTTCCAAGCTGCTGGCGAAATACAAGCTGGTGAGCGTGCAGCCGGTGGATATGTTTCCGCATACGAGTCATGTGGAGGCCGTTGTAAGGCTTGATCGAATTTGAGTGTCTGAACAAATGAGGAAAGCACCCAAGCGTGTATGCTCGGGTGCTTTCCTATCACACGAAAAGGTTATGAGGGAAAGTAGCCCTTTTTAAATATTTCGTACCATTCGTTCAATTCTTCGCCTTTCAATACACCCAATCTCTCCAGGATATGTCTTGAAAACTCCAATGCACCGCTTCCATTCGCCGTGATCAGATTCTCGTCACGGACAGACTGGGCATCTACATAATGTTGATCTCCTCTGTAATTCGGAGCTCCTTGCTTCAAATAAGGCAACGTATTGCCTGTATGTTTGTGATGATCCAAATATCCGTGGTTTCCCAAAAAAGTGGTAGCATCACAGATGGCTGCGACAGGAATGTCCTTGCTCACACAATAGTCAACCATTTCTTTTGCTTGCTGATTCTTTGCTTCTCTCCATTCCGTTCCGCCAGGTATGATTAACATGGCGATATCGGAATTCGGATTGAATTCTTGCACGCTATAATCTGGAAGGACGGTTAACCCCCCCATCGAACTCTTCGGCTCACGATCAATTGCGATCGTCTTTACGCGATATCCGGTTCCTGGCTTGTTCAGCTCTGAACTGACGTAACTCGCCTCCCAATCAGCAAAACCATCCGTTATAAAAATGAGCACTTCCTTCAAAGTGATTCCCTCCTTGTAATGTTATGTACAACTGAATTCTAAACCAGCTTCACTGACAAATATGGTCAGTAAAGAAACTTTTCCTCTAAATAGTGACCAAGGAAACAAAGCCTTATGTGAATAAGAAATGAAACAACCCAGATACTAACTCTTGAAGAGTGCATCGGAGATTGGAGGGAGTATATGTCGTTTCAGAAACCTCAGGTGAAGCCAACAAATATCGAATTAAGCTGTACGGAAATCGGGGGACTCTGGGGCGTTTATTTCCAAGAAGGCATGGCGGTATGTTTCCTCACCTACTTACTGCATCATCTTCAAGATGGGGAGATTGTTCCGTTGGCGGAAGAGGCGCTGAAGATTTCGCAAGGACGAATAGAAAAAATCAAAGATTTTTTTGTTGCTGAAAATTTCCCGGTACCAGCGGGTTTTTCAGAAGGGGATGTGAATTTAGCTGCCCCTCCGCTTTTCCACGACACGTTTACCCTGAGTTTCATCTACATGATGAATCGGTTGGGTATGATTAACTTCGCATTCACTGCTTCCAATAACGTTCGGCTCGATGTGCTGGATTTTTTCAATGAATGCATACATACGTCTACCGAGATGTTCGGCAAAGCGGTGCGCTTGATGCTGGAGAAAGGCATTTATGACCGCCCGCCGAAAATGAACTACCCGAATAAAATCGAGTACGTCCAGAAAGTCTCATTCATAGACGGGATCATTGGCGCGAAACGACCTCTAAATGCCATAGAGTTATCCGAAATATTCTTCAATATTGAGCGTAACTATTTTTCCGTTATTCTCATGCTCGGGTTTGCACAGGTAATGGAAGATAAAGAATTGAAAAATATCATTATCAGAGGCAAAAACATCAGCCAACAGCAAATCGAGTTATTTAACAGTCTACTGTTGCAGGAGGAGCTGCTTGGTACGGTACCCATCAGCATGGAAGTGACAGCATCCACTGTTTCTCCCTTTTCCGATAAGTTTATCATGTCGATGATCAATGTATTGAACTCGGTGGACATCCTCTTGATTTCACATGCCCTTTCGGTGACGATGCGAGCCGACCTCTCCGCTCACTACGCTAAAATCATCACTGATGTGATGGCGTACGCCAAAGATACGTATGATATTATGGTGGAACGAAAATGGCTGGAACAACCGCCTCTTACGACGAATCGAGAGCAGCTGATGAAATCCTAAGGAAAATAGCTCAGAAGCAAACAAGAAAAACCCTTGCGATCAAGGGTTTTTTTTGTTGAGACAAAGACTTTCAGCGTGGCCATATGATCAATTCTCCCGTTGAGTGCGCTTCACCATGTCAAACGTATCGCTGCCACAGCTTTGGCACCCCTGGTTTTTGAGGTGTTCAATGGTGGGAACCTCGCTCTGCATGCCGACCTCTACCTTCTGCCCGCATTGTTTGCAGCAGTAGATCCGAAGCGTGATCCGTGGTCTTGAGTATGATCATCTGGCTTCGATTGGCGATCATCTCTGCGCCTTCGTACTCATTGAAGCGCGGGAGCGTCGTGCCTGCCGTCAGCTTCGATCCAATGCCTGTGCACAGACTTTTATAACTTTTCGCCATGCTGCAGGAGCTTGCTCCGCAGCTGATCGGCGGCATGCAAGGCTACCTGATCGTTCAGGATATCACCAGGGCGGTTCCCTTCTCCTAAAACATAGCCGCCGTACCGCGTGCCCATAAACCCAAAGATATGCTGGAATTGCTGCACGAGGGCCAGCCCCTTCAAATTCGGCTCGTCCCCGCCAACAGCGATCACGTACCCGGTTTTGGTTTTCATGCTCTCGCGAAAGTGCGGTCGCTTCTTATCTCTCAGTGTCTGTGACCAGCGATCGATGAAGTTTTTCATCTGCCCTGACATGCTGTACCAGTAGATCGGTGTAGCAAACAGCAGGATGTCGTGCTCCAGCATGCGATCTAAAACAGCCGTGTAATCGTCGTCCAGCTCTGTAAAGCCTTTTTCGTCATGGCGCATATCTTCAATGGGACGAATCGTATACTCCTTCAAATGAATGCGATCAACCGTCAGGCCCTCGATCGCTCTTTCCGTCAAAAGCTCTGTATTTCCATTCGCGCGGGTTCCCCCGTAGATGACAGCTATGGACATGAATCATTCTCTCCCTCGTGTGTAAAAGTACGCTTGGCAGATTGCCGCTTGGTGATTCCTATTATAAAATGGCATCATTCAATAGATACAGCTGATTAATTCGATGAAATCCATTCATAAAAACGATTTAGGAAGGAGACGCAGATGGAGATCAAGCAGCTCCTCACCTTTAAAATGGCGGCAGAAAATCTGAACTTCACCCAAACCGCAAAGATGCTCAATTTCGCTCAATCGAGTGTCACCGCGCAGATCAAAACGCTGGAGGAAGAGCTGGGAACCCGCTTGTTTGAACGTCTGGGAAAGCGTCTGGTATTGACGGAGGAAGGGCGAAAGTTCAAGCTCTATGCAGATAAAATGATCGCACTTGCAGACGAGGCGGCCACTGCTGTCAAAAGCTCGGAGGAGCAGGGCGGGACCATCGTGATCGGCGCTCAGGAAAGCCAGTGCACCTATCGTCTCCCGCCGATACTGCGCAAATTCAAGTCGCAGTTTCCCCACGTGAAGCTGGTCTTTCAACCCGCTCACTCCGATCAGCAAACGAGAGAACGGCTCTTGAATGGCACGCTCGACATCGCTTTTATCATGGATGTGCCAAGGCCGGATCATGCCGTCACGGTGGAGCCTCTCGTCAAAGAACGGATGATCATGGTCTGTTCCCACGACCACCCATTGCTGCGCTTGACGAAAGTGCTCCCCAGTGACCTGGAGCAGGAAACGCTTTTGCTCACGGAGACGGGCTGCTCGTATCGAACCTTGCTGGAGGAATCCTTTCAAAAGGCAGGTGTCTACCCGTCCACGAAATTTGAATTTGTCAGCATTGAAGCCATCAAGCAATGCGTCATTGCCGGCATTGGCATCGCTCTGCTGCCTGCGATGGCGGTAGGAAAGGAACTGAAAGCGGGGCAGCTAATGGAGCTCCCTTGGCAGTGGTCGGAGGGCGATCTCTATACCCAGCTCGCCTGGCACAAGGATAAGTGGCTGACTCCCCCGCTTCTTGCCTTTATGGAATGCACACGGGAAGTTTTTCGAGCAGAACACTTAGCCCCCTCTCGTCATCTTGACATCAGAGATGAGGTTTTCTAATGTTAGAGGCAGTAGGTCGCTGTTCCACACTCACAGATAAGGGGGCACCAAGATGCAGCTTATCAATCACTCGGAAGTACAGCGTAGGATTGACAACCTGAAAGATCAAGATCTGTATATCCACCTCGAGATGACAACGGGAGCCTATGCCGCCCATTTCGATAGCTCCAAGCATCCAGCAGCAAACTTCATCACCAATGCCATCATACGTTATTCTCATGGCTCCATTTCCGGAAGCGGACCCTACCGCGTCGGTCTGAAAATGGAACAGGGCTGGATTTACTCCGAAGGTTTGACCCATTTCGAAGAGACCGAGCCAGAGCGATTGATCATGGCTGGTCATGACAGCCAGGGCAAATTGATCGTATCCTTGCAGCTTAGCCGGGAGCCTTTTTAAGGGAAGAGGAGATGAATGTTTTGATGGAACGACATATTTTGGTTGTGCTGCCTCATCCGGATGACGAGGCGTTCGGTTTATCAGGGACGTTAGCCAAGCATATAAAGAACGGCACTCGTGTCACCTATGCATGCCTGACGCTGGGGGAGATGGGGCGAAACATGGGAATTCCGCCTTTTGCCACAAGGGTGACGCTCCCGTCCATTCGCAAAAAAGAGCTGGAAGAATCGTGCCGCGCAATCGGCATCCAGGATCTGCGCATGCTCGGTTTTCACGATAAAACGATCGAATTCGAGGATCAGGATCTGCTGGACGCCAAGATCAACGCGATCATCCAGGAAGTGCGCCCTTCGCTGATCTTTACCTTCTACCCAGGCTACAGTGTTCACCCGGACCATGATGCAACGGGTGCCGCTGTCGTTCGCACAGTAGGTAGACTTCCGAAAGAAGAAAGACCCCGCGTGCTCTGCTTGGCGTTTGCCAAGAACCTGGAGCAGGGAATAGGCAAACCCGATGTGCTGACTGATGTGAAGGAATTTTTGCCGCAGAAGGTCCAGTCCATACTCGCTCACCGCTCTCAATTCCAGCTTGCGGAGTTATTGAATACCAACGATTACATGTCCAAAGAAATTCAGGACCGTTTTGGAACCGAGCGTTTCTGGACGTATTCCTTTGAGTAAGATCTTGCAGCCAATGCCTGTATGGGATAGAGCCATCAGAGTGAACCACTGATGCTCTATCCTTTTTTCTTTCTTGACCTTCACATGATGTGATGGTTTACCATTCTGATTATGATCCAGCAAGGAGTGATTCCTATCCATATTAGCGAGTTGTCTCGCAGAACGGGAGTGAGTCTTCGTTCTCTGCGCTACTACGAGGAAAAAGAGCTGCTGAGGCCAAGCCGTCAGGAAAACGGCTACCGTGACTTCGACGAATCTGATATCGAACGGGTACGTATCATCCAGCTTTACTTCAGTCTTGGTCTTAAGACTTCGGATATCCTCTCCTTTTTTGATTGTGCATTCGGTGAGGAGATCAAGCAGGAATGCCTGCCCAATGCCATCCGCGTGGGTGAAAGGAAGCTGGAAGAAATCAAGCAGCAAATCGAAACCTTGCGCAAAGCCGAATCGCTGTTGGAGGAAAATCTGGCGAGCTGGAGAAAAATCATGCACGAAGGAGACGGTTTAAATGAGTCATGAAAGCAAACCAGTCGCCCTCGTCTCAGGCGCTAACCGGGGGATCGGACGTGAAATTGCCCGACAATTGGCTGCAGGAGAGCATCGGGTGTTGATCGGCTGTCGGGATGAACGGCGTGGACGCCAAACCATCACTGAGCTGCAAAAAGAAGGGCTGACTGCTGAGCTGTACGTACTCGATGTGAACCGATGCAAAGAGTGTCCATCAAGTGATGGCGCGAGTAAAAAAAGCGTACGGTCGGCTGGATGTGCTCGTGAACAATGCGGGAATTATTCTCGACAGGGGAATATCCGTACTGGACGTAGAAGAATCTGTCATGAAGGAAACGTTTGAGACCAATTTTTTCGGTGCTTTGCGCCTGATTCAAGCCGCTGTCCCTCTGATGAAAGCCAACCGCTATGGACGCATCGTCAATCTTTCATCGGGCCTGGGTTCCTTTGAGATTCTGCAGGGCATGCTGGGTCTGAAAGGCTCGTCCTCCGCCTACCGCATGTCAAAAACCATGCTCAATGCCATGACCTGTCTGGTCGCCCAAGAAGTCGCTGATTTCGGCATCAAAGTGAACGCGGTCTGTCCAGGCAGAGTGCAGACAGACATGGGCGGAGCAGACGCGCCACAAACTGTCGAGCAAGGTGCGGATACGGCTGTCTGGTTAGCGACGATCGGTGACGAGGGGCCCAATGGCGGCTACTTTCGTGATCGCCAGCAGATTGACTGGTAATTCCCGAATGCGGAGTTTTTTGCCCATGTTCCATTACTAACTGAGCAAAGGAGTTCCTCCACATGAAGCACATCTATCTCGTTCGTCATTGCAAAGCAGCCGGGCAAGCGCCTGACGCTCCCTTGACCGAGCTTGGCGTACAGCAGGCGGATCAGCTCGCATCATTCCTCTCCGACAAAGCGATCGATTCCATCATCTCCAGCCCATTTGAAAGAGCTGTCCGTACCATCAAGCCTTTCGCCGATAAGCAGGGTCTGGATATTGTACGAGATGACAGATTGACCGAAAGAGTATTGTCGGATCAAGACCTTCCCGACTGGTACGAGATGCTTCGCAAGACTTTTGATGATCTCGACTTGAGCTACGCTGGCGGAGAATCCAGTCGCTTTGCCATGAATCGCGTGAGCAGCGTGGTCGCCGACGTTTTGAACGGACCTCAGCAGCGTACGGTTATCGTATCGCACGGCAACCTGATCTCCCTGCTTCTCAAGCACTTTGACGACCGGATCGGTTTCAAGGAGTGGGAGGCCCTCTCCAATCCGGATGTGTACTTGCTTACGTTTGAAGACGATTCAGCGAACATTCAGCGCATTTGGATGGATTGATCCCTGATGCGGCCGTATTCCGTAAAAAAGAGGCATCTCGTGCGAGACAGCCTCTTTTCCATTATCGTTGTCATTTGACGGAAACCACACTCGAAAATGCCGAAGCTTTACGATTGTGAATCAGTGGCCGATCCTTTTCATTTTCGTCATAACGTTACTTTTGCATGATCTGAATAAGGTTGCCGCATGTATCATCGAAAACAGCCAAAGTGATTTCGCCCATTTTTGTCGGCGCCATCGTAAACTTCACTCCGTGTTCCATTAATCGTTCATACTCTTCGCGAACGTTTGCAACACCGAACATGGTTGCTGGGATGCCCCCGGCAAATATCTTCTGTTGGTACTCTTTTGCTGCCGGATTGTTATTCGGTTCGAGCAAAAGCTCGGTACCGTCTTGATCATCGGGAGATACAAGGGTGATCCATCTAAATTCTCCGACGGGAACGTCATGCTTTTTTACAAAGCCCAGCGTTTTTGTATAAAACGCCAATGCCTTGTCTTGATCTTGTACGAATATGCTTGTAACAATGATTTTCATAATATTTTTACCTCCTATGATATTTTCAACCATCCTTCAATTGAATATCGCGTTTTGTCCCTATTCATATATTGAGTATAAGCATCTGCATGAATTCTTATTGAACGCTCCTGCCAAATAGTAATCGAGGCGGCCGGATCATCTCCAGCAGCCTCTGATGTTTTTGATAGGCGATTACAATATTTCAATATACCCTTCTGTTCCATGCACGCGAATTCGTTGCCCGTCTTTTATCAGGTTGGTGGCATTTTCCACCCCGACAACTGCTGGTAAGCCGTATTCACGCGCGATCACTGCTCCATGAGTCATCAGTCCACCAACTTCGGTGACTAGACCTTTTATGGATACAAACAATGGAGTCCAGCCAGGGTCAGTAAAGGCGGTGACTAATATATCTCCCTCTTCCAGATCAGCATCTTCCATGTTCAAGATGACACGCGCTCGGCCCTCTATCACTCCTGAAGAAACAGGTAGACCTGCAATCGCGCCTTCTGGCAAATGCTCCCGTTTGTACTCACCTGCAATGATTTCACCGTCAGACGTGATGACACGTGGAGGTGTAAGCTTCTCAAAAAATTTGTAATCGTCTTTTCGTTTGCTGATGATCTGATCATCCAGTTTGTTTGTGCGGACGACTTCGTGAAGCTCTTCAAAAGTGAGATAGTATATATCCTCTATTTTTTGAATGACGTTAGCTTTAACGAGTTGTTCGGCTTCTTTCAGCAAAGCCTGCTTATAAACGAAGTAGCGATGAATCATGCCGTATTTTGGATATTCACGGTAGCCGATGAAATTCCGGATGAGGGCGATCATTCGTTTTGTCTCTTTGGCTTTTTGTTCGCCATCCGGTAATTGCTTCAATCGCTCTACTAACTCTTGTTCTTTTTCCAAAGCTTCCTGTCGCCCTTGCTCAAATTTGCGATTGCCAGCATGAGGCTCAAAGTTTTTGATGTTACCTAGGATCAGGGGGACGAGTGTTATTGGTTTTTCACGCCAACGTGTTCTCGTCATATCGATTTCACCTGCGCATCGCATTCCATATTTGTCGAGATAAGCATGGATGGCGTCCCGGGTTTCCTGCCCGCCTTCAAACGCAGCCAGCTCATCCAAAAAGTTATCCTCTTTTACATGCTGCAAATACTCAATCACTTCTGGATAAGGACGAATCACATCTGCAACATCCATTAACGCCAGACCCATCTCCGAAGTAATATTGTTTGGCACAGATTGAGATAGCGTGTCTGCTGCGTTTTTTTCACCTAACCATTCGTTCATTTTTTCATTGATCCATGATGAAGCATTCATTGCCGCCATAAATACAGCTGAACTTTGCGGGTCAAATAAAATCTTCTTTAATTCCTGAATATCTTCGAGAATAAAATCAAGTAAATCTGATCCTGATTTCGTTTGGATGTTTTGTTTTAACTCTTCAATGGATGTTTGACTACGCTTAATCAAATCAGAAACGATTGATGGATTGTTTTCAAATTTTTCCAGCGTATCTATATTGCCTCTAGTGGGACTCGGTGCTTTATTATCATTTGGCAGCGATTTGATAAAATCTCCTCTCTCAAGTGTCCTCATAAGCGCATCTCTCATGAGCGGATCGTGCTGCCCCATGGCATTTAATAAAGCGTTTCTACTGGCAGGTGAAGCCAATTGATGTGTGACATCGACAAACAGCCTTCCACCAGCTCTGCGCATGGGAGCAGGAGTCGTTAACAAGAAAAAAGACAGGCCCAATGGTTTGATGGGGTCAGTCATCATTTGTTGATGACCGACAGATACATAGACGTGATTTTCTTGATCATTCGCTTCAGGAATGGGGTATAAAGTCGTGATTGGACGACTCTGGACGATATAAAAAGCATCATCAGCCAAACACCATTCGATATCCTGGGGGCAGCCAAAATGTGCTTCGATCTGTCTTCCGATGCGCTCCAGTTGTAAAATTTGCGTTTCAGTAAGAGTTTGCGTCTTTTGCAGATCAGGATCGATCTGCTGTGTTTTCGTTCCGCCTTCTTTTCGTCCGTAGATAGCCAATGTTTTGGTTGCTATCCTCATATCGACGATTTGTCCTTCCTTAACTTTATAGCAGTCGGCAGATACCAAGCCAGAGACCAGCGCTTCTCCAAGTCCATAACTGGCATCGATGGATAGCAGCTTCCGGTTGGATGTAATGGGATCGGCAGTAAATAAAATCCCTGAAGCCTGCGGGAAAACCATCCTTTGAACGATAACGGATAAATATACTTGCCTGTGGTCAAATCCATTTTGCATGCGGTAGATTACCGCGCGATCCGTAAATAGGGAAGCCCAGCATTTGCTGATATGCTGCAGGATGGAATCGATGCCGATGATATTCAAATAGGTGTCTTGTTGACCAGCAAAAGAGGCATGAGGCAAATCTTCAGCAGTCGCACTGGAACGTACGGCATAAGCATGTTCCTCTCCAAACTGGGAGAGATAGTGAGTAACTGCTTTCGCAACATCGGAAGGAATTTCCACATCCATAATCAATTGTCGAATCTTCCTGCTGATTTCCCCAATTTGATCTCGTTCGTCTACTTTAAGCATGGTTAGCCGATCCAGCAAAGCTTGATACGTTTCGTTTTGTTCGAACGCTTTTCGATATCCCACCGTTGTCACACAAAATCCTTCTGGTACTTGTATTCCTTGAATTTTTGCTAATTCCCCTAAATGTAACCCTTTTCCGCCAACGAGAAAAAGCTGGTTTTTTTCCATTTCCTGAAAGCCGAGAACCAAAGAACTCATTCAACATCTCTCCTAACCATGAAATTGAGAAAAAAACATTTGACAGGAGTTCACCGCCATGGTACGATTAAGATGTAAGATGCATTAACTATGTCATACATAATATGAACAGTCGTAAACTGATTATATCATCGATTCTGTTTCTGTGCAATTTTGAGGAACCTGGTAAGCCTGTCCAGGTTCTTTTTTGATTTTCCACTACCATTCGTCCCATCAAAAGACCTCGTTCAAGCCTCCGCAAGAAGTGTCTCGAAATTGTCAAATAAATAACTTGCTGCTAATTGAAAGGGAGCCCTGGCCATTTGTATAATATCCTCCAAAAGGGGGGTTTGGAAATGAAATCCTTTTATTTGTTCCTAACGATTGCTGGAGCCATTTTGCCTTACAGTCATTTCATTCCGTTTTTACGCTCACATGGATTAGATGTGAATCTCTTTGTATCAGAGCTGTTCGCAAACAACATTTCATCGTTCTTCGCCACTGATTTTCTCATCTGCTGCCTCACTTTCTGGGTGTTTTCCTATCATGAAGCCAGAAAACATCAAATGAAGCATTGGTGGCTATACATTGTTGCAACTTTAACGATAGGCTTGTCTTTTGCGTTTCCTCTTTTTCTGTACTTCAGACGAAAAGCATTCGAACGCACTTAATATTCGGCTAGCCGATCCTGCCCGCTGCAAGTCTATATAAAGAAAAGCCCCTTACGGCTTTGAACGTCGTAAGGGGCTTCTTGCGCTTGATGTCATTTGCCTCGATGCTTGGCCTTCGCTTTTTGCCTTTTGAGTTCCCGCTTTCGGTCCTTCATCTCCTCCCTTTGCTGCCGGGAGAAGACCTGCTTTTTCCATAAACACAGGACCACTCAATAATCGTAGAGGCTCACTGACGTATCGAGCGGCACTTTTTCCATAGGGTCATACACCTCGAATATCCGCAGATCAGGCTCTTCTTTCATCGCGTCCTTGACCGCTTCACGAAAATGCGGAAACATGATCGCATTTGCCGATTCCGCGTCTTTCTTCGATTCCCAATAATTCAGGGCGGCGTATTCCCCCTTGTGATCTTCAAAGAAATACGAATTCCCGCGAAAGCCTTTTTGCTTTCGGGCAAGAAGGTTCAATTCCTGAACCACCTTTTCGGCTAATCGTCTGCTGCCTGGCTCCAGCTTGAAAAAGACCATCCGTGCAAACATAGAGGCTCCCTCCTTTTCTCGCCATGCATCAATTTATGAATCAAACAGATGGCATAGTACGGAGGCGGATGGAACTCTTGCTTTCTTACTCGTCAATCGCTTGATAAGCAGAAGTCCAGAAGTCGACAAATACCCGCGGAGGTTCAGGAGATTGCATCATTCGCTGGGTCATGAGGATCCCGACCATATTCTCCGCTGGATCCGAATAGCCGGATGTGCCTACTCCGCCATCCCAGCCGAACCGCCCCGGAGTAGACCACAGCTGATCTCGGCGTATATTGACTCCCATGCCGAATCCCCAGCTGCTATGATCCGCAAAAAAGATACGTGCCTTCCCTTTTTGCTCCTGCGTCAGTTGGTCTGAGGTCATCAGCTCGACAGACGGCCTGGACAGGATGCGAGTGCTGCCGTAGCTGCCCTTCCCCAGCATCATCAAACAAAAAGCCAGATAGTCATCCACCGTCGAGACAAGACCGCCGCCGCCGGATTCAAAAGCTGGGTTGGACCATCTGCTGTCCAGGGGTGAATCATGGACCACGAGCTCTCCGGTCCCGGGGTTGAGCATATAGCTCGTCGCCAACCTTTTTGCCTGTTCAATCGATACAGAAAACCCAGTGTCCTTCATCCCCAGGGGATCGAAAATACGCTCCTTCAAAAAACGCCCCAATGTCATTCCAGATGCACGGGCAATGAGCACGCCCAAGATATCGGAGCCTATGTGGTACATCCATGTCTCTCCCGGATGGTGGACGAGCGGCAGGCTGGAGAGGTTTTTCATCCAGTCATCCGGCACATGGGCGGGCGGATTGGGTCCTGGTGCGAACCCGGCCTCTTTCATAGCCGTCTGGATGGGAAAGCTGTCCGGAGGTGCCATCACCGCGCCGATGCCTAGGCGGAATGTCAGGAGATCCCGCAGCGTAATCCCCCGCTTGGCAGGGACAGTGTCCTCCAGTGGTCCATCGATTTGTTTCAGTACTCGGCGATTGGCCAGCTCCGGCAAAAAACGATCGACCGGCTCATCCAGTCGCAGGACGCATTCCTCCACCAGGATCATGGCTGCCGCTGCGATAATGGGCTTGGTCATGGAGGCAATGCGAAATAGCGTGTCGCGTCTCATCGGCTCATGTGCTTCAAATGCCAGCTTGCCCACTGCGTCTACGTGAGTCTCCCCATTTCTCCATACGAGCGCGACGACACCTGGCATTTCACCACGCTCGACATAGCCTGCCATGGCGTGGTGCAAGCGGCTCAATCGGTCTTTTGAAAAACCTGCCTTGGTCATCTTTCCGTTCCTCCCTCCAGGATCTGCAAGACTGTTTTAATTGTACCGAATGGAGGGCGGGAACGTTTCTTATGATTTGCGATCTATTCTGCTCACGAGTATGTACAGACAAAAAAAAGAACACCCCATCCGGGGCGTTCTCTAGCTATAGGATAACTTCAAGAAAAGAATAAGTCTACTCTTTTTTGGCATTTCTCGATATATTTTATACGCTGCTTCCGCGGGCCAGCAAAATAAGCATGTCCGGCATGCAAAGGAAAGGAAGCGTTTTTGCACGATGTCCAATGAAGCACGTAACGTACGACTGATCACGACCGCTCTTTTGTTGGGGTTGATTTTGTCTTCCATCGATCAAACCATTGTTTCGACCGCCATGCCCAGTGTCAGCAAGGAGCTGGGCGGACTCTCCCTGTACAGCTGGGTGTTTGCGATCTACATGTTGACATCCACCACCTCCATGCCGATTTACGGGAAAATGGCAGACCTGTTTGGGCGCAAGAAGATGTATCTGATCGGTCTGTTTTTCTTTCTGACCGGTTCTCTCTTGTGTGGTTTTGCTCAAACGATGAGCGAGCTCATTGTGTATAGAGGCATTCAAGGATTGGGAGCCGGGGCTTTGATGCCGATTGCCTTTACGATCATAGCTGATGTCTATCCTCCCGAAAAAATCGGGAAATTCCAAGGCTTGTTCAGCGCCGTATTCGCCGTATCCAGCGTTCTCGGCCCCGCTGTCGGGGGAATGATTGTCGAGCAGTGGGATTGGGGGTGGATTTTCTTCATCAACCTGCCGATCGGGATCCCAGCTTTCATCCTGTTAGCCGTCTCTTTGACAGAAAAAAAGGGAACCGCCAAGCGATCAATCGACTGGCTTGGCGCCGTTACGCTATGCGGCGCAGTGATATCCCTGCTGCTGGCAATGGTGCTGGCAGGAAATGAGCACGCAGGAGGAACGCCGAGTGACTGGCAGTCTCCGCGTACGATCGGATTGCTTGGTTCTAGCGCCATTTTGATTGCACTCTTCCTATGGATCGAGACAAAAGCCAAAGAGCCGATTCTCCCGCTCCATCTGTTCAGGCTCCCTGCCATCGCTTTCGGGAACATCTGCGGTTTTTTTGTCAGCGCTGCGCTGTTCAGTGCGATCGCCTGCATTCCGTTGTTCGTTCAAAGCGAGATCGGGATGAGCCCTTCCCAAGCAGGCTATCTCTTATCGCCTCTCATGCTGGCGACCATCGTGACGTCAACGATCGGCGGACGCTTGATGAGCAAAGTCTCCTATCGGTCCATTCTTATTCCGAGCCTGGCTGTGATGGCCGTCGGATTCTACCTTTTGCAGCAAATGGAACCTGCTACGACTACGTCCGCCATCGTGCTGAATCTGATCGTCATCGGACTGGGAATGGGCGCGATCTATCCTACCCTCGGCACTGCAGCGGTGCGAGCGGTCGACCCTGTTCATCGCGGGGTAGCGACCTCCTCCTCTCAATTTTTCCGTTCGATTGGGGGAACGATAGGAGTCAGTGTGATGGGGAGTCTCCTCAGCTATTCCCATCGGGCAGTGTTTCTCGCTGGATTGTTCTTCGTCTGTGTCAGCTTGCTCTCCTCATTCTTTCTGGGGAAGGCACGATTGCTATCTAGGAAACGCTTGTAGGAGAGGAACCCAGCGCCCATCAACCACATATGCTAAACCAGAAAAATCCAGATATAGTGAGGATGAAGGATCGCATGAGCATGTATCACCCCAACGGGTACCACCCTCAATCGGTTTCCTCCCAGCAGCAGTACAGGCCAACGCAAGCTATAGCAGAAATTCAAGGCGGACCTTTGGCTCCGGAGCTTCAGGGATACATTGTATTTACTGACGTCCCCTACGGCACTGACGTTTATGTAGAGGTCAGCGGTCTCCCGCCTTATCAGCCAGCTAGCGGCAGCCAGCAGCCGATCGGTCCCTTCGGCTTTCATTTGCATGATAAAGGAGCCTGCATCGTAGGAGATCCAAAAGATCCTTTCCAGTCGGCAGGCTCACACTGGAACCCGACGAATCAACCCCATGGCAATCACGCAGGGGACTTTCCCCCTCTCTTTTCCAATGATGGGTACGCTCGCATGAATTTCTTTACGAATAAATTTCAGGCGGCTGACGTTATCGGCAAAACCGTCATTATCCATCAAAACCCCGACGATTTCCGCTCACAGCCTGCCGGCAACTCCGGAAAGCGCTTGGCTTGTGGCGTCATCCAAGCAGGGTAAATCATCTGCAATACAAAAAAGACTCCGCAGCGGGCATAGCTGCGGAGTCTTTTCACGTATCAGGAACGCAAGAGAGCCAAATCGAATTTCGGGACGAGCCCCTCGTCGGCAGCACGGGAGAGCAATGCCGTGATCGCCGCAAATCCATCCTCGCCCAGATCCCGCGTAAATTCATTTACATACAAATCGATATGGGCTTGCGTGACCTCTGGCGCCATCTCTTGGGCATGGCACGCGACATATTCCTTGGAAGCCTCTGGATGTGCCCACGCGTATTCGACGGATGCGCGCGTCCATTTGGTCAAGGACTCGATATCCATGGAACGGCGTGCGATGATGGCTCCCAAAGGAATGGGCAGACCTGTGTCTGACTCCCACCAGTTGCCCAAGTCCGTCATCAGCGCCAAGCCATAATTTTGATAAGTGAAACGCGCCTCGTGAATCACCAGACCCGCATCAATCTTCCCGTCACGCACCGCTGGCATGATTTCGTGGAAAGGCATCACCACGATTTCTCCCACTCCGCCAGGCACGTTTTGCGCTGCCCACAGACGGAACAACAGGTATGCCGTAGACCTTTCGCTAGGGACCGCCACCCGTTTTCCCGAAAGCTGGGCTGGATCATTGCTGTCTTGGGTCAATACGAGAGGACCGCATCCTCTGCCGAGCGCACCACCGCACGGAATCAGTGCGTAATCTTGCAAGACCCACGGCAAAGCCGCATAGGAAATTTTCATGACTTCCGGGCCTTCCGTATTGATGGCCAAATGGTTCGTAATGTCGATGTCCGCATACATGATATCCAGCTCAGGTGCACCGGGGATGAGTCCGTGCGCCCAAGCGTGGAATACAAACGTGTCATTCGGACATGGGGAAAAAGCGATCTTCATCGTAATACCTCCCGTAGTACGGAACTGGCTGCTTCCAAGGCAGCAAGTGCGTCTTTGATTCGCCAGGCAGACTTGTCACGCGGGCCGATCGCATTGGATACGGCTCGGATCTCCAAAACAGGCACTCCCGCATCCTGTGCGGCAACCGCCACGCCATAGCCCTCCATCGCCTCGGCCGCAGCACCCGGCATTCTCCTGGACAGCTCCAGTGCCGTTTCAGCTGTGCCGGTTACGGTAGACAAAGTAAGGACAGGTCCTTTTCTCGCTGGCAAGCCTGCTTTCATGAAAGCATCTGTCACCCGATCAACCATCCGTTGATCGACTGGGACGCTGGCCGACCCGAATCCGAGCTCGTCCAGACTGGAAAAGCCTTCTGCCGTCTCTGCTCCCAGATCGGCGCACACGATTTCGCTGGCTACAACCAGTGAGCCCACTTCAGCTTGACCGACAAAGCCGCCGCTGATCCCGGCGCAAACGACCAAATCAAAGGACTCTTCCACTGCCAATATTCTCGCCGTACTCGCCGCTGCTGCGATCGGACCTACTCCTCCGATTCGGACGGTAAACCGATCATCGTCGCCAATTCCGCGCAAAACCGCTTCACGCTCTGGTTCGACCGATGTCACGACCAGTATGCGCTGCGCTTTCTGAACATCTTCCATCCACATTCTGCCTCCCTTCATCCTCTTGTCTGTAGCTAGCTTGACTTTCATTCCATCTCCAACGTTATCGCTACTTTTGCTTGGTGTAAAGTTGTTTACGCAGTTTGTCAGAATACAGGGAGAATATGCCAATATCGATTGCCATAAAAAAGAACCCGCTTCACAGATGCTGTCTGCCCACGGATTCTTCGCCTATTCTTTTTCTTGCCCTATTCTTTTAACAAAAAGCGATTGCCGTCCTCATCCATGAAGGATACAAACGTCCCCCACTGCATCTTGTTCGGCTCGCCTTCAAACACTACACCCTTTGCCTTCATCGCTTCATAGATGCCCTGCACATCCTCGCACTCAAACACGATAGAAGCCTTCATTTCTTCCCAGTTCTTCATCATGCGCTTCGGATAAATCACGAGAGCTGTCTGGGCCCCAGCCGGTCCGACCTCCAGCCAGCTGCTGTCCGGTCCCATGGGATGCTCCTGCTTAATCTCGAAGCCTACTTTTTCCGTCCAAAATGTCTTTGCCTTTTGCTGGTCTTCTACATAAACAGCCACCGTCGCGATTTTGCGAATCATGGTTGTCCTCCTTACCTGATCTCCTGATGTGCTTCCTGTTGCTTAGACTTCCCTCGACTCCCTTCTCCAATCTACGACATCGATTTCGCAACTTCCTGCCGTTTGTGAATGGATTACGCTTTCAAAAAGGATGAGCCTCTCATAAATTGTCAAAAAAAGACGGCAAAACGACCCGTTTAGCCGTCTTTAATTTGATTGCTTTCCCCGGCGTGCTGTGGTAATATTACCTTAAACAAAAGATTTCCTTAAGCGTTCACATATTGTAAAGGGTTTACATGTATGTTTGAACCTTTTCCAATGTGTGAATTTTTATTTTACCCACAAATAAAAGTTGCATATTCATTTTATTTTTTTGGAGGTAACACCCATGCAAACAGGTACAGTTAAATGGTTCAACGCTGAAAAAGGTTATGGCTTCATCGCAGTTGAAGGCGGCAACGATGTATTCGTTCACTTCAGCGCAATCCAAGGCGAAGGTTTCAAATCCCTCGAAGAAGGCCAACGCGTTGAGTTCAACGTAGTAGAAGGCAACCGTGGACCACAAGCTGAGAACGTTGTAAAACTGTAATCGGCTTTTAAAAAAAGCTGCCCTTCTGAACGGAGGGGCAGCTTTTTTATACCCCTTCTTGCACGATCTCGTACTTTCTTCCTAAAGAGGCTGTTGACATGATGGACTTGTAACCATATAATCACGATATAATGCAGAGGAAAGCAACGGCGCTTTTTCAGCATGAATTGTCCGACTAGGGTAAATCTTCAGTGGGACGTGCGGCTTCAGCTTTTATTTTTTTCTATCGATTGTAAGCGGTTCCAGTATGTTTTGCCCGGTGGTTATACACAAGTCCATACAAATAAGCAAAGGCGCTTAGGAAGTTCTCGGTTTTGAGAACCTAAGCGCCTTTATTGTTTAACATCCTAAATAAGGTGGGGTTGACATGGAACACATTGGAAGTGTCATTATTTACATTATCATGCTGTGTGCCGTCATCGGGGCTGTCGCAGCCATCCGCAACAGCGATGAAGGACTTGGCAAGGAATTCATGGAAGGCTTGCATTCGACCGGTTATATTTTCGTTCCTGCTGCCGGTATCATGGCCTCTCTTCCTTATATTTCCTGGTTCGTCGAAAAGGCCGTATCCCCTATTTTCCATGCCATCGGAGCTGACCCGGCGCTGGCTGCCACCGCCATTCTCGCCTCGGACATGGGTGGTTACCAGCTGGCCAATATCTTGAAAAGCTCAACAGAAGGCTGGGTCATGGCGATGGTTGTCGGTCTCATGGCTGGTGCTACTATCGTATTTTCGATTCCGATGGGACTGGCCATGCTCGACAAGCGCGACCATAAATACATGGCATTGGGCGTCATGTCCGGCATTCTGACCGTTCCGATCGGAGCCTTCATCACCAGCGCGATTCTTTCCTTGACCAATGCGCAGGTACGCGCTGAGATTTCCACCAACGCCGATTCCACCTACGCTTTTGCGATTGGCATTGGGCAAGTCCTCTTGAATCTTTCCCCGATCCTGATCTTTGTGGTGGCGATTGCTGCCGGACTGCGCTTCATGCCTGACTTGATGATTCGCGGATTCATGCTCTTCGGGAAAACCATGGACGCCGGTATCAAACTCGTTCTCGTCTTTTCCATCGTGCAGCACTTTACGGGACTTTTCTCCACCTTGTTTGGCGCGTGGGGCTTTGATCCGATTATCGCCGATCCGAAAGATCAGTATCGCGCACTGGAAACAGCCGGATATATCGGAATTATGCTGGCAGGTGCATTCCCGATGGTATACTTGCTGCGCAAATATGCGGCTAAGCCTCTGGAAGCCTTGGGAAGCAAGCTCGGCCTGAGCTCTACCGGAAGTGCGGGTCTGCTCGCTACGATTGCCAACATTCTCGCTATGTTCCGACTCGTTCGTTCCATGCCGCCGAAGGATAAAGTCGTCAACATCTCCTTTGCTGTCTGTGCAGCATTCCTGTTGGGCGACCACCTGTCCTTCTCCGCAAACTTCCAGCCGAACATCATCCTCCCTGTGATGCTCGGTAAGCTGGGTGCCGGTGTGATTGCAATCGGCCTCTCCTATTGGCTGTCCGTGCCAAAGGCTCTCGAGCTGGAAAAGCAAGACCGCGCAGCGGGCATCATCGGGCCGGATGAATACCTCGAAGAAAAATCATCCGTCGCTCAAGAAGTAGCCGCTACGAAAGAATAATGGCAGATCCAAAAAATAAAAGGAGCCGTCCGGGCTCCTTTTCTGCGTCATCAGATTCTCGCGCCCAACTCTCAGTGTCGCGGGGCAACAAGATAAGCGATGCTATCATTTCTCTCTCACTCCTAAGAAAACGCGTCTGAAAACGACCGGGCGTTCATACCTTGTAGTGTGTTTTTAGATTGACCTGCACCTTACTTTCCATTTGCCTGGGGAGCGCAGCACAGATCTCCTTTCCCTGATTCAATCGCACCTCGCAGACTTTCCAAAGCCGAAGTCCAAGCCATTTCATGCCAGGAGCGGGCACGCTCCCACGCCTCGCCTTCCTGCCAGCCGAAATGCTCGAGGACCACTCGGGTTTTCCCCTCGTCCTCTGACAAGGTAACGAGCACGTAAGTCAGAGAATTCTCTTGATTCATCAGGTCCGCGAACTGGTCGGGACCCTTCCACGTGAAGCCAAGTCTTTCTTTTGGTTCAAAAAGCGTGAAAATGCAGCCCTTCGTTCCCATTTGCTCGCGATTGCCTGGGATAAAGAACAGCTCAAACGCCCCACCTAGCCAAGGTTCTACATTTGCTTCTGGCGCGAACCATTGAGCGATCCGATCGGTTTGAGTCCAAGCCCACCATACTTGCTCTACGGATGACTCAATCTGCGTTTCTACTTGAAAGGCACTCATCGGCAACCTTCCTCCTCCTCATAGTCCCAACCCTTTGAAAATAGCAATCCAATCCTTTCCAGTCAATATCCAATCCAATCCTTTTATACGCGTATATTCATATATGAATGTACTTTTTTGCAAGATTGCACATTAAAACCCTAGCCAAACAACAAGGAATGTTATAATGAGTTTGTAAACAATCAATATTTGGGAGGGGAACGATGGATCAATCAA
Organism: Brevibacillus choshinensis; assembly: GCF_016811915.1. Lineage (NCBI taxonomy): Bacteria > Bacillati > Bacillota > Bacilli > Caryophanales > Paenibacillaceae > Brevibacillus > Brevibacillus choshinensis. Next base: position 866,697 of record NZ_CP069127.1, on the reverse strand, counting down.
TCACCAAGTCGACTCACCAAAAATTGCCGTTGGGAAAATTGCTGAAAAGAATCTTCTTCATCCTGATCGGTGCTTCTCTCGTCTCTGTAGGTTTGGAAATCTTTCTGGTTCCGAATCAAATCATTGACGGTGGTATTGTAGGCATTTCGATTATCGCGTCTCATTTGACTGGATGGTCTCTTGGCATTTTTCTATTTTTACTCAATTTACCGTTCCTGATTGTTGGCTACAGGCAGATTGGAAAGACGTTTGCCATCTCTACGCTATTTGGTGTAACGATCATGTCCGTTGGAACCACGCTGCTGCATCCGGTTCCGGGACTGACGGATGACCCGCTGCTTGCTGCTGTATTTGGCGGAATCATCTTGGGAATCGGTGTTGGGCTCGTCCTTCGCTATGGAGGATCTTTGGATGGCACTGAGATCATTGCCGTCCTGTTTAATAAGAAAACCCCTTTCTCCGTTGGTGAGATCGTCATGTTTTTCAACTTTTTCATTTTGGGCAGCGCCGGATTCGTCTTCGGTTGGGATCGTGCGATGTACTCGCTGATCGCCTATTACATTGCTTTCAAAATGATCGATCTGACCATCGAAGGCTTCCAGGAATCCAAATCGGTTTGGATTATTAGCGAATATCACAAGGAAGTAGGAGATGCGATCGTTGCTCGTCTGGGCCGCGGCGTCACCTACCTGATAGGTGAAGGGGGCTATACAGGCGATGAGAAGAAGGTCGTCTTCTGCATCATTACCCGTCTGGAAGAAGCAAAGCTGAAGCTGATCGTCGAGGATATCGACCCGAGCGCCTTTTTGGCAGTCGGCAACATTCACGATGTACGCGGAGGGCAGTTCAAAAAGAATGCGATTCACTGACATACGAAAAGCGCCTCCCTTTTATTGGGATGGCGCTTTTTCTTTATACATACGCCCGCAATTGCTCCAACCGCTCGATGGTAGCCAAAGGCTGATGGCTTGTCGCAGGCTTCTTTCCTTTCGGGTTGATCCAGACTGCTGACATTCCCGCATCCATCGCTCCTGCGACATCGGCATCCCACGTGTCTCCCACGAACAGGACCTGAGCAGGCTCTGCGCCGAGCTCCTGCAAGACTGTTGCATAAATGCGCGGATCGGGCTTGTGATAGCCAATCAGCTCCGAGAGAAAAACGCGTTCTTTCGGGAAATAGTCCGATAAACCGAGACGGCTTAGCTTGATGAAGGCCATATCGACAGGCCCATTGGTGACAATCCCCAACGTATATCGCTCCGCCAATTCCGAGATCAACTGCTGCACAGCCGAGTCCCCCGTGACGGCATTCATGCAAGCCGCAGCATAGGCTTGCTGAAAGCCATCGACCTCTTCGGCGCTGATCTGGCGATTGAAATCAGCCATCGCACGCTGCAGCCGCAGCTGCCGATATTGGGTAAAGTCGTAACGTTTCGCTATCACGTCGACCCACAAGTCATCACCGTGGCGGCGCAGAGCTTCCAATAGTGCGGCTCCATCCAGATCGGCTGTCAACGGATGGGTGGCAACCGTTTGCTGCATCCCCTTTTCCCAGCAGGCAGAAAAATCAAAAAGCGTGTCGTCCAAGTCAAATAAGATCGTAGTTAAAGCAGACATGCTCCGTCACTCCTCTCACGTACATTGTAACGGAAAAAGGCCCTCCAAAGGGAGCCTTCCAGCACTTGTCTCCATGCACGATCTAAGGAAGCGCCAGCTCCGCCATCAACGCATCCCGCAGCTCGGCTGGGATTTCCGTAGAGCGCCTCGAGTTTGCGTCGATCATCACCATCGTGACATCGGCATCTGCGACCAGCTGCTCCTTTTGGTTATAGAGCTCGTGTCTGATGACAAAGCTTTTTTCCCCTACTTTTACCGCTGATGTTTTGGCGATGACTTGCTCCCGGATCCGCAGCTCTTTTCGGTAATTGATATTGATATTGGCGACGACAGGCATGATCGCGCGGCGCTGCAGCTCGTCGAGTGTCAGTCCGGTCTGCCAGATCCAGTCAAAGCGCGCCCACTCCATGTACTCCAAATATTTTGCATTGTTTACGTGTCCAATAAAGTCCAGATCCGTGGACCTCACGGAAAATTCGATTTGATGGGGCATCCCAAACACTCCTTTTTACTCCAGTATAACGAATTCGCAGAACTGAGTGAACATTCATTCGCAATATTCCAAAAGATTCGTCTGTTACTTTTTTCCGTTTCTCCTATAATAAAAGGAAGATCTCACTTTTCACATGAACAGGAAGGATGAACGCGATGTTTGAGCAGACCCTGCTGCCCTCTCTGCAAACGGCACGTTCCCGCTACGCAGATGTGCTGGCCAATCTGGAGGAAAAGGAGCTTGTCTGGAAGTTGGCTCCCGGCTCCAATTCGATCGGCTTTTTGATCCGCCATATTGCTGAAGTCGAGTATCGTTTTTGTTCCATGTTTTTTGGGCGTCCTGTGCCAGATGGCGTGGAGCTGGCTACGATCGGAAATGTTAAAGACGAAGGAATCTATACGGACCTGAGCGCTCTCCATTCTTTTCGCGAGGCATCGTTTGCCTATCTGCTCGAATCGTTAGCGTCACTGCCTGAAGAGGCATGGGACGCGCCTTGTGTGGCGCCGATTGCGACCCTCACTCCTCGCCAGGCGCTCGGTCGCTTGATCTACCACAACGGATATCATGCAGGCCAAATCGGCTTGATTCGCAAATACGGAGGAAATGCATGAGTCTTGCTTTATCGGGAGAGAGGATCATCCTGCGGGAAACCATACGCGACGATCTCCCCGCACACCTGGACATTTACAACAGCAATCCCGGCTACAATCTTTTGCGCAACGGCACAGAGAAAGTCACGTTCGCCGAAGTAGCGTCGGAATACGACTCGACGCTCAGCATTCCCACGGGGCAGTGGCTGACGCTCTTGGCTGATGGGCAGATCATTGGCGTGATGCATCTTGTCATCATGAATCCTGCAGATCAGAAAAGCTGGATCAGCCTTCTCCTCCTCCATGCCGACTGCCAGCGCAATGGCTACGGCAGGGAAGCCGTCCAGTTGGCCGAGCAGCATTTCGCCTCTGCCGGATCTGCGCACGTTCACCATGGAGTGATCGCCCGAAATGAGCCTGCGCTGCTTTTCTGGGGAAGGCTCGGATATGAACAGTATCGTCAGGTCCTTGCGCCAGTAGGTCGGCTGGAGCAGCCTGTCTTGCTCGTAGCCAAATGGCTGACACCATCACAATGAGGAGGTGAATCGAATGACACGCATCCTGTTTGAATGTGATGTACCTGCGGCCCTCTCCTAGTCGTGAGGGAACGATATTGCGCGCTTCCCCCTCGGCTACTTACGATCCCACCTTTTTTATGACCATTCCGAGAGGGGCTTTTTGCATGAACCAATCACAATGGAAACAACAGTTTTTCGGAGCGATCTGCCTGACGCTCGCAGCTGCCATCTGGGGCGGCGTCTACGTCGTGAGCAAGGTCGTGCTGGATGTCATCCCGCCTTTTACCCTGCTGATCCTGCGCTTTGCGATCGCGCTGATCGTCCTCGGTGCTTTTGTCGTCGCCCGAAAAGAGTACATCGCCAAAAAGGACTTTCCCATGATGATGCTCATCGCATTCGTGGGCGTCACCATCTCCATTGCCGCACAGTTTGTCGGTACCAAGCTGTCCACCGCTCACATGGGAGCTTTGATCACCTCCGCATCGCCTGCTTTTATCGCCATCTTTGCCGTCTGGCTGCTGAAGGAGAGCGTAAATTGGAAGCAGCTCGCGGGAATCCTGCTGGCAACGATCGGCGTTCTCATCGTCATCGGCGTTCCTGACAAGGCAGATGCACAATCATCCCTGACCGGCAACCTGATTCTGCTCGTCGCCGCCGTCAGCTGGGGGCTTTATACGGTCCTATGCAAGAGAGCCACGCAGACGTATTCATCACTCGCGGTCACCACGTACGTCGCCTTGTTTGGTTTGATCTTCACCAGCCCTGTCATGGTTTGGGAGATGTCTGTCACTCCGATTTCCTGGTCGTTTGGCTGGGAGATTTGGGCCGGCGTCCTGTATATCGGGATCATTTCCACCGCAGGGGCGTTTTATCTGTGGAACAAAGGCTTCGAGCTGATGCATGCGGGAAGCGGTGCCGGATTTTTCTTCGTCCAGCCGATCGTCGGCGCCGCTCTGGGCTGGCTCTTGCTGCATGAGCATCTGGGCTGGGGCTTTTTCGCCGGGGCTGCCTTTATCTTTCTCGGCGTTGCCCTCTCGAATCTGCAGCCAACCAAAGCAACTGAACAGCAGCATCAGACGTAAATTAAACAACTGGATACAAAGCAAAAAGACGGTTTCTCGGCACTTTTCGGGCGGCCGTCTTTTTTTTATAAATGAAATGACTCATTTGGTAGAGATTACTGTTTTCAAATCGATAAATATAAATTAAAATAAATAAAAATTTAGTTCCGTAACAAGTTGACAAACATTTGGTAAAATCATAAAATATCATTTTGTATATTCATTCATCATCATGAATAAAACTACAGGAGTTGTCGTCATGTTCACTATTCCAGGCCCTGGAAAATATGTACGAGAAGTAGAGCTAGTAAAAGAAATCGGCGCCTACGTTCGCAGCTTCGGAAACAGCGCGCTCATGATCGGCGGAAAGACAGCTTTATCAGTCGTAGAATCTACCATTACAGCCAGCTTGGAAAAAGAGGGAATCGAGAATCAAGGCTTCGTCTGGTATGGCGGTGAATGCTCGTGGTCCAAGGTTGAAGAGCTCCGCACCATCGTACAGGATCGAAAACCCGAGGTGCTCGTTGCAGTCGGTGGCGGCAAGGCCATTGATACCGTAAAGGCGGTTGCCTTTGCCGAAAACCTGCCTCTGCTGGCAGTACCGACGATCGCGGCCACCTGCGCGCCGGCCACTCCTATTGCGATCATGTATGACGATGAGGGAACATTCATTGAAATCAGCCATCGCTCAAAAGCTCCCAATGTAGTGCTCGTCGATACAAAAGTGATCAGTGCAGCGCCTTATCGCTTCCTGGCAGCCGGGATCGGCGACACATTGGCGAAATGGTTTGAGTCTTCTGCATCCGTCCAAAAAAGCCAACCGACGGCGCTCAATCAAAGCGCAGTTCGTCTGGCAGAGGGCCTCTACCAGCTGCTGCTGGAAAAAGGTCCATCTGCGATAGAGACCATCAAGCAAGGAAACGTCGATCAAGCGGTGAACGACGTCATCGACAGCATCATCCTGATCAGCGGAAGCGTGAGCGGATATGGCGGCGACGATTGCCGTACGGCTGCAGCGCATGCGATTTACTCAGGATTGACCATCTTCCCCGAAGTACATAACACCTACCACGGAGAGATCGTCGCATTCGGCATCTTGTCCCAGCTCGTTCTGGAAGGCAAAAGTGAAGAAACCATCCGCGAGCTGATCGCTTACTATCAAAAAGTGGAGCTTCCTTACACCCTCGCTGATATGGCGATTACGGAGCTGTCGCCGGAAGATTGGGACCGACTGGGTGTCGTGACCGTCGGGATCGAAGACATGGACAACATGCCTTTTGCCGTGACTCCTGAGATGGTGGTCAAAGCGATCCAGGGAGCAGATGAAATCGGAAGGAAGGTTAACCAGCCATGAAGCTAGACCAAATGGTTCGCAACGTCTATCCCAACCTGATGCCGTATACTTGCTCGCTCGCCGATTTGCCTGTCGAGGAAATGAAACAGGCGCTGGGAAGAGATCAGGTGTACAAGCTGTCCTTTAATGAGAATCCGCTGGGGCCTTCTCCGAAAGCGATCGAGGCGATGCAGAAGTCCCTCCAGCAGCTGAATCTGTACCCGAGCTCGGCAGGCGAAGCCGTATTGAACAAAATCGCGGCAAAAGAAGGCGTACGTCCTGAAAACGTGATTTTGTCCAACGGCGCTGATGAAATGATCATCCTTGTCGCACAGACGTTTTTGGAGCCTGACGACGAGGCGATCATTCCGGAAATCTGCTTCGTGCAGTATCTGGCTTCGACTCACTTGATGGGGGCCACGCCGGTCTTCTCTCCAATGAAGGAAGATCTCGGCATTGATCTGGAAGGGGCGCTGCAAAAGATCACCGAGAAAACGAAGGTCATCTTCCTCTGCAATCCGAACAACCCGACCGGTACCGCCATTCCGGAAGAAGATCTGAAGGCATTTATTGCGCGGGTTCCGGAAAACGTACTGGTCGTCATTGACGAGGCCTACCACGAATTTGCGGATGGGGACGGCTACGCCTCCTCCGTCGAGCTCGTCAAAGACTACGCCAATGTGTTCGTCATCCGCACGTTCTCCAAAATCTATTCGCTTGCTGCCGCGCGGATCGGATACGGAATCGGACAAGCCGCTCTCGTGGATGCTGTCAATCACGTGAGGCCTCCGTTCAACGTAAACAGCATCGCTCAGGCAGGTGCACTGGCCAGTCTGGATGACGCCGAGCATGTGGCCGCATCCAGACAGAGCAACCGAATCGGAAAAGAGCTGTTGTGCAAGACCTTGGACGCACTGGGGCTGCCTTATCTGAAGAGTCAGACCAACTTTGTTTGCGTCGATACGAAACGGGACGGCAAAGAGGTATTCGATCGCCTGGCCGAGCGCGGATTTATCGTGCGTACGCTCGCAGGCTACGGGCTCAAATCCTCGCTGCGCATCTCGATCGGGCGCCCTGAGGAAATG
>NZ_CP069127.1:347500-550000 GCF_016811915.1 Brevibacillus choshinensis | reverse complement strand
TGGCGCCTGAAACTTGTAAAATCCATTCGTCACGACAGCCAAGGAATAGCCGCCCGCTTTTAATTCCGCCAGAACCTCCCGAATGCCGCTCTCCAGCAGCCAGACCTTGGGCGGTACGGAATGCTTGCGGACCAGAGGCTCTATTTCAAAAGGATCGGCAAGGTCCAACTTTCGTAATCTCTCTCGCAGAATATCATCCCAATCATACGCTTCGACGTAGCGCCCAGATGCCATTCGCGCCTCATGCTCCGCCACCATTTCTGAGACTACATCATGCTGCCTGCCCAGCCTTCCCGAGACTGCCTCTGCAATCTCCGGAAAAACCCATGCCCCAAAAGGATTCTGCATGAGTGTGCCGTCTAAATCAAACGTTATCCATCGTTTCTTGGTCATTTGATCGCCCCCGAGGTCAATCCTTCAATAAATTGTTTCGATGCAAACAAAAAAGCGATAATCATCGGTAAAGATGAAATCGTCAGGCTCGCAAACAGCAGATTCCACTCCGTGTCATACTCACCGAACAATGTGAGAACACCCAGCGGTATCGTGCTCAACTCCTCACTTTTCAAAAAGATCAACGGATAAAAAAAGTCGTTCCACACCCCGATCAGATGAACGATCCCCACCGTGGCCAACGCTGGCTTCATCAGCGGCAGGATAATCTTATAATACACCTGAAAGCCGTTGCATCCATCCAGTCGCGCAGATTGGTCCAGCTCCGTCGGGAGAGTCTTGAAGAATCCATAGAACACAAAAACCCCAAAGGGAATCCCCCCTGCCACATAAAGGATGACCAAAGACGTCAGCGTGTCCAGCAGCTGCAGCTGCAGCATGATCATGTAAAGCGGGAGAATCGCCAGCTTCATCGGGAGCATGAGGCCCAGCATAAAGAAAAACAAGACGTACGGATTCCACCGGAACGGATAGCGAGAAAGGTAGAACGCAGCCAACGAAGAGATGAACAGGATGAAAAACACAGACAAGCCACTGACATAGATACTATTCCATATATACGTACCGAAGTTTACCCGGTCCCACACTTCCGTGTAATTTTCTAAAGAAAGCGAATGCGGAAGCCCAAGAGGCGAAGTGAGAATCTCCATATTGCTCTTGAATGAAGAGACAATCATCAAAAAGATAGGATAGAGCGCCAAAAAGGCAGAGAACAACAGAACCGCATACTTTGCGTATTGTCCCCATCTAACAGTCACGTTCTTGTCCCCCCTTCTATTGTTCGTATTCCTTGCGCCGGAAGAAAAAGAGCAAGATGGCCGTTGCGCTCGAAATCATCAGGAAAAGCACAACTGCCAATGCCGAGCCGAGCCCGATCGATTCCCCTCCCGCAACAGACCCAAAAGCGAGACGATAAAAGTAAGTCGCCAGCACATCTGTTGAATAGTAAGGTCCTGCTTGAGAGCCCTGCATGGCAAAAATGAGTTCAAACGCTTCAAACGCACCAATGAAGCTCAAAATCGTCATCACCATGATCGATGGCATCGCCAAAGGAACTGTCATTCTCCACAGCATGGTGAAACCGGATGCCCCATCCATTTTGGCTGCATCATAAATTTCCGAAGGGATTGCCTGCAACCCTGCGAGGAAAATCAGGACCGCAAACCCCAGTCCATACCAGCTGTTGACCAAAATAATCGTGTAGAGCGCCGTATCCGGGCTTCCCAGCCATGGCCGCGCCAGCTCTTCTAGGCCGATGAACTTGAGAAAGGTATTTAATGCGCCGTACGTCGGGTTCAGAATTAGGCTAAAGAGGAATCCGACCACGATCACCGACAGCAGCTTCGGCATGAAAATCACCATTTTGAAAAACTCTTTCCCGCGGATCTTGCTGTTGATGAACAACGCCAGCACGAATGCCACCACGAGCTTGGTCAGCACAATCCCAATGAAAAAGATGACGTTATGACCGAGCCCACGGAAGAAGGTCTCCTGAAACGGCGATTCCGTAAACAGGCGCACGAAGTTCTCCAGGCCGACAAATGATCCCCGCTTCAGCCCATCCCAGGCAAAGAAGCTGTTTAAAAACGCGGAGAAAATCGGATAAATCTGAAACCATATATAAAAGAGAAGCGCCGGCAGCAAAAACAGGTGGACCAAGTGCCTTTTCCAGTTCCTTCGCCGTATCTTGGCAGCCTCTGTTTTGGCAGCAGCCGTTTTGTCCGTCACAGGCATACTCATGTGCCCCCTCCTCCAAAAACAGGTACAGCCAAGCGCTTCGTCCTGACTGTACCTCCGCTTTTTTCAATCGACATACGCGGCTACTTTTTCGGTTTGAACCATTTGTCGGAAGAGGCCTGAGTATCCTCCGCTACCTTATCCACCGTAAGCTTGCCGATGTACATCCCTTGCAGAGAGTCTTCAAAGGTCGTCTTGGTCGTTGGCGTGCCCTCCCCAAAGTGGACGAGCATCAGGAACGGCGCCATGCTCTTTTCGCTGAGCTGTGTCATTTTTTGCACCAACGGATGCTTCGGTGTCACGCCGGCTATTGCACTCAAGCGGCTCAAATCATCACTGAACATCTGACCGAACTCTTTCGAGGCGAGAAATTCCATGAAGAGTTTCGCTTCTTCCGGGTGCTTGGTTGCTTTTGGGATACCGTACGAGCCATCTACCCAGTTGATCATCGGCGCGTCTCCCCCCTTTTCTTTTGCAAGACCAGGGAGAATATCGATCGGCAGGTCTGGGCTTTGCTTTTCAAAGGTTTCTAGGCGATAGCTGCCATTGATGTACATCGCTGCCTTTCCCGTGTAAAAGAGCGCTTGGGCATCCTTGTCATCAATGCCGATAAAATCCGGCGGGAAAAACGGTGCCAGCTCTTGCATGCGACGGATGGATTCCTTGAACGCTGGATCGTTGAAATTGACCTCACCCGAGAGCAGCTTTTCCACGTACTCATTGCCGCCATAAGAGCTCGTTCCAATGACGCTATGCGCAATCGACAAAAGGTATGCCGCTTTTCCTGCCTGAGCAATGGGAACGATCCCTTTCGCTTGCAGTGCATGTGAAACTTGGATCAGCTCATCCCATGTCTGCGGGGGCTGCAGGCCATTGTCCTCCAATATTTTTTTGTTGTAGAAAATCACAGCCGAGTTGATAGAAAGCGGCACTCCATACACCTTCTGGTCGCTCCCTCGAGCTGCATCGAGATAAGCTTTTGGAATGTCCTGCACTCCCTTTACATCGTCAATCGGCAGCAGGTAACCCGCATCGGCAATGGATGTCGCGCCAGAATACGGACGCAATTGAACAATGTCCACCCCTGTACCTGCAGTCAGGGAATTGCTCAGAATGGTGTTGTACTCCGTTGACTTGAACGGCTTGAATTTGACCTTAATGTTGGCATGCTTCTTCTCAAACTCCGCGATGAACTTGTTGTACGCTTCCTTGTCCTCTGGTCGCCAGCTGTACATCACCAGCTCGACCGGCTCCCCTTTTGCCGGTTCTACAGCAGGTGTCGGCGCCGCCCCCGTAGCTTGCCCGCCCGATGTTGACGAAGGCGAGCTGCTACTGCACGCACTCACCACCAGCATCAGAACGGCGCAAATCAGCCAAACCCCTACACGTCTCATCACCAATCTCCTCCATGAAAGATAATGGATGCCTCTCTCTTGTGTTTCTCTCTTTGTAGTAATGTTTAGTATTCAAACTCCAATTTCAGAAACAAATTTCCCGAAAAAATTTACAATTTTCTAATAATAAAACAACGAGTTCAGCAATAGATAGGATTTTTCCGGAAAACCTAATTTGCACAAAAAAAGAGACAGACGATAGTCTGCCTCTCTTTTCGAAAAACGGCGAGCCGCTTTTCTTTCTTACATCATGCCCATGCCGCCCATGCCGCCCATATCAGGCATACCCATAGGAGCTTTGTTTTCTTCTGGTTTGTCAGCAATCACTGCTTCGGTAGTCAGGAACATAGCCGCTACGGATGCAGCATTGGACAGCGCGGAGCGAGTTACTTTCGCAGCATCCACGATACCAGCTTCCAGCATGTTTACATATTCTTCAGTAGCAGCGTTGAAGCCGATGCCTACTGGTTCTTTTTTCAGACGCTCTACGATTACAGAGCCTTCGAGGCCTGCGTTCGCAGCGATTTGACGAACTGGCTCTTCCAGGGAGCGGAGTACGATGTGTACACCTACAGCCTCTTCGCCTTCTACTTTAACGCCTTCAACAGCTTTGATTGCGTTGATGAGAGTAGTACCGCCACCAGGTACGATACCTTCTTCTACTGCAGCGCGAGTAGAGTTCAGTGCGTCCTCGATGCGGAGCTTTTTCTCTTTCAATTCAGTTTCGGTAGCTGCACCGACTTTGATAACTGCTACGCCGCCAGCCAGTTTAGCCAGACGCTCTTGCAGTTTTTCACGATCGAAATCGGAAGTGGTGTCTTCGATTTGTTGACGGATTTGAGCTACGCGGCTTTCGATGTTCGCTTTGTCGCCAGCACCTTCAACAACAGTAGTGTTTTCTTTGGTAACCACGATTTTGCCTGCGCGGCCCAATTGTTCCAGCTTGGTGGATTTCAGGTCTAGACCCAGTTCTTCTGTGATTACTTCGCCGCCAGTCAGAGCAGCGATATCTTGCAGCATAGCTTTGCGGCGATCGCCGAAGCCAGGTGCTTTAACCGCTACAGCTGTGAAGGTACCACGCAGTTTGTTCACTACCAGGGTAGCCAGCGCTTCGCCTTCTACATCTTCAGCGATGATCAAGAGAGGTTTGCCGCTTTGTACCACTTGCTCCAGTACAGGCAGAACTTCTTGGATGTTGGAGATTTTTTTGTCAGTGATCAGGATGAACGGGTTGTTCAGAACCGCTTCCATCTTGTCAGTGTCAGTGATCATGTAAGGGGAAGCGTAGCCGCGGTCGAATTGCATACCTTCTACTACTTCCAGCTCGGTTACGAAGCCTTTGGATTCTTCAACGGTGATTACGCCGTCTTTACCCACTTTTTCCATAGCTTCTGCGATCAGGTTTCCAACTTCTTGATCGTCAGCGGAAATAGCCGCTACTTGTGCGATCGAAGATTTGTTTTCAACTGGCTTCGCGATGGATTTGATTTCTTCTACAGCTGCACGAACAGCTTTTTCCATACCGCGGCGGATAACCATTGGGTTAGCGCCAGCCGTTACGTTTTTCAGACCTTCACGGATCATTGCAGCAGCCAGAACCGTTGCAGTGGTAGTACCGTCACCAGCGATGTCGTTGGTTTTGGTAGCTACTTCTTTCACCAGTTGAGCGCCCATGTTTTCATAAGCGTCTTCCAGTTCGATTTCTTTTGCGATGGTTACACCGTCATTGGTGATGAGCGGAGAACCGAATTTTTTCTCAAGTACCACGTTACGGCCTTTTGGACCGAGGGTTACTTTTACCGCATTTGCCAATGTTTCCACACCGCGGAGCATCGAGCGGCGTGCGTCTTCAGAAAACTTCACTTGTTTAGCCATCTAATCTCTACCTCCTGTTATGTGTTGGTTCGTTCAAATTCCTATGTCTTAACCGATGATCGCGAGGATATCGGATTCGCGCAGCACGAGGTATTCTTTATTGTCTACCTTGACTTCAGTACCAGCGTATTTGGAGAAGATTACTTTATCGCCGTCTTTTACTTCCAACGCGATGCGCTCGCCGTTGTCAGCAACACGACCCGAACCTACTGCGATTACGCGGCCTTCTTGCGGTTTTTCCTTTGCAGAATCAGGCAAAACGATACCGCTTGCAGTCGTTTCGTCTTTGGAGATAGCTTCGATTACCACACGGTCACCCAATGGCTTAAGCACTAAAAACACCCTCCTCAAAAAATGTAGGTAAACAAATTTTACGTTGTTAGCACTCGATTGATATGAGTGCTAACACCCAATTCCTATAATAATGAATCACTATCTACTTTGCAAGTAGTTTCCCTCACTTTTTTCCAGATCCAGTCCCAATCATGCGTCACTCTCGCAGATCCTGCCGTCTAGCAAAAAGAGTTCTACCAATCCATCCCGCTCATATAAATCAGATAGAGTCTCAAGACAAGCTAGCAAAGGAGCGATCCGCACATGCGCAAATGGCTGCTGATTGGGCTGTCTGTCCTCTCGATCGTGGGCATCAGCCGTTTCTTCTCATCTGATCACTCGTCACTCATCCGGGTCAACCTCAACCCTTCCACTGTCTATTGGGATGGACGCGAAGTCGCCTCTACTCCAGAGACAGGTGCGAATCAAGGAGGCACAGGGGATGCACCTGCCACTCTCGAATACAAGGGAACGCTCTATGTCCCTCTTTCCGTCATTGGCCGCCAGCTGAACAAACCAGTCGGCTGGGATGAAGCATCTAATTCTGCCTGGGTAGGACAACCTCCTGCTGCACTTGCCAAGCAGCCTTCAACAAATACGGCTACCGTCCAAGCCCCTGCAAATACTAGTGCCGCTCTGGGCAGCTCCTCACAACTGGTCGCCAAGGCCGAGAAGCCAAACACCCTCTTCGGTATTTCTCTCGGCATGTCATCCGCAGAGGTCACGAAGAGGCTGGGTGCTCCCTCCCGCAAGGACCCCAGCAGTCTCGGCTATCAGTGGTGGATCTACAACCGGGACCCTGCACGCTATGTACAAGTAGGCGTCGCAAACGGCAAAGTAGTCGATCTCTACTCGCTCGCCCCGTCAGCCAAGCTGGGTGACATCGGCATCGGAACGGCCATGCAGGCACTGGAGAGACAGCATCCCCTGCAAAATGTCGTCACGTTCACCTATATGGGAGCCAATATCCAGATCACCAATCAGAAGCAACAGCGGCCGCTCGTCATGGAAAACGGAACCGCTGCCATCTATTATCTGGACCAGCAGAATAACGATAAAGTGACGGCGCTGCGTCTGATTGATACGCAAATGCTCTTGCGCGGCGGCTTTTACGAGACGAAATGGTCGTATCGGGGACAAGCTCCCGATTTTGATCCGCCTGCCCTCAGCGTAAAAGAACGGGAATTGGTCAACGCGGCGTATGAACAGCAAATCCTGGACCTGGTCAATGTCTCGCGCTATCGCTTCAAGCTCCCCGCTCTTGCATGGAATGACGAGGCTGCCCAGGTGGCAAGAAAGCACAGCCTCGATATGGAAAGCAACGATTTCTTTGATCATGTATCCGCCTCGACAGGAAGCGACCCGTTTGACCGCTTGAAGCAAGCGAAGATCTCGTACCGCATGGCAGGCGAAAACATCGCTGCCGGATATCCGGATGCCATCGAAGCACACGAAAGCTGGATGAACAGCCCTGGCCATCGAAAAAATGTGCTCGAAAAAGGCTTCACCCAGCTTGGTGTAGGGGTCGTCACGGATTACTATACGCAAACTTTCCTGACCCCCGCCGAGTGATTCTCGGATCTCCTCGAAGCGGGAATTTACGGCAGCTTGACCAGCTCTTTCAGCGTTTTGACGCTCACGGAAAACTCAACAACGATGGTCTCGTATTGCTTGGTATGCAAAATGAGCCACGGCGGCCGGCTTCCTTTCTTGGGTATCACCACAAACATTTCAGCGATATCTGCCTCAATGCCAGCCGATCGCTGCGTCAGACGTTTCGGGGGGACCAGTGGGATTTTCACGACCCTTACATGATCAAGGGACGGGTTAAATTCCAGGACTCGCCCGCTCACACTGTCCAATATGAGCTGCGCTTCTTTTTGCAACGCCGGTGTATTATCGAAAGTCGCTATGACCTTTTGCTGGTCCGAGTCAAACACCTCAACCTGCTCCGTCGCCAGTGCGGTTTGACCTGACGAGAAGAAGAGCGCCAAACATAGAATCAGCCACATAAACGGGCACCCCCTATCATAACCGTACTAGTATTGCCCACTTCCTCTTGAAAATACGAAAAGTCTCCTGTCGTCATAACAGGAGACTTTTTGTTTGAACGGATTAGCGTACCGCTTCATCTGTTTCGTACTGATACTCGCTTTCCCATTCTGCCTGTTCTCTCAGCTGTTTGCGGTAGACTATCCTCGACAGCCAGATGCTCATTTCATATAAGAGAAGCAGCGGGATCGTCACGAGAATGTCGCTCACAATTTCAGGAGGAGTCAAAGTAATCCCCACAACGGCGAGGCCAAAGTAGGCAAATCTCCGCATTTTCGCGAGCCTCATCGGATTCAAGATCCGAATCCGGGTCAGGAACATCACGATGATCGGGAGCTGGAACAGTATGCCGAATGGAATCACCATATTAAACATAAATCCGAAGTATTCGGCGATCCCGTAGTTTGGATCTGCTCCGATGTTCGCTGTCATGTTGGTCATGAACTGCATGATCATTGGAAAGACCACATAGTAGCCAAACACGATCCCGATCAAAAACAAAAAGCATGCGGCCGGAATGAAGTAGAGCGAGCCCCGCTTTTCATTCACATTCAGCCCTGGAGATACAAATCGCCATATATGGTACAACGCCACCGGAAGAGTCACGACAATGCCGATCAAAAAGGCGAATTGCATATAGACGCGAAGCGCATCTGATGGATGCAAGGAGATGATCGGCACTCCATCCGCTATGGGCTCCTGCTTGAGATACTCGATAAGAGGACCAGCCAAAAAGAAGCCGGCAATCAAAGCGACAATAAATACGGCGAGCACCCACATGATGCGTTTGCGCAGCTCTGTCAGGTGTTCGACTACTGTCATTTCTTGATCTGTCATGGCAACCACCTTGCCCAACTAAGCCTTTTGTTGTTCCTTTTCCATCGCAGAACGTTCCAATTCCATCTTTTCACGAATCTCTTTTTCGATGCGCTCCCGTTCCAGACGCTCGCGAATTTCACGTTCGATCTTCTCTCGGTCAAAGGCATCCTTTTCCGTGATGACGGCTGTTTTGGCAACAGTCGCATCCTTGGCCTGCTCCTTGCGCTTTGCTTCGTCGTCATCATCATCGTCACTCGTCAGGCTGCGAGTGGCATTTTTAAATTCCTTCAGAGTATGACCAACTGCACGCCCCAATTCCGGAAGCTTTTTCGGTCCGAATAATACCAATGCCAGGATCAAAATCAAAATCAGTCCAGGAATCCCAATTGTACTCATGACTTTCACTCCTTTTTCCTGTTAGTTTCCAGTCTAACCAACTAGCCCTTCCGTAAACCACCGTATCCGAGGCGCGTCATGTCAGCGGCCCCAATACGCTCTCCAGCCAAAATCCGCGGCAAAAACACATCAAAGGAAGTAAACTTCTCATGCATCACGGCGCCAGGCAATCCAAGTATCGGGATATCGCCCTTGTAGGCAACCATGAGCATCGACCCCGGCAGCATAGGTGTTCCGTAACGCACGACTTCGGCCCCTACTCCCGCGATTGCTCCAGGGGTACGGTCATCCGGATCGACGGACATGCCGCCTGTGACCAAAATCATATCAACACCTTGCTCGAGAAATGCGTGAATCTCTTTTTCGATCAGTTCTTTATCATCAGGGGCAAAGCGCTGCTCTACTATGTCTGAACCGAGCGCCTCTACCTTGCTGCGGATGGCAGGGCCAAACTTGTCTGCAATCCGTCCGGAGAAGACTTCTCCACCTGTGGTGACAAGGCCGATCCGTTTTTCCTGGAACAGCTTGACTTGGACGATCGGCTCCCGGAATTGCTTGGCCAGCTCCTCCAGCTCCACAATCCGCTTTTCTTCGATGATCAAGGGGATGATCCGTGTCGCAGCAAGGGTATGCCCTGGATGAACCACCTGATCGCCATAGATCGTGGAAAAAGCAATGCCTTCCAAAGCGTTCAAAGCATGGACCGCTTCCTCGTTGATTTTAGCCAAACCGGTACGTGAAGCCTTCATGGAGACTTTTCCTTCGTATGGTTCTGTCAACGTCAAGCCTCCGCCGGATACGGCTTTGGCGATGCGAATGCCTGCTTCTTCCTCGTGGATAAAACCTTCTGGCATTTCCAGCACGTAGATGTGCTCCTTGCCGATCGAAAGCAAAGGCTCGATATCCGCTTCCGTTACAACGTGACCTTTTTTGAACAGGCGACCCTTGAACTCACCCGGCAGTATTTGCGTCATATCGTGCGGAAGCATCATGCCTATCGCTTCGCGGACCGGCACTTCCTTCATTTGTGGCTTGTCTACCATCCCAAACCGCCCCAATCTTCATTGGCCTCTCCCGTTCCCTGCAGGATATGCAAGGCATCCGACAGCATATCGCCGATCGCATTGAAACAAATCTCTACGCCTGTAGGATTGCCCGGAAGGTTGATAATGAGAGTGTTTCCTCTCGTGCCCGCTACCGCTCTCGTCAGCATGGCGCGGCGAGACTGCTGCAATCCGGCGCGACGCATTTCCTCGGCGAGTCCAGGAACAGGTCGATCTGTGACCCACGCGGTTACCTCCGGAGTGACATCCCGCGGACTCAGCCCCGTTCCGCCTGTTACAATCAAAAGATCGCATTTTTCCCGGTCTACCAGCTCAATCATATTTTCTTTCAGGTCTTCCATATCATCGGTGACAGCTCGGTAGATTGCCACATCCACATGCAACCATTCCGTTGTCAATTGACGAATAATCGGGATGCGGTCGTCCGCTCGGTCACCTCTGGCGATGGAATCGCTCGCTGAAATCACGCCTACCTTCCATTTGCCCACAGCTCATTCCTCCGTTTTTTCATTCGATTGTATTGTACACTTTTTTGCTCGTGCTGTAGATAGTACCTCCAGAAAAGACCGTGCCTGACACAAAAGATTCACGTTTGAAAGAAACCGTTTTCTGTGACTACTCCATCCAAGCCGATATCGTGCATCTCTCGCGGTACCTGATCGACAAGCTGCATGGAGAACGCAATTCCCACCAATAAAGGACGTGGTTGAAGTCCAGCCAGGAATCGATCGTAGAAGCCTCCGCCGTATCCCATTCTTCCCCCGTGACGGTCAAAGGCTACCCCTGGAACCAACACCGCGTCCAGCTTGGTCAAGTCGGCTTCTTCGGCCAAAGCCGGGTCAGGCTCCCAGATCCCGTACACGCCCTGCTTCAGCATATGCTTCCCTTCATATCGATAAGGAATGAGGCGTCGCTCTGCGGTTAGCGTCAGCGGCAGCCAAATCTCCTGCCCTCTCGCCTTTGCTTTTTCAATGAAGGGGAGGATATCCAGTTCGGCACCAAACGGGTGAAAGGCCATGATCGCTCTCGCCCCTGCGAGCCGTTCATGCTCTGCTGCATGTCGGCATGCCCGAGCCGAATATTCTCTTCGCAGCGCATCCGGCAATGCCTTTCGTTCTTCGATGATCCGGCTTCGGAGCTGCTGCTTGACCGCTTTTGGATCCATATTCACGTCTACCCCTCCCGAAACATACAGGTAACATGCCCCAAGGCTTGTCCCTGACACTCTCTCTAGGCTACACTGGCTATAGTATATAAAGAGGTGAAACTGATGATTTTGCTGCAAGCTGAACATATAGAAAAAACCTACGGCATCGAGACCATTTTACAGGACATCTCCTTGCAAATTCAAACCGGAGAGAGGGTCGGGCTCGTCGGCGTCAATGGCGCGGGAAAATCGACCTTGATGAAAATACTTGCGGGCGAGCTGAGCTATGACAGCGGGACGATCCGGATTCCCAAGGAAGTCTCTCTCGGCTATCTCGCACAAAATGGCGGATTGGAATCCGAACGCAGCATCTGGGATGAAATGATGAGTGTATTCACCCATTTGCAGCAAGAGGAAAAGGAGCTGAGGGAGCTTGAGGCGAAAATGGGCGACCCGGCTGTAATCGCCGATGACAAGCGCTACCAGCAGATTTTGGAGAGCTATTCCCTGCGTTCCGAAGCATTTAAAGAAAAGGGCGGGTACAGCTATGAGGGGTCGATTCGCGGCGTCCTGCACGGCTTGCGCTTTGCGGATATGGATTACCAGACTCAGATCCGCACGCTGAGCGGCGGGCAAAAGACCCGTCTGGCGCTGGCAAAGCTGCTGCTGCAATCCCCGACGATCCTCCTGTTGGACGAGCCGACCAACTACCTGGACATTGAGACACTCACCTGGCTGGAGACGTACCTGCAGAACTATCAGGGAGCCATTCTGGTCGTATCCCACGACCGCTATTTCCTCGACAAGCTCGTGACGATCGTCTACGAAATCGAACGGCATCGCGCCACCCGCTACGTCGGAAACTACAGCCGTTTCCTCGATCAAAAGGCTGCACGCTTGGAGCAAGAGCTCAAGCGTTTTGAAAAGCAGCAGGAGGAAATAGCCAAGCTGGAAGATTTCATTGCACGGAACATCGCCCGCGCAACGACGACCAAACGCGCGCAAAGCCGACGCAAGACCTTGGAGAAAATCGACCGTCTGGACAAGCCGATCATGAACAACAAGTCGGTACACTTCTCGTTCGAGGTGTCCAAAATGAGCGGAAACATCGTGATGAAGGCGGCGAATGTGGCCATCGGCTATCCGGATGCTGTCCTCTCCCGCGGGCTGACTTTTGAAATCGAGCGAGAAGAACGAGTGGCTCTGGTCGGGCCGAACGGAATCGGCAAATCGACCCTGCTCAAAACCATCGTCGGTCAGCTGAATGCGCTCAAGGGAGACGTCCAGTTCGGCAGCAACGTCACGATCGGCTACTACGATCAGGAGCATCGCAATTTGAATGTGAGCAACACCGTTCTCGGCGAGATCTGGGACGAGTACCCGCAGATGCTGGAAAAAGACGTGCGGACGCTGCTCGGAAACTTCCTGTTCAGCGGAGACGATGTGCAAAAGCGCATCTCGGACCTGTCTGGCGGAGAACGTGCCCGCGTATCCCTCGCCAAGCTGATGCTCAAGCAGGCCAATTTCCTGATCTTCGACGAGCCGACGAACCACTTGGACATTTACAGCAAGGAAGTGCTCGAAAATGCCCTGTATGATTATCCCGGCACGATTTTATTCGTGTCCCATGACCGTTACTTCCTGAACAAGATTGCCAGCCGTGTCCTCGAGCTGTCGCCGAACGGAGTGACGAACTATCTGGGGAACTACGATTACTACGTGGAGAAGAAACAGGAACTGGCTGAAATGGCAGCAGAGCTCGCAGCCGGACCGACGAAAAAGCAAGGCGCTGCCCCTCAGCCAGAAAAGACCTCCTATGAGCTGGATAAGGAAGCCAAACGACGCGAACGTCAGCGCGTGCGCCGTCTGGAGGAAATCGAAGCGACCATTCAAAAACGGGAAGCGGATATCGTCAAATGGGAGGAAGAGCTCTGTCTCCCGGAAATCTACAGCGATCATGTGCAGGCCAAGGAGCGCAACGATCTGATCAGTGCAGCCCGGTTGGAGCTGGAGCAGCTGTACGACGAATGGAGCACCCTTTCTGAGGAATAAACTTTTTTGGGCACGGCTCAGGTCGTGCATTGTTCATCCTTTGACTCTCCTAATGCGGCGTATAGGGCCGGCACGACAAGGAAAATGATGCATGTCGCGGCTGTAACGATGCCAGAGTCATTGAGAGCAAGTCCTGCCAGGGAGCCAGCTATCACTCCGGAAAAACCCTTTACCAAAAACGGCGTATTCCGGGCCAGGTGACGCAGGAAGCGATCATTCCACAAGGCTAACAGTCCGAGGACAATGAGTGAGACGACGAATACCTTGCTCCAGATGGAGACGCGGATTAATCGCACGTTCATGGCGATCTTGCGCTCCAGCATCCGCCCTACTTCGTCCCACTGACCGGAGACAATCTGATCCGCGACCCTGCCGATGTGCGTTAGCGGCTGATCCGTCAAAAGGCTGCCGACAATCAGCGTCACAATGCCAGCCATGAGGCCTCCTGCCAAAATCAGGAGGCCTTTTTTTCCGATGGTCCACCCCTGCAAGCGCGAGAACGCCACAAAAAAGCCTACCAGCCCCGCGAGGAAGCCTCCTGCATCCGTACCCAAGCCGGGCGCTACCATGTAATAGAGCACAGCTGTGAAGATAATCGCCGCAAGGATCGGGCGCAGCCTATGCCAAACAATCTGATACAGTGCGGCCACCGTCATGATCGAGCTGCCAATCAGCACACCTTCGAATTCATTTCCCAACCCGTAAAATCTCGCTCCGATCACCGGGTCGTACCCCAGGTAGGAGCTGCGCATCAAAGTCGCACCCGTCCATCCATCCACCAGGAGACAAAGCACCGTGAACCCGCAAACGATCGCTGTGGTCTGTGCCAGCGAGCGTTGCTCCAGCCAAAACGCCGCCAACAAAGCGACAATGATCAGCACTCCGAGTACGACCGGTCCAGAGGCCTCCCAGTCGAGCCATGCCTCCAGCAGCAGCAAAGCCGGGAAGCACAGCATCACCAAGAGCGACAGCCTCACGCCTCTTTGCAAAAGTTCAAGCCCCGCTCCGCCATTTAGCCGTTTGCTTACCATCCACAGAATGGCTGCACATGCCAGTGTGATGATCTGCAGCATGACAAACGAGTACAAAACAGAGGAGCGTGTGGCGTATGTATGATGAATCTGGTGGACCTGCTGTACGAGCTGGTCGGCGCTTTTCTTGGGATCTATTCGGATCGCATGGCCAGTCAGCCCTTTGGGAGTCTGCACATCCAGCCATGCCAAAATGGTAGGCAAAACATCGAGGCCACTGATCAGCCCCGATTGCCTTGTCGTAGCGGAGGTTAGAAGTCCTTTACCTTTGTCTCCCCATACAAGCACCGGAGGCAACAGCGTCTTTTCTTTAGCAGCTCTGGCATTTACGGCAGGCGAGAGAAGCATGACGCGCTGGCTCTCACTTCGGCCCTCCAGGAGTCGATCCAAAAATCCCCCCAGCTCAGACAGGACCCGATGATAGTGGCGCTCATACTGGCTCGGCTCCATTTCTTCCGCCATCTGATAGAGTCGGGACAAATCGGAGAGCTGAACGGCGATCAGCCCAGAATGACGATCTGCACGGATCCTTTGGAGCAAATACGAGTAGTTGGTTTGAATTCCGTAGGGAGACCCCCGCTTATGGAGGACTGTATTCATGGACAAGTCACCTGTCGGCACCTGTCCATGCTCATCCATGGCAAACAGGACACTATGGCGTTGACGGAAATCGTCATAGTCTCCATTCCCCAAGACCGATACGGGGATTTGATGAGACCTCAACAGCTTGCCGAGCATTCCGATTTGCGGAGTATACGATCTGTCCTGGTTATCGGCAAGAAGCCGGAAAATACCGGGAAAAACGATGGAAGAGCGCGCTAGCTTTTGCGCTTCGTCCAAAGCCCCCAGCTCCTGCGCCCTTTCCCCCGCCGTCTCATGGGCAGATACGGATTCCCATGGATGGTAGCCCGTCCCGCTGCGCTCGGTATACACAGCTTGCGCTCCGCTGCCCATCAATAAATAGCCGTTTGGAGCATTTCTCGCTCCTGGCGAGCGGATCGAAACCGCTCCTGCTGCCGATTGGTTGATCCACTTATCCACATGGGGATATTGTCGAAGCTGCTCCAGATCGTAAAACGACATGCCTTCTACGAATAGCACAATCACTTGCGGTGTTTCCTTTGCCAATCCTGGTTTTCCGTTATTTGCTCCAGCAAACAGTATCAGGAATGTAAAAATCCAAAGCATGATGCTCTTCTTCATCGAGGCCCTCCTGTTGATAACTGCACCACTCTTATCCACATATTCCACAAAAGAATTCACAAGCCAAGTGTGATTTTCCCGGTCATTTTTCGTGTTATCACCAGTATTCACAGGCGGGGGAAGGAACAACCAGAAAAGTTATTCGATAGATGTGGATAACCTGGCAGCTCACCTGTTATCATCCCACGAGTATAGGCCTATAAGGGGGCAGGTATACGGAGCGGAAACAAAAAAACATCCCCGGTCCTGCCTATCCGAAAGGCAAGAGATACGGGGATGCTTCGGTAATGGTAACATTCTCAAGCGATCAGTGATCGGAAAGCGACAAGCCCGGTACTCCATTCAGATCGAGCTTTGCGAATTGCCCTTTTTCATAACGGATAAAGCCTGCTGCCGCAATCATCGCTGCGTTGTCCGTGCACAGCGTAAACGGCGGAATCACCAGCGGGATCCCTTCTTCCTGACAGCGGCTGTGCAGTCGCTCCCGCAGTCCGCGGTTCGCTGCAACCCCACCCGCCAAGAGCACTTGTCTCGCTCCGTATTGACGGACAGCACGCAAGGTTTTCTCCACCAGCACCTCCGTGACAGAGTCCTGAAAGCTTGCAGCAAGATTAGCCGGCTCGATGGTTTCTCCGCGTTGTGCTGCGTTGTGCAGCGTATTGAGTACGGCGGACTTCAAGCCGCTAAAGCTGAAGTCGTACGAGTCTGGCTCCAGCCATGAGCGCGGCAAGGGAACATTGGGAATGCCTTCGTGAGCGAGACGGTCGATGTGCGGGCCGCCGGGATAAGGCATCTGGAGCGCACGCGCTACCTTGTCGTACGCTTCGCCCGCCGCATCGTCACGCGTTTCTCCCAAGATTTCAAACTGACCGTGCTCCTTCATCCAGACCAGCTCGGTATGACCGCCAGAAACAACTAGCGCGATCAACGGGAAATCCATTTCTTCGACCAAACGATTCGCGTAAATATGCCCGGCAATATGGTGGACTCCGATGAGTGGAATTCCGCGAGCCAGCGAGATCGCTTTGGCTGCTGCCACTCCGACCAGAAGGGCTCCCACCAGTCCCGGACCGTACGTCACTGCGATGGCATGAATGTCATCGAGGGTCTTGCCTGCGCTCTCCAATGCCTCCTCGATTGTCAGCGTGATGTTTTCCACATGGCGGCGGGAAGCCACCTCGGGAACCACACCGCCAAACCGCTTGTGAATGTCTGCCTGGGAGGCAATGACATTCGAAAGCACTTCTCGTCCGTCGCGCACGACTGAGGCGGATGTCTCGTCGCAACTGGTCTCGATCCCTAGTATATAAGTCGGTTCACCCGACTGTTTGTGTGCCTGGTAGGCCTGCTGCACGCGCATGTCGTAGCGCGACGTAAATGTCTTGTTCATTACAATGTCACCCACATAATAATTGCGTCCTCATTGTTATCGGAATAGTATCGTTTGCGCACACCGTGCTCCCGAAAGCCCAGCTTGGTGTACATGTTGCGAGCTACTGTATTGGATGGCCGGACTTCCAAGGTCATGCTTTTCGCATGAAACATCCTCGCTACATTCATCATCTTGATCATGAGAGACAGGCCGATCTTTTTCCCGCGGTACAATGGGTGTACCGCCACATTGGTAATATGCGCTTCATCGATGATAATCCACATTCCGCAGTAAGCCACAATTCGATTTTGATGAATGGCGACGACATACCGGGCGTTCGGATTTTTCGTCAACTCATTGACGAATGCATCATGTGGCCAGGGCGTGCTAAACGACAGCCTCTCCAGCTCAGTGACAGCCCCTACGTCCGCCATCGTCATAAAACGGTATTCCAGTTCATTTGGTGGAATCATTGAAATTACTCCTTTGCGGAACCCTCCTGCTTTTGGGCCAGCCATTTGGCCTCAGCTTCCGCCAATTGAAGGTACTCAGGCACCAGTTCGTGTGGATTCCCGCCGGCCTGCAGCTGGCGCATCGCCAAGTAGCCGATATGGGCTGCACGCGGATGATGCTGTGCCGGTGTTGCAAAGCGTGCTTGCTCTCCCAATCCCTGCTCGATCGCTTCCCGATGCAGGCTGACATCCTCTCCGAGAAACAGGATGGGATCTCCCTGTGCCTGTTCTCTGAGAAGCGGCAGCCATTCCTGCAAAAGGATAATCCTCTCGTCATCCTGCAAACGAACGGACTCCATGCCCTCTGTCCGGTAGCCCCCCGAGTAAACCTGACCTCTGCGGGCATCAAACAAAGGCACGATCAGGCCGGGAAAGCCGACTGCGTTCATCGCGACTGCCTGCAGGCTGGAAATGCCGACTACCGGCAAGTTCAACGACCAGGCCATGCTCTTGGCGGTTGCGACTCCGATACGAACACCCGTGTAAGATCCCGGTCCTTTTGCGACGCCCAGTCCACCGAGCTGCTCAGGCAGTGTACCCGTCGCATCCAGCAGTTCGGAGATGCAGTCCATGAGACGGATGGAATGGTTCTTTTGCTGATTGGTCGTCATCTCCGCCAGGACCCGTTCTTCATCCACAACGGCTACACTGAGCACCAGATTGGACGTGTCAATTGCCAGTACGCGCATCAAAATCAAACTCCTCACACAAATTCACATAACGTACACCCTGCGGTACCAGCTCAATCAGACGTTCGTCCTCTCCTACCGTCCGCAACAAGACCGTTAATCGGTCTGCCGGGAGCACTTCTTCAATCAAAGAAGCCCACTCTACCACACAAACTCCATCTCCAAAAAAATAGTCGTCCAGCCCGAGCGAGTCCACATCATCTCCTACCCGGTAGACATCCATATGGTATAACGGCAAGCGCCCCTGATATTCTTTTATGATCGTAAACGTCGGACTGTTCACCACTTGCTTGACTCCGAGACCCCGTCCCAGCCCTTGGGTGAATGTCGTTTTCCCTGCGCCCAGATCACCCTCCAGCGCCATGAAGTCACCAGGCTGCAAAAGGGCTGCGAGGCTCTCCGCAAAAAGCTGTGTTTCCTCCACTCCAGAGAGCGTCCACTTGTACGCCATGCTTGTCATCCCCTTTTTATTCAGGCCGCCCAAAATGATTGAACCCGGCTTTGGGTAACGGCATCTGCCTGCCTCCTCGCGTGCATGCGACAGCCGATTGTCCTTCCCTCGCATCTACACGGCCAATGACTGCAAACGGAATGCCCGCTGCCGCAAATTGCTCCTGCAAGGCTCCGACATGCTCTGCATCCGCAGTTCCCACGAGTTGGTAGTCTTCACCGCCGTAAAACACCCAATCTAACGGATCTCTTCCTGCTCGCTCTGCATAGAAGCGGAGGTCCTCTCTGATCGGAATCAAGCTGGCGTCGATCGACAGAACCGCCTGGCTCGCCTCGGCGATTTCCCACAGCTCTGAGGCAAGACCGTCACTGATGTCGTTTAACGCCCCATTCCCTCGAACAGCCTGCAAAATCCTCCCTGCGTTCACTTGGGCAGACGGGCGTTGATGCTCTCGTACGAGCTGCCGATACCGGGCAGGAATCGTTTCTCCTGTCCCTTTTAGCTGCAGCAGCAGATGAAGTCCAGCTGCCGAACAACCGACGTACCCGGTCACAAACACCACTTGACCCGCTTTTGCCTGAGAGCGGCGAATAGCCCGTCCCTTTTCCACTTCACCGAGAACCGTCACGGAAAGCTGAAGGGCGTCTGGTGCGGAAACCGTATCCCCGCCAATCAATCTCACCCCATACGCTTTGCAGGCTTCATGAATGCCGTCGTAGATTTGACTGGTCATCTCTGCCGACCAGCTGGGGGAAACTGCGATACTCACCAATGCATAGCGAGGAACCCCACCCATGGCCGCAATATCGCTGATGTTGCTGATGACCGACTTGTAGCCGATATCGCTCGGGTTCATGGTTTCTTTTAGAAAGTGAACCGTCTCGACCATCGCGTCACAGCATGCCACCACTTCCATGGCCGGCGTCGGTGTAAAGACAGCGGCATCATCCCCGATTCCGACGGTCAAGCCGTCGCCTTCCTGTCCGTCCGAACGTCTCGTCCATTGCCGGATCAGGGAAAATTCATCGTGTGCCACTTTACGAACGCTCCTTTACGGCATAGTCAGTCCATTATAACGCTGGTGTCCAAAGGCGTGCAAGGAAGCCCACTTTCCTGAGTGCTTTAGGTAGAGGGGGCGGTTTCCTTCCATTCACGCAGGATCAGCTTGCCGCTGCATCGTCCGCAGCGGTATCGAGACGGGTTCATTTTGCGCTTGCGCTTGTAGCTCATGCCGCATGCCTGGCAGACCAGCTCGTAGCGATAAGGCAGACGTGTGCGACCGTCCCCGACCTGCTGACAGTATCTGCTGCCGCCCACTTGTTTCAGGAGCATCTGAAAGTCGCGGTCTGCGTGGCGGTAGCCCCGCTTGGCCAAATGTAAATGATAATGGCAAAGCTCGTGCTTGATGATGGCGACGAGCTCGTCCATACCATGCTCCTCCAAGTGCTTCGGATTCAGCTCGATGTCATGCGAGCGCAGCAGGTACCTTCCCCCGGTCGTGCGCAGTCGGCTGTTAAAACGAGCCTGATGGCGAAAGGGCACGGCAAAAAATTGCGTGGAAATGTCCTCCACCAGCTTCTGCAATTCCTGATCGGTCATCTCTTCTCCTCCGCTCCTGTCTTTCCTTTCACGATAGCAGTTCCGGTTGAAAAGTGCCAGACAGATAGGCTACACTGGGTGGTAGAAAAGTAGATTGGTGGAGGAGCTTATGCGCTATTTGCTGTTGCAGGAAGGTACCGGACTGCATTTCGTCGCGTTGCCTGAATCACATATGTATCAGCTGGTCGCTCTTTTGAAGCGGCTGCACAAGGAAATCGACAAACTGACTATCGCGGATCGGCCAGACCTGCCTCTTGTCGTTGCAGAATGTTCCGATTTGGAGCTGCTTGACAGCGAGCTCGCAGTCACAGATGGGCTCGACTATGTAAGCCGACTCGAAGCCCGTTTCGCTTCCCTGCAGGAAAGCGAATATCCGTTGATCTCCCTTTTGACCGAAATTCGCGCCCTGCAAGCGCAGCTGGAGTACCTGCTGGAGGAAGAGTAAGTAAAAAAATAGGTACCTCCCTCTCGTCCTGTGCATACACTTGCCAGTAGACGATGAACTTCAGGAGGTACCTTCATGCCACAGTGGATGCGTAGGCAGTTGCAGCGTGCCTTCAGCGGGAAGGATGTTCGGCAGATTCGCCTGTTGAACAGTTGTTGGTTCTTATACTGGGAAAAACATGGCGGCCGTCCTGAATAAACAGGGAGCCGCCTTTTTGTTTCTTCTGTTTTAACCCTCTGTCGGCGCGATCAGGGTCAGTCCGACGCGCTGACGCTTTTCATCGATTTCCACGACCCAGACATCCACGATATCTCCCACCGTCACCACTTCGAGCGGGTGTTTCACAAAGCCTTTTTTCAGCCGCGAGATATGCACCAGGCCATCGTTTTTCAAGCCGATGTCGACAAATGCACCAAAATCAACGACGTTTCGAACGGTTCCTTGGAGCTTCATGCCCACGCCCAGATCCGACAGCTGGAGAACGTCGCTGCGCAAAAGAGGCTTCGGAAGCTCGTCACGCGGATCGCGTCCCGGGCGCAAGAGGCTTTCCACGATATCAGCCAGCGTCGGCTCACCAATGCCCAGCTTCTGTGCCGTCTGTGCGATGTTCAGAGACTGAAGCTGCTCCTTGCAGCGCTCACTCCCAATGTCTTGCGGTGCAATCCCGATCATCTGCAGCAGCTTGTGGGTCGCATCGTAGGACTCGGGGTGAATCGGAGTCTTGTCCAACGGGTTGCTTCCATCCATCACACGCAAAAAGCCAATGCACTGCTCGAACGTTTTGGCACCCAGGCGAGGAACATCCTTCAGGTCGGACCTGCTTACGAACTTGCCGATCTCCTCCCGTTTTTTCACGATGTTGCCTGCCACCTGCTTGCTGATGCCCGATACGTATTGCAGGAGCGAAGAAGAGGCGGTGTTCACATCTACCCCTACGTGGTTTACCGCCGATTCTACGACAAATTGCAGACTGTCTGCCAAGCGGGATTGAGACACATCGTGCTGGTACTGTCCTACACCGACCGATTTGGGATCGATCTTGACCAGCTCTGCCAGCGGATCCTGCAGCCTGCGGGCGATCGATGCAGCGCTGCGCTCAGCTACGTCCAATTCTGGGAACTCTTCCTTTGCCAGCGTGGAGGCGGAATACACGGATGCTCCTGCTTCGTTGACGATGATGTACATCACGTCTTTCCCCAGCTCTTTGAGGACATTTGCGATAAACTGCTCGGTTTCCCGCGATGCGGTTCCGTTGCCGATCGCCACGACCGATACCTGATATTTCGCAATCAGTTGTTTAACCTTCGCTGCTGCCTCAGCTACCTTGTTGACCGGCGGTGTCGGGTACACGACGGCAACCTCCAGCAGCTTGCCTGTTTCATCCACGACGGCCAGCTTGCAGCCTGTCCGGAATGCCGGGTCGACGCCCAGCACGACTTTCCCTTTCACAGGCGGCTGCAGCAGCAGATTGCGCAGATTTTCCGCAAAAATGTGGATGGCCTGCTCTTCGGCTGTCTCGGTCAGCTCCGCGCGCACTTCTCTTTCAATAGAAGGGGCGATCAGGCGCTTGTACGCATCTTCTACCGTCGATTCGAGGAAGGAACGAACAACGGTGTCGCGAGGAATCACACGTCGCTGGATCCATGGCAGAATCTCTGTGACGGGCGCCTCTACCGTCACCTTCAGGATGCCTTCGCTCTCTCCGCGATTCATCGCGAGCACACGATGCGGCACGACCTTTTTCAATGGTTCACTGTACGCATAGTACATTTGATAAACATTTTTCTCATCCGCTTCGTCAGCCTTTTGCTCCGACAGCAGCTGCCCTTTTTGCATGGTGCGCTGGCGGACCCACTGACGAATGTCCGGGTCATCCGAAATTTGCTCGGCTACGATGTCCATCGCACCTTGCAGAGCCGCCTCTGCGGAATCCACACCCTTTTCGGGATTGATGTACTTCGCTGCTTCTGCATTCGGATCGCCTGATTTCGGCAGGCTGAGCAAGTAATTGGCTAATGGCTCCAGGCCTTTTTCCTTGGCCATGGTCGCCCGCGTGCGCCGTTTCTGCCGGTACGGTCGATACAAGTCTTCCACTTCCTGCAGCTTCGACGACTTTTCGATGGCTGCTCTCAGCTCATCTGTCAGCTTGCCCTGCTCCTCGATCAGCCGGATGACTTCTTCTTTTCGCACAGACAAATTGCGCAAATAACGAACGCGCTCTTCAATGGCACGAATTTGTGTTTCGTCCAATTGCCCAGTCATTTCTTTGCGGTAACGGGCAATAAACGGGACTGTGTTCCCCTCATCCAAAAGAGCGATGGTCCGTTCTGCCTGATGAGGTTTGACGCCAGTATCCTGGGCGATTGTCTGGATCATCAATGTTAGTTCCATACATATCCTCCTGCGCTCGTTCTACGCCGTTTATTGTACCACATTTACTGTTAAGCTCTGGAAAGCAGACGAGAAAAATTGAGTGGCAGAGGGTGCGGCGGGAGAACTGCAAGGAAAGAAAAAAGAGGCGTCCGCGGACACCTCCTCGCATATGATTCACATAACCGTTTCATGCTGATCAACCTTTAGCGCTTCTCTCAGTTTTCCCAGCGCCCTGCGCTGCAGCCGGGAGATGTGCATCTGAGACATGCCCATGACATCTCCGGCCTGTTTTTGGCTCAAATTTTGATAGTAAGTTAATTGAATGATTTCTTTTTCCCGCTTGTCCAAAACGTTCAGGGCCCGATCGAGCATCAAATTTTGCTCCACCTGTCCATAGCCAGCTTCCTGGGAACCAATCAAGTCCAGCAGTGTGATGGTATTGCCATCACTGTCGGCCTCCAGCTCGCTGTCCATGGAAAGGGAATGATAGCTGCGGCCCATCTCCAGCGTCTCCAGCACCGCTTCCTCAGTCACACCCAAGTAGCGCGCGATATCCGCGATCTGCGGAGACCTTTGCAGCTGGATCGTCAATTCATCGACGACCCGCTTGATCTTCGGGCTCATTTCTTTTACCCTGCGCGGGACGTGGACACTCCAGGTCTTGTCCCGTATGTAGCGTTTGATCTCGCCTACGATGGTAGGGATGGCAAAGCTTTCGAACGTCCTATCAAATGCCGGATCGAATCGGCGCAGCGATGCCAAAAGGCCGATCATTCCTACCTGTATCAAATCCTCATGCATAATCTGGCCGCGTACAAACTTCTTCGACAGCGTCTCTACCAGAGGTGTATAAGCTCTCACCAACAGCTCCTGCAGGTCCGGATCCCCCGTCTCCCCATATTGGTGAAGGAACTTCCTCAATTCTTCGGGACTATACTTCTTCTTCCGAGATTGTCCGGTCATAGCCAGCCACCCCATCCCGCCGAACATACTTGGTCATGGCGACCGAAACACCGCTGCCTGTGCGAATTTCCACCTCATCCATGAGTGTATGGATCAAATAAAGACCCAATCCGCCCTCGTCCACCTCATCAATTTCTCTTCCTGCATAAAGGGGACCGAGCTGATCAGCAGCAGGTACGCTTTCCAGCCCTTTTCCCTCATCCGATACAACAATCTCCAATCGATCAGGATACACAAAACAATCGATCAGAATGACACCCTTTTTATTGTCTTCCCGGTAAGCGTGCTTGACCGCATTGCTGCAAGCCTCCCCTACAGCGAGCTTGATATCCTCGATGTCATCGAAGGAAAAACCAAGACGATTGGCCACTCCGGAAACGGTCAGGCGCGCTACCCCCAGATAATCTGGAAGATTGGGCAGCTTCAGCGATATCGCGTCTCCTTCAGGTTTTTTGAGTACCATTACTCGCTCTCTCCTTTGCGGATGGCAATTAGATCGTACAAGCCAGTAATGCGAAACAGCCGCTCCACTCGGGAAGACAGATTTTGAACGAAAAAGGCGCAGCCTGCCTGTTTGCATGCTTTCATGACGGCAATAAAGATTCCGATTCCTGTACTGTCCATATACTCTACTTCTGCCAAATCTACGACAATCGCTGCAGCATTGGGTGTCTGCACCAGTGTCATAATCGCCTCTTTTACTTTTGGTCCCGTAAACGCATCGATATCCCCACAAAGGGTAACTTGATGCTCGGTTTCATTGCTGGTGATCTTGATAGTCAGGTCCATACGCATCTCCCCCCAGGTGTCGCTCAGGTTCTTCGAAGTACAATCATGGTGTAATCATCTGGCAATTCAAATTGGGAGAGCAGCAAAAGCCTACGGTAAAGGCTGTCCGCCATCACTTGTGCCGGTGCCCCCACTTCAGCCTGCAGGTATGAAACAAGCTCTTCCCTTTGTAAGTAATATCGGTCAATTTTGCGTTCTGTTACACCGTCAGTCAGAAGAATCAGAACATCCCCCACGTCCAGGTGTATTTCCTTTTCTTCATAACGGCTGTCCGAGCATAGTCCCAGTGCCGCTCCCTGGCCATCCATATCGTAAAAACGGCCTTCACGCGCCCGATATACAAATCCCGGCTCGTGTCCGGCTACCGCATATCGAAAACAATGCCGATTGGTATCGTAACAGCCAAACAGCATGGTAATAAACATGCTCGGATCGATATTGCGCTCCACGATTCGATTGAGATGAAGCAGCATGTCATTTGGTCCGCTCAGCATTTCGCTCAAGCTCTCCATCGCGTACTTCAGCATAGACATGCACATGGCTGCCGAGATCCCTTTCCCTGTGATATCGGCAATCGTCAGACAGAACCGCCCATCATCATGCGCGGCGATATTGTAGTAATCTCCGGAAATTTGTTTGGCGGCGACGCTCACCAATCCGATTTCTACGTCCGAATACGCCGGCAGCTCCTGTGGCAGCAGGGACCTCTGCATGGCGGAAGCCACCGCGATCTCAGATTGCAGCTGCTTATGCTTGCTGCGCAGGCTGGTCACAGAGCGGTGCTCATTTCCGTATTCAATCATCACTTCCGTCAAAATGGAGAACGACGCTCGTACAAATTCGGGCACTTCACCCAGCTGCTCCAGAGCGCGCTCATGCAGATCAATCATTTCCTCCGGCGAAATATCCTGCTGCAGCAGCCATTTCCCCAGCTGCTGAGCGCCGTAAAGCTGATCCTCCCCTTGACCTGTTACGTAATCCCGGAGAATTTGCACGTACTCTTTCTCTATACCCCGGGTCGGCATCTCTCTCCACCTTCCTCTGCTCAGTCACGCCATTTCACGATGACGACTCGCGTCCCTTCGCCCTGTACGCTCTGAATATCGAATTCATCCATCATCCGCCTGACACCCGGAAGCCCTGCCCCCAGCGCACCAGATGTGGTATAGCCATCCTCCAGCGCCTTGCGGATGTCGGGAATGCCAGGTCCTGCGTCAATCGCGGTTACTTGCAAGCCGATTGCCCCTTCGCGTTCGATCGGCGATATCGTAATGATTCCTTTGCCTGCATACAAATAAATGTTTCGAGCCAGCTCAGATATAGAAGTGGCCATTCGGGATTGCATAACGGTGCCAAACCCTAGCTGTCGCGACAAATTTCGACCTACCTGTCTCGCCGAAACGATGTCGGACTCAGTCTCTATCTTGATTGTCTCAGGGTACAGCTCTGCCACAATCAATTAACCCCTTCCGCCCTCACTTGCGGGTTCATATGTGATGAATGCGTAGCGAAGTCTGATTCTTTCAAACCGGAAAAGGTGAAACCTCCACCGAGAATGTTCACAGTGAAACCTTTGACACCAAAAAGCAAAACGTGTCACATTTTGTCTAAAATACACTACGAACACATTCGCTATGCGCTTATGAAATCCCTGCCCGCACAGCAAAAAAACCACTTGCTTCACTCAAGTGGCTTTTCCTCTCCAAAGGTCTGATCCTTATTTTTAAAAATCAATGAGTCCCAAGCTGATCTGCAGGGATTCGTTGACACGATCCATCATCTCATCATCGAGATGCGTAATCTTATCGGTCAGCCGTTGTTTGTCAATGGTTCGAATTTGTTCCAACAGAATGACGGAGTCACGATCAAATCCATATGTTTTTGCGTCAATCTCAACGTGTGTAGGCAATTTTGCCTTTTGAATCTGTGCCGTGATGGCAGCGACGATGACCGTCGGACTAAATCGATTTCCAATGTCGTTTTGAATGACTAAAACAGGCCGAACGCCTCCTTGCTCAGAGCCAACGACCGGTGACAGGTCCGCGAAAAATACATCGCCACGTTTGACAATCACTGGTCACACCCCGCTAACTAAGCGGACAAGAGTATGGTCAGCCTCTTCCTCAGCGCCAAAAGCCTCCGATGCCATTTTCAGATTGATCTTCGCCATCTCCATGTACCCTTTTTGCATCGTTTCGCGGATTGTGCGTTTTTTGCGCTCCTTCAAATACAGATGCATCGCCTGACGAATGAACTCGCTGCGATTGGATTTTTCCTTCTGAATCACGCCATCCACTTCCTGTAGCAAGTGTTGTGGCAAACTGATCATGATGCGTTTCGTGTTTGACTTCGACAAGACAAATCCACCTCCAACCATGACCGTAACTTTCATCCGCGAAGCATGTTCTCCTGCATATGTGTCAGTATGAACAATACCATTATGTCGAAACCATTGCAAAAATATACCTATCCGTACGCCTGGCAGGCCAGAAAACTTGGCTTCGCCCAGAAAGAGCTCTGGCGAAGCCCGAAAGCCGGCTTTTTTGCGCTTACCTAGTATTCGCGCTTCAAACCAAAATTCCTGCCGATTTTTGTTTGCTAGTTATTTACACTTTCTTTTGGAGCGTATTTCATGGTGAGCGGGTGAAATACCCCTGTCTCTTTCCCGTTCCGATAGTAGACGCGAGGAATGCGGTAATTCAGCATGCAAGGCACTTCGTAATTGATCGTGCCGATCAGGGAGGCAACCTCATCCAGCGAGATCTCGTCCTCCCCCTGCTTGCCATACAAAACAACCACGTCGTCCACCTGTGCCGTGCTCTGTTCTATTCTCACCATGATCTGATCCATGCAAACCCTGCCAACAATAGAAGCTCGCGTTCCATTGTACAAAACTTCTCCTCGGTTGGACAACAGGCGAGAATATCCATCTGCATACCCGATCGGGAGCGTCGCGATTTGTTCACCTGGCTGGGCGGTATACGTCGCACCATAGCTGACGGTAAAAGGCTCAGTCGTCGCCGTTTTGACATGGGCGATCCGGGTCTTCAACGAAAGGGCCGGGACAAGCGCCACATCCGCGCGGTCTTTCATATAGGGTGAAGGATATAATCCGTATAAACCTATGCCTAAACGGATCGTATCATACCCCCATTCAGGAAAAGCAATGGCAGCAGCCGTATTGCAGCAGTGAACCGTCGGCAGCTTTTTGCCAGCACTGCGCAGGGATTGCAATAAGCTTTGAAACGTTTCGTGTTGTCGTCGCACATGGGTGGTGTCCGGTTCATCGGCGCATGCAAAATGCGTAAAAATGCCTGTCCATGTCAATTTGGAGCTTTCCTCGAGTGCGTTTACCACTCGCAGCAGTTCCTCATCCGTCCGTACGCCCAGACGTCCCATACCTGTATCCGTTTTGATGTGGATACCGACTGGATCAAGTCCCGCCTGTTGCAAGGAAAGATTCGCCTCGGCTATCCAGTCAGCGCTGTAAGCCGTCAGCTCGATCTGCAATCGGCTGGCAGGCTCCACAGCCCCGGCGGGTGTATAGCCGAGTACCAAAATCGGCGCCTCAATCCCCGCATTTCGCAGTACGATTGCCTCATCCAGCATGGCTACAGCCAAGGAATTCGCACCGCTAGCAAGCGCCTGTCTGCCTACCTCTACAGCTCCGTGTCCGTAGCCATCTGCTTTGACCACGGCCATGATGCCAGTCCTCTCAGGCAAATGGTTCCTGAACGTCTGCACATTGGCCGAAATGGCATCCAGATTTACCTCAACCCAAGTGTCACGACAAAACGGTTTCATGCTTATCTCCTCTTGTTCACCTTGTTATAGTAAAACAAACGCTCGTTCAAGTGCTTGAGGAATTCACGGGAAACCATCAGCGACTCCCGCTTTCCTCCCACTTTGTAGAGATGGCGGCCTTCATAAATCTGCTCAACTTCGGACAGTGGATAGCTGGTTTCCTTGCCTGACATGGTGATGATCAGGTGTGTTTTCGTCAGCTTGTACATAGGACGAAGCATGGATTTGTAAAGGAAGGGAGCCAGACCTACGACCGCAATCGCAATCGCAAAGGCAAGTACTTTAAATGCCGTGTTGTTGCTGGGAAGAATTTGAGCGAGGATCAGCATCCCCAGGACAAATGCAACAGTCTCCATCACGCGCATTCGTACGCTTTTGCGCAGGAGCATGTCCTTGTACGAGGACTCTTCCTGGTACAAGACATCCGTAGACGGTTTTTTCATGAAATGCATGCCACCTCATTACGATAGAAGTTACTCTGAATGTATCGCGTTTGCCTGCCGCATGTCAATTCAGGGAATGCCGGTTACCTGCGTCTTCTTCTACATTTATGTGACGAAATTGGTTTACATCAAACAAGCCTTGATCCGTGAGCTTAAGCGACGGAATGACAGGCAAAGCCAAGAAGGACAACGTCAGAAACAACTGAAAGGAAGTCGGCGCTTCCAACTGGCGCAAGGCATGCTCCAAATCATCCAGTCCACGGCACACATCCTCCGCCTTTTGATTGGAAATCAGACCTGCAATCGGCAATGGCAGAGAGGCTAGCACTTTCCCATTTTCAACGACAACCAGACCGCCTTGCATCTGCTTGATGGCTTCCACTGCAGCGAGCATGTCCTCATCATTCGTTCCGGCGACGATCAGATTATGGGAATCGTGGGCTACCGTCGAAGCGATCGCTCCTTTTTGCAATCCCAGCCCTTTGACAATGCCAAGCCCTACATTCCCTGTCAGGTGATGGCGTTCGATTACGGCCATTTTCAGCAAATCGCGCTCACTAGAAGGGACAAACGCTCCCTGCACTGTCGGCACCTCCATCAAGAGATGCTCTGTGACGATCTTGTTTGGGATAACCCCAATGACATGCGCCTTTCCGCTGCTTACCGGGATCGCCAATTGTTCCGTGGTCAGCGGCTTGATTCGCACGCTGTTCGTCAGCGCTTCCCCCATCTTCGCTGCTTCTGCGGAAGGCTGCGGGAAAATCCCCTCCACCACTGCCCCACGCTCCGCTACCAGCTTGCCATTTTTGTACACCTGGCCAATGATTAGCTCCTCTAAATCGTCGAGCAGGAGGAAATCAGCCGTATACCCGGGAGCGATCGCCCCTTTGTCATGCAGCCGGAAGCATTCTGCCGCGTTCAGCGACGCCATCTGGATGGCGGTTATTGCGGGGATGCCTCGCTGGATCACCATGCGCACGTGATGATCGATGCTTCCTTCCCGAATGAGCTCGTCCAAGTGTTTGTCATCGGTCACAAACAAGCATCTGCGCGCATTGCGTTCGTTTACGACGGGAAGCAAAGCCTCCAGGTCCTTGGCCGCCGTCCCCTGACGAATCATCAGGTACATTCCTCGCTGCAAGCGTTCCTTTGCTTCCTGCACATTCACACACTCATGATCGGTTTTGATCTGCGCCGTACGGTATACATTGATCGCCTTTGCATCCAGTCCGGCTGCATGTCCATCGATCTGCTTGTTTAGCGCCAATGTCGCTGCCAGTTTATCCAGCATGCCTTCTGCCCCATTCATGACGGCCGGGTAATCCATGACCTCAGCCAATCCCAGCACTCTCGGATGGGAGAGGAACGGATCGAGATCGGACTGCTCCAGCACAGCACCTGAATGTTCAAAAGATGTCGCTGGAACGCAGGAGGGCAGCATGACCTTTACATCAAATGGCAGCCCTTCAGACTCTGCCAGCATAAACTCGATGCCTCTGGCACCAGTCACATTGGCAATTTCATGCGGATCGGTAATGACTGTAGTGACTCCGTGCGGCAGAAGAACACGGGCAAACTCCGACGGAACGACCATCGAAGACTCGATATGCACATGCCCGTCAATAAAAGCGGGCGAGATGTATTTTCCTGCGGCGTCAATCTCATTGTGCCCCTCATACTGGCCGATGCCGACAAACACTCCATCCGCAATCGCCACATCGCCTTGCAAGAGTTCCTCGTTGAACACATCAATGATGGTTCCGTTCTTGATGACGGTATCGGCTTTTTCTCTGCCTGCTGCTACTGCAATACGTTTTCGCAAGACTTCTTTGGAGACGGACACAGATGCTACACCTCTTCCTCGCTAAAAAAATTTTTAACATCTACAATAGTACAATTCGGAGAAATGCGCAATTGGGGCTGGGGTGGAGAAGAATATTTCATGTGGTAACCCAATTAAATATCATAAAGTCTTCAAATTACACTGCCATACAAAAAAAAGACGCCCCCTTCGTAGTTTGCCTACTTTGGGGGACATCCTAGTTGCTGATTGAATTATTGTTCCGTCGTGGTTTCTTCTTTAGAAGTCTTGTCTTTCCCTGGGAAGACTACTTTTTCAAACGTTCCTTCCACAACTTTTTTGGCCACAGCTTTGAATTCCTCGCTTCGCTTGTCCGCTTCTTCTTGAGTGAGTTTGCCGGCTTTTACCGCTTCTGCCAGTCGCTCTTCCTGCTGCTTCACCAGAAAGGCGATCACATCGTCTTCATCCACACCTTGTGCCTCTGCGATTGCTGCCAGCGTTTTGCCTGCAGTCAACTCTTCTTTCAGCTTGGCTTCATCCAGTTTCAGCAGAGTCAGGAGCTCTTCGCTTTTCCCGATTCCGAAGTGAAAGCCCTTTCCGTGTCCGCGATCCTGATGGGTGGCCTCCACCATCGCTTTTACTTTCTCAGCTGCATTTTTGCTCAATTGGTCCGCTTGCTCTTGGGTAAGCTTGCCGGCTTTCACTACTTCCGCCAGCTTCTCTTCCTGCTGTTTTACCAAAAGTGCGATGAGGTCTTCTTCATCCACGCCCTGTGCTTCCGCGATCGCTGCCAGCGTTTTGCCTGCCTTCAGCTCTTCCTGCAATTTATCCGCATCCAGCTTCAAAAGGGACAGCAGCTCTTCGTTGTCATCAAAGCGAAAGCCGAATCCAAAGCCTTTGCCTTGATGCGTTCTCTCCAGCTGTTCTTTCACGCGATCGGCAGCGTTTTCGTTCATCTTGTCAGCCTGCTCTTGCGTGAGCTTGCCTGCTTTCACCGCTTCTGCCAGTTTTTCTTCCTGCTGCTTCACCAGAAGGGCGATCACATCGTCTTCATCCACACCTTGTGCCTCTGCGATCGCTGTCAGCGTTTTACCGGCTTTCAGCTCTTCCTGCAGTTTGCCCGCATCCAGCTTCAAGAGAGACAGCAGCTCTTCGTTCTTGTCAAAGCCGAAGCCACCGCCAATGCCTTTGCCTTGATGCGTGTTTTCCAGCTGTTCTTTGATGCGATCGGCAGCGTTTTCCTTCATCTTGTCAGCCTGCTCTTGCGTGAGCTTGCCCGCTTTCACCGCTTCTGCCAGTTTTTCTTCCTGCTGCTTCACGAGAAGTGCGATCACATCATCTTCATCCACTCCTTGAGCTTCTGCTACAGCCGCCAGCGTTTTACCTGCCTTCAGCTCTTCCGCAAGCTTGGCTGCATCCAGCTTCAGGAGGGACAGCAGCTCTGTGTTTTCCTTCATGGAGATTCCGAAACCACCTCGGTGCCCCATTTTTCCTGCTCCAAATTTGACTTCTGCCGGTTTATTCAAATCTTGGGATTGTGTTTGTGTTTGAGTCTGTGTCGTGTCAGCTGCCAGTGCGCTTCCCAGACTTCCGATACTCAGTACGGCTGCCATCGCTCCCATGAGCATACCCATCTTTGCTTTGCTAAACATATATTCTCTCCATCCTTTCATCGCTTGGCTTGATTTATGTACCTCCTCTGGTACAAGACTAAGTGTACATGGGCTTTCTTAGATTCCGGTTTGAGAAAAGTGGAAAACTGTAGGGAAAGTTCATTTTGCTTTTCCACATTTCCACCTCCTCCACTCTCGTCGGAAATCCGGAGGAAAGAAAAAGAGCAGAGGCATTGCCCCTGCTCAATCTCCCCTATTTTTGTTCGGCCTCATCTGTACTCTCTTTTGGCTGATGCTTGTTCTCCACCATATTTTTCACAAACGCCTCCATCTCCTCGCTGCGTTTGTCCGCCTCTTCTTGAGTCAGTTTGCCAGCCGTTACAGCTTCCGACAGTCTTTCCTCGTGCTGCTTCACCAAAAGCGCGATCACATCGTCTTCTACCACGCCTTGGACCCCTGCTACTTCAGCCAATGATTTGCCAGCCTTCAGCTCTTCCTGCAGCTTGGCTTCATCCAGACTCAGAAGGGACAAGAGCTCCTCATTCGTACCAAAGCCCTGGGCATTTTTAGATTCCCGTTTGAGAAAAGTGGAAAACTGTTGGGAAAGCCGTGTGCAACCATGATAGCCTCTCCTGAAGCAAAGG
This sequence comes from Brevibacillus choshinensis, assembly GCF_016811915.1. Taxonomy (NCBI): domain Bacteria; kingdom Bacillati; phylum Bacillota; class Bacilli; order Caryophanales; family Paenibacillaceae; genus Brevibacillus; species Brevibacillus choshinensis. The sequence goes on along the minus strand of NZ_CP069127.1, from coordinate 516,946 downwards.
AAGGGTTTTTGCGTTCCAGATAGTGAGGCGGAAAAAAAATAAAGAGGACGGTTCGCACCGTCCCCTCTCCCGTTATTATTTGCCGCCTATGCCGTAAGTCGACTGGGCAACCTTCACCATTTCTTCTTCCGGCAGATCTCCTGCCATCATGAACTCTACGCCATCCAGCTCCCATGTGAGGTAGCGTCGATTGTCTGTCGTCTGTGCCAGAACCCCAATGGTAAAGCCTAGATCAATCGGCATGCCCTGCTCGTAGGAAACCGATGCTTCGGTCGGGCGTGCCTCTGTCAGCTTATAGTTGTAGGCTCCTTTGTAGCTCAATACGACTGTGCGCACTCCATCACGCGTGACCGGCTCGATATCGCCTTGCTGCACCCCTTGTGGCACATAAGTGGGTACGATTACACCGAACTGACTGGACGGCAGCTGAGCCACTTGTCCATTCGGCTGAGCCATTGTAGGGATGGAAGTCAGTGAGCTTGTCGTCATGTTGCGATCCTTGTCAAAGGCATCCTTGTCGAAAGACGGATTGAACACAAATTCCGAGAAGTCGATCTTCACGAGCGGATTCATGCTCGAATCCATAATTTCTGCATGTGTCGGTTTGAAATCTTCCGTCAGCCAAATTTTCTGCTTGGTCAACGAGCGATTTCCACTGTAATTTGCTTTCACTTCAAAGACGTACTGCTTGTCGTCCATCTTCATTTGACGCTCCGCATCGTCGATAATGCTGCGAATGAGCGTTTCGTACAGATAGAGTGGTCCGTTGTTTTCTGGCCAACCGCTCTGGAAGCGGAAGCTCTTGTTCAAATGTGGCGTGAGAACGAAAACCCCTTCGCTATTCCGCAGGATAATCTGAGTGATGCCACGTTGCTTGGAAGTCAGTGCTACCCGATAATTGGTGGGTTTCTCGTACCATACCTGCACGTCGTACTCCATGGGAGTAGAGCCAGTTTGCATGGTCAACACTGCTTGAGACTTGTAGCCAGCCATCTTGTCCAGCGTACCGCTCAAGTCACTCACCACATCTTCGGGTGTTTTTTGACCAAAGCAGCCGCCGAGCAGCAGGGTAAAGACCAACAATAACACCAGTGGAAAAGCTGCCCGTTTCATTCAATGAACTCCTCCTTGTCAACATTTTCGACAAAGAAGGGCATCCCTGTCTATTTCCTGGGAAATCTGTCAGTCCTTCGCCTCTTCGGCACACATCGTGTCAATATTCTGCACCTTCTTCTGGGAGTGGGACTCGATATCGCTGGATCGGCTTCAAGACTTACCCTTCCTGTGTAAGAGCAGGTAGTCCCTCCTGATCTACGCGATATAAATGTATGTCCATCCTCGTCCCAATATGCAGACAAGTTACAGCTCTTCCACAACAACCTGCGCAATCGCATGAGATTGGCTATGGGAAATGCTCAGGTGAACCCGAATGCGAGAAGGCTCCAGCCCAAGTCTTCGATAGACTTCTGGTTGGAATGACATCTCTGGCTTTCCACTGCGGCTCGGCAGTATTTCCATGTCCAGAAAGCTCAATACCTCCCCGATCCCTGTCCCCAGAGCTTTTGCTCCCGCTTCCTTGGCAGCGTAACGTCCTGCTACCAGCTCGGACTGCCTCGTCTCAGACTTTCCCGCAAGCAGCGCCCGCTCCGCCTCGGTTAAAAAACGCTGGCAAGCTTTCGGCTGCCTCTTCAACAGTCTATCGATTCGTTCGATTTCAATCATATCGATGCCAATACCTAGAATCATGAATCCATTCCGCTCCTGTCCTGCATATTTCTGCTGTCAACGTATCACTCCCCATCCATTGTTGGCAAGGTGAAATAAAAACAACCCCCGCCAAGAAGCGAGGGTTGCAGTGCCTTGCTACTACTCAGTAGCTTGGCCAGCTTGGCCAGCAGATCGCGCTGCGGATTGTTGGTTCTGACGGCGAACCTCAGACGCGTTGGTCTCGCTACCAAATTCAGTAGCGGTTTGACCAGCTGCACCAGCACCAGTGTTCGCAGCGGATTGTTGGTTCTGACGGCGAACCTCAGACACGTTGGTCTCGCTAGCGAATTCAGTAGCAGCATTTTGTGCACGGTTCATTCCAGCTTGTTTGTTTTGTTTAGGCATCGTTCCATTCACCTCCTCGACGTCACTGAATATAATTTGTACCGGTCAAGGTGGAGGTATCCATCCTGTTTTTCCCAAAATCGCCGAGTTAGCAAAAGCACCGATTCGCACAAGCTAAGTACTGGGCCTTTTCAGAAGTGCAGGCTCAGGCAGGAATTACCCGTTAAAAAGCGAAAGAAATGTTTCTTACTTCTGCAATAAGAAAGGAGCGCCATCCCTATGGCTACTACCGTCATTATTTACACGCAAACTACATGCGGACCTTGCCAAGAGGAAAAAATGTGGCTCACCAGCCAGCAGGTTGCTTTTGAGGACCGCGATATTCGCAAAAACGACACGTACTTCCAGGAAGCCATCAATCTGGGTGCCAGCATGACCCCTGTCACTCATATCAAGAAAGACAATGGCGAGGAATACGTCATTCACGGTTTTGACAAGGAAGAAATAAAAAAGGCTTTATCGCTGTAAGATCACAGATGAGCGACCGCGTATAGCGGAAGCCCTTATGCGTTCCAGAATGGAAGCTTGCCGCGTTCCATTCTTACCACGTAAAAAAAGCGCTAGATCTCCAGTGATCTAACGCTTTCAAAAGACGGATCAGCCGAAAGATGGTTCATTCTCGGCTGATTTTTGTTTGATGACAGGCGACATATCCGGCAAATTAGACAAAATCTGCTGAACTGCAGGAGCGCACTCTGTATTTACCGAGTAGAAAACCCATGGTCCCTTCCTCCGCTCTTTTACCAAACCATGTGTCTTTAACTTCGCTAAGTGCTGGGAAACAGAGGGTTGGGAAGTCTGCAGAATCTCCACGAGATCACGAACACATAGGGACTGCACTTGCAGGAGAGCCATGATCGTCAGTCGCGTCTTGTCACCAAGCAGCTTATAAACCTCGGACAAAAACAGTACCTGCATTAAATCCATATCCATACTAACCCACCTTTGCCTTGCTTATCTGTTTCCCAGTATACAATATGTTTTGTTCGGTGGGGAAGAGATGAACGTAAAAGTTCCGTGAATGCTCACGGGACATCACGCTGTTTCATGGCCTCGATCAGCTTATCCGCGGTGCGTGCAGCCAGCGCCATTACTGTGTTTGTCGGATTGCTGGCACTGGATGTGACAAAGGTAGAAGCACCTGCTATGAAAAGGTTGGAAATGTCGTGCGACTGACCAAACTCGTTTACGACCGAGGTCGATGGATCGTTCCCCATCCGACATCCTCCCATCAAATGTGCCGTATCCGAGACGACGTGCTCCGGTATTCCACCCATGGCTTCTATGATCTGCTCCATTGTGCCTATGGCATGCTGATAGAGCAAGCGGTCATTTTCCTGGTAGCTGAAGGTTACTTTGGGGACAGGCATTCCGTATTCATCTTTTTCCCCACTGAGCGTAATGGCATTGTCCGGATGAGGCAGCACTTCCCCTACGAGCGTCACTCGCGCGTACATGTTGTAGTCCAGCATCGTCTCCCGGAGCTGTTTCCCCCATAAAAACGATCCGTCCACACGTTCAGCTGCAATCGCTCCTGCCATGGAGACAGGTCTTGCTCCGTGCGCGTTCAAGGTATAGCCCCTAGCAAATCCGCGATCACGTTCAGTCTCATAGAAATGCTGCGTGAGTGCAAGCACCGGGGTCCCTTTGTACAGCCGCACTTCGTCAGGAAGACGACCGTACACGTCGTGGCTGGAATGCGGCATGATCGCTTTGCCTACCCACCCGCTGGAATTGGCAAGGCCGTCCGGGAATCGGGAGGTCGCCGAATTCAAGAGCAGCCGTGGCGTTTCAATCACAAAGCCTGCCAAAATGACGACCCGGGCCATCTGCCGGTGCGTCAAGCCATCGTGCGTAAACAGCACGCCACTGACCTTGTCGCCTGCCGTCAATATTTCCGTGACCATGCAGTCGGACAGCACTTCCGCTCCTTCCGCAATAGCCTTTGGAATATGGTGGATCAATCCGCTGTACTTGGCATTCGGCATACAGCCCTGATTGCAAAACCCCCGATTGATGCACGGCGGCCGCCCATCGAACGGCCCAGACAGGATCGCAAGCGGTGCAACCACGCTATCGTAGCCCAGCTTTTCGCAAGCCTCTCGAAACAGCTGGGAATTGGCGCTGATCGGCTCACGCACCGGGTATGGATAGGGCCCGCGAAATGCACCCCACGGAAAATGCGAGGGTCCGGAGACGGCAATTTCCCGTTCGATCTTGTCGTAATACGGAGCCAGATCCTGATAGGTGATCGGCCAATCTTCGCCTACCCCATCCAATGTCTTGATCTTAAAATCACTTTCATGAAACCGCAGGAATACACCCGTAAAATGAACGGTTCCTCCCCCTACTCCACGCCCTGAATTGTTGTGCCCCAGTCGCAGAGGATCTTTCCCCGCCACGAGCCGCGTCTCCTGCCAGGCCAATCGCCGCATGGACAGCTCGTCGCTGGCAAAATCGCTCTGGGGATCCCAGAATGGCCCTGCTTCGATCACGACTACGCGAAGTCCGGCTTTTGCCAGCTCGTAGGCGAGCACCCCGCCAGCTGCACCGGCTCCCACGATGCACACATCCGCTCCATCTGCGTATTTCCGATTGTCCATATGGCGGGAACGATGCCCATCATAGTGATCGCTATGGTGCATGACCCGGTCATCACTTGCCATCTGCTTTCGCCTCCCACGGATCTGTCAATCCTTTCTCCACTCGGACATACCCGCGCGGATAAGCTGGTCCCCCATAGCCGATATCGGACCAGACCAGCGGGTGCGAATAATACGCCGACACGGTATCATGGAGGATTCGCTTGAAAAAGTCTGCCGGGACCACTCCTGCCCACGCTTGCCCATGTTCGGTCTGGCTTTGTGAAATGGCCTGCAAAACTTCCTGCTGCTGCTCGGGCTTCAATGCCACAAAGCCTGCTCCGTACTTCTCGTGACTCACAGCATCCACCCCTGCAAGCCCCAGCCGATAAAGCTCCTTTTTCGGAGGTAATCCGACCTTTCGCTGGGATTCCCCAATCGGACTCGCCGCGGAATCATCCAGATGCTGCGTGATGTAGGTCAGCACTTCCAAGCGATGGTCATCCACGAGCACACTGACGATCGTCTGCAGCAGCATGGCCTCCGGCTGCGTAAAAAACTGATGGGAGACCTGCGGCGTTCGTCTGGCGCCCACGACCTTTTTCGTGTGACCATCCCACTCGGTATGCTGCTCCCAGACGTCATAGCCGGGATATCGACGTTCTTCTGCCATGTGCCATCACCCCCAATACAGGGCAATGAGCCCCAGCGCAGAGACGGCAGTTATGAGCAGTGGGAGAATAATCGGCGGCCCGACCTGGAAATTCTGTCCCTGAGAAAAGCCACCGACGCGTTGCCCCACTCCTACCGTGTGCAAATAACCGCCATACAGCCCTCCAGCCATCCCGACAACCATCATGAAGGCAAACACCCAGCGCAGCCACCCTGCATCCACAAAGGAAAGAACAATGGCCGTAACCGCAAATATCGGTAGCTCTATGACAGGCACCCACATCGCCCAGTGACGGAAGTTTTGTCGGGAGTGAAACAATGTGACCTGTACCGCTACCAATGCAAAAGCAAGTCCTGTAAACAAAATGAGGACACGTTCAATCGGCCAACCATGCCACATGGAAACTTCCTCCTCTTCTTCGTTTGCGCCTATTTTTTCCGGGTGTATGGGGTACTATTCTCGTCTTTTGCGCACGAATAAAAAAACCGCTGGCAACATCCTGCCAGCGGGCCAATCCATCAACCGAACCATATCAACGTCAGATATAAGCCAAACAGTGTAATCAGCAAGGTCGGCACTGTAAGAACAATGCCTGTCCTGAAATATTGCCCCCACGTGATCTTGACATCTTTTCTGCCGAGAACGTGCAGCCAAAGGAGCGTCGCCAGGGAGCCGATCGGAGTGATTTTGGGCCCCAGGTCGCTGCCGATGACGTTGGCGTAGATCATGGCTTCGCGCATGATTCCGTCTGCCCCCGTAGAGTCGATGGCAAGGGCGTTAAATATCACGGTCGGCAGGTTGTTCATCAGGGACGAAAGGATGGCGGAAATAAAGCCAGCTCCGATCGTCATGGCCAGCAACCCGTCATCCATCAGCGTATCCAGCATCGCTTTCACCAGATCCGTCAATTTCGCATTGTGCAAGCCCCAGACCACTACGTACATCCCGATGGAAAAAATGACGACGACCCACGGAGCTTCCTTCAGTATGCGGCGCATCTGGATAACCGGGCTGCTTTTGGCAGCCAAGCAGAAGATGAGTGCAGCTCCTGTGACGATAAAAGAGACGGGGACGTGGAAGGACTCACTCATAAAAAATCCGACTAGCAGCACCGCGAGAATCGGCCAAGCCAGAAGGAACAGCCTCTGGTCTCGAATAGCCTCACGAGGACTTTTCAGCTGCGTCACATCCACCACTTTGGGGATGCTACCGCGAAAATAGAAAAACAGGACAGCAAGACTCGCACCCGCGGAAAAGAGCGTGGGCAGCACCATCCGCGCAGCGTACTCCGCAAAACCGATCCCGAAATAATCCGCGGAGACGATATTCACCAGATTGCTCACCACAAAGGGAAGCGAGCTCGTATCCGCAATGAATCCGCTGGCCATCACGAAAGCCAGCACCATCTTGGGATCGAGCCGCAGCGCACGCACCTGCGCCAGGACGATCGGGGTCAGTATCAATGCCGTACCGTCGTTGGTAAAGAGCGCAGAGACGACCGTTCCCAGCAAGATGACGTACGTGAACATCAAGCGGCCGCTACCCTTTGCCAGCCGGGCCATGTGCAAGGCCGCCCATTCAAAAAATCCGATTTCATCCAAAACAAGCGAAATGATAATGATCCCGACAAGTGCAAACGTCGCGTTCCAGACAATGGACGTAACCTCTGCCACGTCCGCAAACGTCACTACGCCTGTAGCCAGCGCCAGGAGGGCTCCTCCGACTGCCGGATAACCGATTGACAATCCCCGCGGCTGCCAAATCACCAAGGTCAGTGTAGCGATAAAAATGAGTACTGAGATAAAGACCACTTTAAAATTCTCCTCTTTTGACCATGGTTTGTCGTTCAATTGATCCTGCTGAAAAACGCGAAAAAGAGCAGACTCATGAGCCTACTCTTCCTACCTTACTACAATTCGTCCTTATCCGAAACGTCCGGTAATATAATCCTCTGTTCGTTTATCGCATGGATTTTGGAAGATTGCCGGCGTCATGTCAAACTCGACCAATTCGCCATTGAGGAAAAAGGCGGTCTTGTCAGAAATACGCGCTGCCTGCTGCATGTTGTGCGTCACGATGACAATCGTGTACACGCTTTTCAGCTCCTCCAGCAACTCTTCGATTTTGGCCGTCGAGATCGGGTCCAGAGCAGATGTCGGTTCATCCATCAGCAAGATTTTGGGCTGAACAGCGAGCGCACGCGCAATGCACAGACGCTGTTGTTGACCGCCAGACAGCCCCGTCGCAGGCTTTTTCAACACATCTTTGACCTCGTCCCACAACGCAGCCGCTTTCAAGCTGTTCTCCACGATCTCGTCCAGCTTGTCACGGTCGGTCAAACCGTGCAGCTTGGGGCCATACGTGATGTTATCGTAAATGCTTTTGGGAAACGGATTCGGATGCTGGAACACCATCCCGATATTTTTTCGCAGACGCTCCACCTCAACGCTCGAGCTGTAGATGTCTTCGTCAAACACTTTTACGCTTCCCGTGATCTTTGTATTTGCGACGGAATCATTCATCCGATTCAATGTCCGCAGAAAGGTCGATTTCCCGCAGCCAGACGGGCCGATCAAAGCAGTGATCGAATGGGATTCCACATCAAGATTTATATCATAGAGGGCCTGCTTATTACCGTAGAAGAGGTTTAACTCCCGGACTGCAATCACACTCATACGGTTTTCGCTCCTTCGTAAATGGCGTCATACTTTCTCATTCACTATAGCTTGCCAATGTTAGGACTCTGTATGATCTTTATTAAGTTTCCATAAAGATTTCACCCAAGGTAAAGATCTGGTAAATGTTACTGCCAAACCATATACTCCCTCCTTGGCAACTCCTACAATGAAGCTGAACGTTTTGTCATATAAGGGGAGAGCACTTGATGCTGAGAAAAAAACGTAACGGCAATTCGTCTATTCATTATCGCTCCATCTTCACCCGGCTGTTCTTCGGAATATTGGCCATGGTCGTCGGCATGATGTCCATCGCAGCATTTTTCATCAGTCATCAATCCGAAGCCATGCTGAATGAAAAAACCAACCAGCAGTTGAAAGATGCCACCGGTTCTGCCTTGCAGAAAGCCGTCAGTCGTGTGCACACCATCGAAACCGCCTTGCAGTCCTTTGGTTCCACGTACAAAAACAGCAAACTGTCAAACGGACAAACATTCGGGATCCTGTCCGATATCGTGACAAGCAATCCAACCATCTCCGAAATCCAAGTAGCGACGACGGATGGGCGTTACCTGACCTTTCCCAGCTCACCACTGAGCACTGACTACGATCCGCGAAAGACAGACTGGTTTACAGGAGCCATCGACCAAAAAACCACATTCGTTTCAGATGTTTTCCAGTTTTCCCAGACCGAATTTCCCAAGATCGCCGTATCCCTCCCGTTGCGTAACGAAGACGAAGAAGCCGTCGGAGTGATCGTAGCCTTCGTCTCTGTTCCCAAGCTCAGTGAGTTCATCGGACAGATCAAGCTGGGTGACACGGGATACGCCATGATCGTCGACCGGGTAGGAAAGCTTGTCGCTCATCCTGACAAGACGTATGCCCTCAAGAGACCTGACATGAACCAGCTCAGCGTCGTTCAAGATGTGGTGGCGGGTCAATCCGGATTCAAGCAACTGACGCTTAGCGGAGCTGATTATTACGCTGCCTATCAGTACGACCCGTCGCTCAAATGGGGCATGATCGTCGTTCAATCCGTAGCGGAGGTCAAGCGGGAAGTCCATGCGCTGCAGCTGACGATTCTCGCAATATCCATCGTCGGGCTTTGCGCACTCGCCGCTCTTTTATACTTGTTCGTCCGCAAAATCATCAAACCGGTCAAGGAAGTCCAGCAAAAAATGTCCTCCTTCAGTGAAGGCAATCTGTTTCAAACGATGAAGGTTCATAGCAATGACGAGATCCGCCAGCTCGCAGACAGCTTCAATAGCATGAGTCAGCAGATTCGTTCGATCATCGGCAAAATCCAGCATGTGCTCGTGGATGTCAAGCAGGTCGCCCATACTGTCGGAAACGGGTCTCGTCACTCACACGCCATGCAGAGCGAAGTAGTAACCGTAACGGAGCGACTCTCGCAGGAAATGGACCATCAGCAGGTGCAGATCGATGATATCCACTCCATCATGGCTCACATCACATCGGAAATGTCTCGCATCACAGACTCTATGGAATCCGCAGTCCAGCAAAACCGGGAATCCGTGAAGCAAAGCGTGAAGGCATCCTCATCCATCGATTCATTAAAGGACAGCATGCTCAAGATCTCGGAAGACATGAAATCCTCGCTCCACGCCATGTCGGCGATGAAAGAAAGCATGGTGGATATCCGTGAGATCCTCGACCTGATCTCGCAAATATCCAAACGAACCAAGCTGCTGTCCTTCAATGCACGGATCGAGGCATCTCGAGCGGGCCAGGCCGGGCTGGGCTTCGGAATCGTTGCCGATGAAATCCGACTCTTGTCCGAGCAAACCGAAGAAGCGACTGCCCGCATCGAACAGGTCATTCAATCAGGGGAGACACGGATGGAGCGAGTCTCCGATTGTCTGGAGCTGACGGATCACACGACGATCAGCGGCATTCAGACACTCCATCAAGCGACGGATATCTTCCAACAAACCGTCCATATCAGCGAGACGATCACTTCACAGTTTGAAACGATCAGACAGCTTTCCGTCTCCATCCATCAGCAAAGTCAATCCATTCAGAAGCGAGTGGACAACCTCTCGTTATCTGCTCAGGAAGTCGTCTCTGGCACGCAGCAAGCGGTTGCCGCTACGCAAGAGAGCCTCTCCCTATCCGAACAGTTCCTGCACGATTCAGAGCGGCTCACTGCCATCATTGAAGATCTGGAGCAGGAAATCAGCTTCTTTCAAACCGAAGAAAAGCTCTCCGCCTAGGAGAGCTTTTCTCATCGCTCCTACCGATTGCATGCAAAAAGCCCTTCCGGCATGGCAGACATGCGAAGAAGGGCTTTTTCTCATCCAAAACGGCCGCTAATGTACGCTTCCGTTCTTTCATTTTCAGGCGATGTGAAGATTTTCGAGGTCTCATCCATTTCCACTAGCTCTCCCAACAGGAAGAATGCCGTTCTCTCAGAAATGCGTGCAGCCTGGTGCAGGTTGTGCGTCACGATCACGATCGTGTACTCTTCCTTCAGCTGCATGACCAGCTCCTCGATCTTCATGGTGGAAATCGGGTCCAGCGCAGATGCCGGCTCATCCAGGAGCAGGATCGTCGGCTGCATCGCAATCGCACGAGCGATGCACAGACGCTGCTGCTGACCACCGGACAAGGAGAGCGCTGAATCCTTCAGGCGGTCCTTGACCTCATCCCAGAGCGCCGCCTTTCGCAGGCTGGTTTCCACCAACTCATCCAGCTCACGTTTGTCTCTCATTCCGTGAAAACGAGGTGCGAAAGCGATATTTTCATAAATGGACTTGAAGAAAGGATTCGCGCGTTGGAATACCATCCCGACAACTTGACGCAGTCCTTCAATATTGACTTGTTCGCTGTTAATGTCAATGCCATCGACGACAATCGAACCGGTGACACGGCAAGACGGAACCAGGTCGTTCATCCGGTTCAGGCTGCGCAAGAGCGTGGACTTTCCGCAGCCAGACGGGCCGATAAATGCTGTAACGGAATTGCGTTCAATATCCATGTTAATATTGTTTACCGCGCGCTTCTCCCCGTAAAAAACAGAAACGTCGCGGGTTTGGATGATCGTATCTTGCATGGTGAGTACGGACATAGCTACACCCTCCTTAGTTGGATCCCGACGTCATCTTCTTGTATACCCATGTGCCAAACCAACGAGCGGAAACGTTAAAGAGCAGTACGGCAATAATCAGTACAGCAGCAGCACCATCGGCAACATCACGGGCATCCGGCGTCAATCCCTCACTGTTTACCTTCCAGATGTGCACAGCCAATGTCTCGGCTGGGCGGAATGGATTGAGCGGCGAGGTAGGACTGCCAAACGAAAAGTCGGTAAAGTTCAAGTTAGGTGAAGACATTCCGGCGGTAAAGAGCAACGCTGCCGCTTCCCCGAACACACGACCCGACGCGAGAATCGCACCGGTGATGATCCCTGGGAGCGCAGCAGGCAAAATGACAGAAACAATCGTGCGCCATTTCGTAATTCCCAATGCCAAGCTCGCTTCCTTTTGGCTGCGCGGAACGTTGCGCAAAGCATCCTCGGTCACGCGAACCAGCAGCGGCAAATTGAACACCGTCAGAGCCAATGCGCCAGAGAACAAGGTGTAACCCCAGCCGGTCATGTTTACGAAGACCAGCAAACCAAACAGACCCACGACGATCGATGGGAGCGACGACAACACTTCTATGCTCATCCGGATAAACTGGGTAAACTTGTTATCCGGTGCGTATTCAGCCATATAAATACCTGCTCCGATACCGAGCGGCAAGGCAATCAGCATCGTCAATACGAGCAAGTACAAGGAATTGAACAATTGCGGTCCAATCCCGCCACCTGCATTCACGATATCAGGCGGAGAAGTGAGGAAGTCCAGATTCAGCTTGTGCCAGCCCTGGGTCAAAATAAAACCGAGCAAGCCTACCAGCGTACCGATAATCAAAATCGCAATCAGTGTCAGAACGACCGTAGCTGCGCGGTCCATCACTCTTGCTCTCATTTTATTTCACCATCCTTTTTCTGCCGAGGAAGCGCAGGATCATGATGAAGACAAAGGACATCGCGAGGAGCAGCAAAGCCATTGACCAGAGTGCATTGTTATAAGGAGTGCCTTGAATCGTATTCCCCATGTTCAAAGTAATTCCGCTCGTCAGGGTGCTGATTGGATCCAGCAGACTGCCTGGGAGCTTTGTCGTATTTCCGATAACCATCTGCACAGCGAGTGCTTCCCCAAATGCACGGGCCATCCCCAGTACTACGGCTGTCAAGCAGCCTGGAAGGGAAGAATGCAGCACGACATTCCAAATCGTTTGCCAACGAGTAGCGCCCAATGCCAAGGATGCGTTCCGCAAGTCTTGCGGTACTGCCTCGATCGCATCTGTCGCCACGCTTGTGATCGTAGGAAGAATCATCAATGCCAGCACAAGTCCACCGGCCAGCAAGCTGAAGCCCAATACGTCAAATTGTTCCCGAATGAATGGGACGAGCAAGCTGAGACCAACATAACCGTAAACAACCGAAGGAATTCCCACGAGCAGCTCGATAACCGGCTTCAACACCTTTTTACCGAAGTTCGGGAAAATCTCCGTCATGAAAATAGCTGCACCGATTCCTAACGGCGCTGCAATAATGGCCGCCAGGGCTGTGACCAGAAATGAACCCAGAATAAACGGGAATACCCCGTACATGGCCGGCTCACCCTCAGGATCCCATTTCACCTGGGTTAAAAACTCACTAATGCTCACGCCATTAACAAAGAACGTGGAGAGCCCTTTGGATGCAATAAAATAGGTAATCGACAAGACGACAATGACCAGCAAAGCCGCACATACCAACGCTACGGTCCTACCGGTGATGTTTTCGGTGAATTGACGTTTGTTGTACGTCAGCATTTTTCTAGCAATCAGAGATTGACGTTCGCTGTCAGACTTCTTGGCGTCACCCACGACCTTTTTATCTACAATGATCGTTGACCCTTCACTACGACGGTTCATAATTTCCCTCCCTAGAAAAACAATTGCTGCCCATCTACGCAAGCAAAATGAGGGGTAAGTGCCCCCCCACCCCTCTATTTCGCTTGTGCTCATGTCTTCTTATTTTTGCGTTACTTTCCCTTCCGCATCACGTTCTACTTTCATGTCTGTGATTGGCAGGAAGCCCAGATCCGTAACGGTTTTCTTTTGAACTTCGTCGGACAGGATGAACTCCAGGAATGCTTTTGCATTGCCAGTTGGTTCGCCTTTGGTGTACATGTGCTCATAAGCCCATACTGGATATTTATTGGTAGTGATGTTTTCTGCATTTGCTTCTACGCCATCGAGTTTCAACGCTTTTACAGAATCATTGAAATAGGACAGTGCCAGGTAGCCGATTGCGCCAGGTGTTTCTGCGATGATTTTACGAACAGTACCCGAAGAATCCTCTGTGATGCCTTCCGCTTCTTCTTTACCGTCCATAGCGAACTTGTTGAAAGTTGCACGAGTACCGGAGGACTTCGGACGATTTACCAGGGTGATTTTCATGTCGTCGCCGCCAACATCTTTCCAGTTGGTGATTTTACCCGTGAAGATGTCGATCAACTGTTGCTTCGTCAAGTTGTCTACTTTCACTTTGGGGCTTACAGCTGCAGCCATTCCGACTACCGCTACTTTATGGTCGACCAGCTCGTTTGCTGGAATTCCTTTTTTCTCTTCAGCAAAAATGTCGGAGTTACCGATTGTTGCAGCGCCGCTTGCCACTTGGCTCAGACCAGTACCGCTACCTCCGCCTTGCACTTGAATTTGAACGCCTTGATTCTTTGCCATATAGTCCTTGGCTGATTGCTCAACCAGGGGTTGCAAAGCGGTAGAACCGACAGCAGTTACCGGCTCACCGGGAGAAGTCGTAGCGGAACCTGAATTGTTAGCTTCCGGAGCTGGTGTCGAAGGTTGAGCAGCCGGTTGCTGAGCTGGTGCCGGAGCAGCATTGTTGCTTCCGCAGCCCGCGAGAAGTGCACCCACAAAAGTCAATGCCATGAACATTTTGCTGAGTTTTTTCATTTGATGAAAATCCTCCTTAAAAGGGTCGGTTTGTTTTTCTCTCTTACAAGTACAAACTATACAGGTCGAATGTTGTTGTTTTGTGTTGGCATTGTTAAGGTTTTTTAAAGATCAAAAATGTGACGGATATGTTTGGGATAAAAGAGAAGGAGATCGGGAAACATTCGTTTATCCCTTTTGAAGTGAGGTGACATTCGTGGAAAAACTCGCCTTGCTGCTCGTCATTATCGGCGCCCTCAACTGGGGATTCATCGGACTTCTTCAATTTGATCTGATTGCCACTCTCTTCGGAGGGGCGGGCACTCTCATGAGCAGGATCGTGTATACGCTCGTAGGACTGGCTGGCATTTACGCGATCAAGTTCTTTGTCAGCGAACGGGAACGGACATAAAAGAAAGAAGCGGCACAACCTGGGGACTGACCCCGTAATGTGAGACAAATCAAAACACCTTCAAGAGAAAACAACCATGTCGTAAGATATGGGGACAACCTTGGAGGTGTTTTTGCGTTGGCAACAAGAGTTAGTTATCCCGTAGAAATTAAAATGAAAGCAATTGAAATGCGTCTTGCAGGCGTCACCAAAAAGCAGATCATGCAAGAACTAAATATAAAAAATAAGACCCAAATTCAACAGTGGATGCGCTGGTATCGTAGTGGAGACGTTCATCGTCTTCAGCAACCTGTAGGAAAGCAATACAGTTTTGGAAGAGGGCCGATGTACGATTCTGAACTGGAACAGGTCAAAGCAGAGAATCGTTTTCTAAAACAACAACTGGACGTTCTAAAAAAGTTAGAGGAGTGGGAAAGGAGGTGTCACCAGAAGTAATCGTTCCTTGGATGGAGTCCATTCGTGGGCAAGTAAGTGTGAGCCAAGCTTGCGCGTGGCTTGGTATCCCTCGTTCTACCTACTACCGTTGGAAAGCTGCATACGGGAAAAGAAACGAGGATCTCGTTGTGGGAAAGATTCGGCAATTATGTATTCAACATAAGTTCCGTTATGGGTATAGAAAGATTACAGCTCTGATGCGAGCTGAGATGTCTATTAATCATAAACGAGTACAACGTATCATGCAGCGTGAACAACTACAATGCCGAGTGAAGGTGAAGAAGCGCAAGACAACAGGTCAACCTTCTTATGTAGCAGATCATCTCCTGCTGAGACAATTTCAAGCAAGTGCCCCAATGCAGAAATTAGTGACCGACATTACTTATTTACCTTACGGAAGTAAACTTTTATATTTATCGAGCATCATGGACTTGTACAACGGTGAGATTGTGGCATACAGTATTTCTGACAAGCAAGACACATCGTTAGTCCTCGATACGCTATATCAACTGCCAGACCAACCTGGAATGATGCTTCATAGCGATCAGGGCAGCGTGTATACGTCTCAGGCGTATCAAGCAGCAGTAAAGGGAAAAGGCATTACCATGAGCATGTCCCGTAAGGGTACGCCCGCTGATAATGCCCCCATCGAGTCGTTTCATTCCACACTAAAGTCTGAAACGTTCTATCTCGATAATTTTATCTGTACGACGACGGCCATCGTTGTACAGATTGTCCAAAACTACATTCATTACTATAACTCAATTCGCATTCAAACGAAACTAAACAACCAGTCACCGATTCAATTTCGGCAACTGGCTGCTTAAATGGCTAAGGTGTTTTGATCCCTGTCCTACGGACGGGGGTCAGTCCCCTGAATCAACAGGCTATGCCGCTTCTTTGTTTTACTGCTTGTCTCTCGTCAATGGCTCCGACACTTCCATGTGGCCCATCAGCGATTCTACCTTTTTCCCATCCTCTAGAATGACGATGCGTTCTACTTCCGGGAATTGAAACAGCGATTGTTTCAAGGCATCCAATGCCATCGCTTCACCGCTCGACCCCATGTTGTACTGGTTCTTGCTGTCCGCGTCGATCGTCACCGTTCCCTTATCGAATGTGACGGAATGATAGTGGAAATCCGTCCATAGCGGTACATGCTCGTCCGCTTTTTTCGGTTTCTCCAACAATTCGAGCGTCTTTTTATATTTCTCGATGTCTTCGGCAAAAGAAATTTCCTGCTCTTCCTTTTGCAATTCCATCAAATTGTTATCTGAGTAATAGACAGAAATGGTTTGCTTGGTCAGCTTCGGCTCGGTAGTCGCAGGTGGTTGATTCGAGCCTGTGGTCTGTTCGGCTGGAGCAGTCGGTGTTGGCGCTGGTGCCGCCTTTTGTCCGCAACCGGCTACGAGCAGTGTGGCCAAAACAGCCATCCCAATCATTTGACGACGTTTCATCGAAAGCCTCCCTTACTGGTAAGACTGATAGTATTCGCGAATGGCTGCAACGAGTGCCTGGGCGATCTTGTCCTGGAATGCCGGATTGGTCAGCTTGGCATTTTCAGAAGGATTGGAGAGGAATCCTGTTTCGGTCAAAACAGCTGGCATCTTCGTGTTCTTGATGACGTAGTAGCCTGACTGTTTGTATCCTCGATCCGTAAACTGCGTTGCACCTTGCAGGTGTTTGTGTACGATTTGGGCAAACGTTTTGCTGTTGGCATTATAGTAGAAAGTCTCCGTACCGCCAGCCGTTGCCTTAGGGAAAGCATTGGCGTGAATCGAGAGGAACAAATCCGCATTCCGCTCATTGGCGATCGCGACCCGCTCCGACAGCTCGTAGAACACGTCTGTCGTGCGCACCGGAACCACCTGGAACTCTTTATACTGCCCCAGCAGCGCGACGACCTTGTTCGCTACCGCCAGATTGTAATCCTTCTCGTGATTGCCCGCAGCGCCAAGTGTGCCTGGGTCTTTTCCGCCGTGTCCGGCATCCACCACGATCAAAAATCCGGTCTTCTGCGGCTTCGGTGTGACCTTCACTTCGATGCCGTCATCCGTATACGCTACATTATACTGACTCTTTTGGTTCAGCTCAATGACGACCCTCACCGTGTCAGGGGACGCACTGTACTGGCTGTAGCGCAGAGAAGCAATGAGCGGTTTCGCCTCGGGCTCACTCGCTTGGGCATCCTGCTCTTCAGAAGAGTCGGACGGTTCAGCAGTCTCATCCAGCTGTGAATCTTCATCCTGATCTTCGTCGAGGGAGGCATCCGGGTCATGTTCCTCGGTTTCCCCAACACTCACTACTCCGTCGTTGCTCCGTCGACTGAGCTCCAAGAGATCATCATCCAGAGCCGTTTGCGGCAAATCCAACACGATTCGATTGGGACCTTCCAATGTAAAGGATTCTGCCCGCACGGACATCGAAGTATCGATTCGTACCAGATCCCCTTCTTGGGAAACATCGGTCAAGCGGTTGCGACGTTCGATTTCCAACACATTCTTTTTCTGGTTCCAGGTAAAGGAACCACCTAGTTCGGATTCCAATTGGCTCACCGGAAGAGCGAGCTTGTCGTCAATCGTCTTCCCACGTTCAGGACGACTCCATTGAAATCCCTTCAGACCCAGTTGATCTGCCACCGCTTGTGCCGTCACATACATGGTGTCGTCCACCTGGTACAGACCGATTGCCCCGGCTGGTTTGCGGCCGTTGAGTTCGACTTCTGGCGTTTCGTTGGCAATGACCGTACGGGAGCTATTGTCCCACCCAACGGTAACACCCAATGACTCTCCGACAAAGCGCAATGGCAAGAGCATTCTCTGCTTGGATATGACAGGTGCCGCGTCCAGCTTCACTTGCTTGCCGTTGACTTTTGCCCCAGTGGAGTCCAGGGTTAGGGAGAGCTGCTGGTTCCCCCTCGTAATGGTAGCTGTTCGAGCTGCTTCGTTCCAAGCTACATCCGCGCCAAGACCTTCAGCGATGACACGGACTGGAACAAGGGTCCGACCGTTTTTGATCACAGGCGGCACCTCAGGAGAAACAGCTTGTCCACCGATCATGAGGTTGACTTTCTCCTCCTCAGCACTGCTTGCCGCCGCCCAACCGGGGATAAACAGCAGGACCAGCAGTGATAGCAGCAGAGGGTACAATCTTCTTTTCATCCTGACCTCCTCCGTGATGTCTGTTTTTTTTCGTTGGCTTCAGCAATCGTGCAACGTTCACCATTCTATTAGACGCTTTTTGATCTGTAAAGTTTATAGTCTTTTGGAACCAAAAAACTTGCATTCTACTAATCATCTTGCCACCACGCAAAAAAGGTGCCTTTGACGGCACCTTTTTTTGTGATAGGGCTATCCCTATTCCAGTTCTCTTTCTTCAAATTCATAATCCACAGGCCCTGGAGCGACATGTGCATTTTCCAGTGCAGGTGTGTCCGGACGCGCAATCTGATAGACAGCAGCCCCGACGATTTCGGCGACCTCCTGCAGCTTGTCCTTGCTGATCTTGTCGATCGTGTCTTCAGGCGAATGGTACCAAGGCTCGACAGGAGCGTGGATAAACAGGGCTGCCGGAATTCCCACTTCCGCAAAAGGCACGTGGTCGCTTCGTCCCTCCAGACCGTAGTTGACCGTCTCGGACAACCTTGATCCAGCAGCCGCTCCCAGGTCGGTGACTACATTTTTCTCGCCATCTACGGTGTACATGATCAGCTTGCCTGCATCGCGGCTTCCGACCATGTCCATCTGGAACATGCCCACTGTTTTTTCCACTTCTTTTTCGGACAGAGACTCCACATAAGCGTACGAGCCGAGCAGCCCATTCTCTTCCGCGCCGAATGTGATGAAGCGGATTTCCGTATCCGTCGGCATATTTGCCATGACTCGCGCCAGCTCCAGCGTGGTTGCGGTACCAGAGGCATCGTCATTCGCACCTGGTGCACCTTCTACCGAATCGTGATGGGCTCCGACAATCACGATTTGCCCGTTATCCTTGTTTCGATCCGGTTTTTTGGTGGCAATCACGTTGTAAGAAGTGCTTTCCTTCGTTTCAGCCCCCTCTACCGTAACGGTTGCAGTGAGGGCTTCCCCATCATCCAGCTTTTCCAGCAGCATTTCTCCTTGACTCCGCGTGAGTGCGAGGACAGGCACATAGCTATCATCCGGTTCCCCGAGCGTACCGTTGATCACCCCGGAGGTATTGTTGAAAATAATGACTGCCTCAGCCCCTTTATCCGCCGCGTTTTTCACTTTTTCCGCAAACGGAATCTCGCCTCGCTTGATCAGTGCCACCTTTCCGGACAGATCCAGATCGGCCACGTCCCTCACCCGGCCTAATCCGGCATCCACCAGCTCGCCGGTTACATTGCCATTCACCCCGTATGTAAAATTGCCAAGTTCCCATTCTGCGTCTTCAAAACCAATGACGGAAAACTCAATATCAGTGGGTCCCGTATAGCTGTAGAACTCAAAAGGTTGTCGCTCTGTCTCATACCCATACGATTGAAACTTTTTTTCAATATATTTGACTGCGTTGCGTTCAGACGAGGTTCCAGCCACTCTCGGTTCTTTCGAAAGATCCTTGACGGTTTGATAAATGTTTTCGACTTTAATTCTTTTTACAATCTTGTTGTCAAAAGCACTGTCTGATGGATGAGGTTCTGCGTAAGCAGTCATTCCGAACGTCAAACTTGCCAGTAAACAGAAGGGAATTACCGATTTTTTTAGCATGCTTGTCCTCCTAGTAAAAAGAATTTTTTCATTCACATATCATTATGTGCGAATGCAAATTGTTTGTATAGATGTAATAGTCTGACAACTTTATGCATCTACTGACAGTTTTCGCTTCTAAAAAAAAGAGGCGTTTTTAAATAAACGCCTCTCTCCGTTACCGGAATAAGCCCCGCCGCTCTCTTTTGCTCACCTGCTCTACCTGCTTGCCGGTCAGCATATTCAATCCACCGTTCGCCAAAAACTGCTGAATCATCGACACCACGGCGGGATTGGAGAGGACTTTGATGGATTCTGCTACTTTCGGGTTCTTCAATTGAGGAAATGCACTGCTCAGATGGGGCAACAGCGGCAGCAAATCTTCCAATGCAAATGCCGGTTTCGGCTTCTCCACCTCTTTAGGTGCCGGCGGGCGGCGAGCTCCAAACAAAAGGCTGCCGCGCTTTTGCGTGGTTCCAGACTTTGTGTTCATTTTGCCCAGTGCATTTTTCATATCTTGAAGCTCCTGGCGTACATGAATCATCTCACGCATCATTTGCTCGTTGGTAAATGTGTGGTCACGAGCCAGCTTGTTCATGGTCTCGAGCAGGTTCTGGGAACCGGCCGGCCTGTGCCTTTTTTTCGTCTTGACGGCGATAGTCCCACCTCCCTTCTGATTGTGCATGGCGACTATTTAAAGCGCTTTTTAAGGTTGTTGAGATCTTTTGCGTCAAAGCCCTTCTTGGAAAGCTTATTGATCAGGCTGCCTACATTTTCCGTCCGCATCATGCTGCGGAATTGGGCCACATAGCTGTTTAGCTCTTGTTCCGTAAAGTTCTTTCCAGTCTTTTTGCCTAGATCGCGAATCACTTCCCTGATGCCTGCATCCGTCTTGAGCTTATCCTTGGGAATTGACTTTACAATGCTGAGCAATTTCCCGATGTCCATAGCAAATCCCCCCGAAAGACAGTTTGTTCCTTTTCACTCTATGTAGGGAGTAGCTGAATGGATTGGTCATTTGTCCATGAAACGGGAAAAAAAGAAGAGAGACGCGCAAGGCGTCCCTCTTTTGTTCATCGCGAAAGATTGTCTTATTGCGCGATGTCAGCGTTTTTGTAGTCAACAGCACCGAGGCCATCCAACACTACGCCGGAAACTTTATCGTTTTGTACCCAAGAGTTGGTGTAGAAGTAGATTGGCATGATTGGCATTTCATCCATCAGGATTTGCTCAGCTTGTGCCAAGATTGCTTTACGCTTCTCTGGATCTTTTTCCAGAGCGGATTGGTTCAGCAGCTCTTTGTATTTTGGATTTTCCCAGTTGGTGTCGTTGTTTCCACCTTTTTTGTCTTTGTACAGCTCCAGGAAGTTGATTGGATCGTTGAAGTCACCCAACCAGCCCATGCGTCCGATTTGGTAGTTTCCTTGGTGCAGGTCTTCCAGGTAAACTTTCCACTCTTTGTTTTCGATTTTCACGTCTACGCCGAGTTGTTTTTTCCATTGGTCTTGGATCGCTTCTGCAATCTTTTTGTGACCTTCGGAAGTGTTGTAGGACAGAGTGATAGTAGGCAGTTTGGTGATGCCTTCTTCTTTCATACCCTCTTCCAACAGCTTTTTCGCTGTTTCCAGGTCTTTGTCCTTGAAGTAGCCGTCTTTGTTCAGAGCCATGGACGGTGGAACCGCACCTGTTGCTGGCAGCTGGCCTGTTTGCAGTACGTTGTCGATCAGAGATTGACGATCGATGGAGTATGCGAACGCCTTACGGATTTTCACGTTGTTGAATGGTGCTTTTTCGGTGTTGAACTTGTACCAGTAAGTACCCGCGATTGGCTGGCTTTTCATCTTACCGGAATCTTTCAGTGCTGGGATCGCGTCAGTTGGGAGGGAGCTCAGTGGTGCACCAGCCCAATCGATTTCACCGTTGTCAAACATGGACAGCTCGGTGTTCTCATCCTCTACCATGGAGAACTCGATTTTGTCCAATTTTACATTGTCTTTATCCCAGTAGTTGTCGTTCTTTGCCAGGGTCAGCTTGTTCTTATGCTCCCAGCCTTCCAGTTTGAAAGGACCGTTACCCACGTGAGTCGCTGCATCGCCAGCCCATTTTTCGTTGCCTTCAACGACTTTTTGGTTAACTGGGTAGTAAGTATAGAATGCAGTCAGCTCGGTGAAGAATGGTGTTGGGTTTTCCAGCGTCACTTCGAGAGTCTTGTCGTCGACCGCTTTTACGCCAACATCTTCTTTCTTCGCTTCGCCTTTGTTGAATTTCTCACCGTTCTTGATGTAGTAGAGCTGGTAAGCGTAGTTGGAAGCTGTTTTTGGATCCAGAGCGCGTTTCCATGCGAATTCAAAGTCTTTCGCTGTTACAGGGTCGCCATTGCTCCATTTTGCATCACGCAGCTTGAATGTATATGTTTTGCCGTCTTCGGAAACAGTGTAGCTTTCCGCTGCAGCTTCATGTACTTTGCTGTCTGCACCTGTACGAGTCAGACCTTCGAAGGTCGCGCGAACGATGGTACCGGAAGTGGAGTCTTCAGCGATGCCAGGGTCAGCTGTTGGTGGCTCGGAGTGCAGGTTCAATTTCAATACTTTAGGTCCAGCTGCAGGAGCTTCTGCGGCAGGAGCGCTTCCTTGGCTTGCGTTGTCTGCTGGTTTTGCCGCTTCTTTACCGCCGCCGCAACCTGCGAGTGCTGCACCAAGTACGAGGATGGAACTCATTGCTACGAAAACATTCTTTTTCATGCCATTTATCCCCCTTTTCTAAATCTTTTATCAATATACATCCTTTTATATTATTTTTAAACATGTTTTAGATTGATTTAATAAATTTTTATTTATTTATAAAGATAGTTAACCAAATATAAAAATTAATTTATCGATAAAATAATACGGAAAAAGATTCCTCGCTCTAACTTCGGCTGCAAAACGTTGATTTAGCGCCGTTTTTTTCATCCACCAGAAAATTGAACAGTCGCAAAATCCATTCCTGTCCTTACCAGGTAGACTTTATTTGATTAAAGATATACTATTTGTAATTTTATGATTTTTTATTCATTCACCATTCTTTATCTTAGTGACAAACAAAAAAGAAGGGCTTCAGCGCCCTTCTCCTTCTCTTAATTTGTGAAGCTTGCCCATTTGAAGTCGACATAGCCGAGGCCATCTATGACTACCCCTTGCAGCGTTTCGTCCTGCACCCAGGAATTTGTATAGAAGTAAATCGGCATGATCGGCATCTCGTCCATGAGAATTTGTTCGGCTTCTGTCAAAATGGCCAGACGTTTAGCAGGATCTTTTTCGGTTGCTGACTGGTCCAGAAGTGCTTTGTACTTCGGATTTTCCCAATTGGTGTCGTTGTTGTTCCCGTCTTTTTCCTTGTACAGCTCCAGGAAATTGATCGGATCATTGAAGTCACCCAGCCAACCCATACGTCCGATCTGGTAGTTGCCTTCATGCAAATCTTCCATATATACCTTCCACTCTTTGTTTACCAGCTGCACATCTACTCCGAGATTTTCCTTCCATTGGCTTTGGATCTCATCGGCGATTTTTTTATGCGCTTCGGAAGTATTGAAGCTCAGCGTGATCGGCGGCAGCTTGGTGATTCCTGATTCCTTCATCCCTTCTGCCAGCAGTTTCTTCGCGGTTGTGACATCATGATCGGTAAAGTAGCCGCCTTCCTTGAGCGTCATGCTCGGCGGGACCGCTGCAGTAGCTGGAATCTGGTTTGTTTGCAGGACATCGTGAATCAAGCTTGCACGATCGATGGCGTAGGCGAATGCTTTGCGGATTTTTGCGTTGTTGAATGGAGCTTGCTCGGTGTTGAACTTGTACCAGTACGTGCCCGCGATGCCTTGCGTTTTCAGCTTGCCGTCCTCTCTCAGCGTGAGAAGTTCATCATACGGGAGCGAGCTTGTGGGTGAACCTGCCCAATCCAATTCGCCATTTTCGAACATGGCGAACTCGGTGTATTCATCCTCCACCATGGTAAAATGGAGCTTGTCCAGCTTCACGGCATCCTTGTCCCAATAAGTCGGGTTTTTTGCCAATACCAGCTTCTCTTTGTGATCCCAGCTCTCCAGTTTAAAGGGTCCGTTCCCGACGTGTGTTGCCGCTTCATCTGCCCACTTCCCATTCGATTCGGCCACTTTCTGGTTCACCGGATAGTAGCTTGGGAAGGAAGTCAGCAACGAGAAATAGGGAGTCGGTGCTTCCAGCGTCACCTGCAGGGTTTTGTCATCCAGCGCCTTGATTCCGAGATCGTCTACTTTCGCCTCGCCCCGGTTCACTTTTTTCCCATTTTTGATGGCATACAGCTGATAGGCATAATTAGCTCCAGTACGGGGATCGAGCACCCGTTTCCAGGCGTATTCAAAATCGCGGGCGGTCACCCGATCACCATTGCTCCATTTGGCCTCACGCAGGTGAAAGGTATACGTCCTCAGGTCGTTCGAAATGTCTATCTTCTCGGCTGCCGACGGGTGAATCTGGCCATCTGCACCGATGCGGGTCAACCCGTCAAAGGTCGCACGGATCACCGCGAAAGAAAGGTTTTCCTCACCAAGTCCCGGGTCCAGTGTGGGAGGTTCGGAATACAGGTTCAGATACATTTCCTTTCTTACAGATTGCTCCGCTTTCTGCTCTGGCTTGGCATCCGCCGCCATAGCTGCACCGGCAGCTGCTGCCAGCACACTGGCACAGAGCAGCCCGTTCATTGTCGCACTCAAGAGTCGCTTCACGATATAGTCTCCTCTCCTTTTTCCAATCCTTTCCATTTTACTTATATTTCCAAATCCTTTCAATGAAAATTAGAAAACTTGGCTTCGCCAAGCTTTTGCACCCAAAGGGCATTCTTATCTGTACAAAAAAAAAAGAGAAGGGCCTCTGCCCTTCTCCGGATAGCGCGCTATGCGCCTTTTCTTATTGAATGTCTGCCCATTTCCAGTCTACGAAGCCCAGACCGTCGAGAACAACACCTTTTACTTTTTCGTTCTTCACGTAGGAATGAGTATAGAAGTAGATTGGCGCTGCTGGCATTTCGTCCATGAACAATGCTTCTGCTTCTGCCAGGATCGCTTTGCGCTTCTCTGGATCTTTTTCCAGAGCGGATTTGTTCAACAGCTCTTGGTACTTTGGATTTTCCCAGTTGGTGTCGTTGTTGCCGCCTTTTTTAAACTTGAACAGCTCCAGGAAGTTGATTGGATCGTTGAAGTCGCCAGTCCAGCTGGAACGTGCGATTTGGAAGTTTCCTTGGTGCATGTCGTCCAAGAATACTTTCCACTCTTTGTTTTCCAGCTTCACATCCACACCAAATGCTTTTTTCCATTGGTCTTGGATCGCTTCTGCAATTTTCTTGTGGCCTTCGGAAGTGTTGTAGGAAAGAGTCAGAGTAGGCAGCTTGGTGATGCCTTCTTCTTTCATACCTTCTTCGAGCAATTTTTTCGCTGTCTCTACATCATTGTCCTTGAAGTACGGGTTGGACGATACAGCCATGGTTGGCGGCACCAGACCCATAGCAGCCTGTTGGTTCGCTTGGGTTACGTTGTCAATGATGGTTTGACGGTTGATTGCATAAGCAAAAGCTTTACGGATTTTAGCGTTGTTGAAAGGCGCTTTTTCCGTATTGAATTTATACATGTACGTACCCGCGATCGGGCGAGTTTCCATTTTGCCGGAATCTTTCAGAGCTGGGATCGCATCGGTAGGAAGCGCGCTCAGAGGTGCACCTGCCCAATCCAGATCGCCGTTGTCGAACATGGACAGCTCGGTGTTTTCATCCTCAACCATGGAGAAGTCGATCTTGTCCAGTTTTACAGCGTCTTTATCCCAGTAGTTATCGTTTTTCACGAGAACCACTTTGCTTTTGTGCTCCCAGGATTCCAATTTGAACGGTCCGTTACCCACGTGGGTTTTCGCTTCTCCCGCCCATTTCGCATCCGCTTCCACCACTTTTTGGTTTACAGGGAAGTAGGTGTAGAATGCTGTCAGCTCCAGGAAGAAAGGAGTTGGGTTTTTCAGCTTCACTTCCAGCGTTTTGTCGTCCAGCGCTTTTACGCCGACGTCTTCCACTTTCGCTTTGCCCAGGTTGTATTCCTCAGCATTTTTCAGGTAGTAGAGCTGGTAAGCGTAGTTGGAAGCCGTTTTCGGATCGAGCGCTCGCTTCCAGGCAAATTCAAAATCTTTTGCGGTTACAGCGTCGCCATTGCTCCATTTGGAATCACGCAGATGGAAGGTGTACGTCATGCCGTCTTCGGAAACGTCGATTTTTTCAGCAACGGATTCGTGTGGCTTGCCATCTTCACCAATGCGAGTAAGACCATCGAAAGTCGCACGCAGCAGGGCACCGGAAGTAGAATCCTCAGCCAGCGCTGGGTCTGCTGTAGGCGGTTCACTGTGCAGGTTCATGCGCAGTACTTTTGGTCCTTTATTTTCTTCGTTAGCAGCTTGTCCGCTTTGCCCGCTAGCTGCATTATCTCCGCCGCCACAACCAGCCAGTGCCGCACTCAGCACAAGAATCGAGCTCATCGCTGCGAATACACTTTTTTTCATAGTTTTTTGACCCCCTCTATTGTCGGTAAAACCAGAAGAAAACCTCTATTGAGGCTGCCCAACAATGGGCGAAAGCGTTTTACTAGATGGTTATTGAAAGGAACCAGGCAGATCGGTGTGTACGGCTCGCCTGTCTGATTCGTTTGAAAGCTTCAGGAACAATATACAGCATTTTTAGTCATATTAAAGAGAATTTAACTAACTTTAATTATGTTTTATCCGAACATCAAATTATGTAAAGGGAAATAAATTTCGGTGATTAACATAAAAAGTATTCCCCTGACCAAAAAAACTATGCAAACGCCGCACCTTCCTCTACACTTACATTATAGAAATTGGAAAGTACTGGTTGCCGGGAAGGGAGTGGCAGCATGGGACAACGGCAAAAGCCTGAGATTTTCATCGGTTCCTCCGTAGAGGGGCTCCCCATCGCCTATGAAATTCAAAACGCACTGGAACACGATGCTGATTGTATCGTTTGGCCACAGGGAATATTTGAACCTGGAAGCGTCACGCTGCACGACCTCATCGGAATGACCAAGCAGGTCGACTTCGCCATCTTTGCCTTTACACCGGATGACCTGACACATTACCGAAATCAGGAAGTGAAAACGGTGCGGGACAACGTGCTGTTCGAATTCGGATTGTTTACCGGCAAGCTGGGGATTGAACGCGTGTTTTTCATGACTCCCCGCCATGTGCCTGGCATGCACCTGCCTACCGATCTGCTCGGCATTACTCCCGTCACCTATGACCATACGACGAATCCGAATATGCTCCCTGCGAAAATCGGTTCGGCTTGCCATCTCATCAGGCGACTGCTCCACAAGCATGGGCCGATCCAGCACGGCGTACCCGAAGAAGAGCTGCAGCGGTACATACGGACATTGGAATCTCACGCGCGCTTTATGCTGTCGGCCATCGAGTCAAGTGAGCGGATGCTTCCGCGGATTCACTCCATTTTGGGGGCTCTCCACAACGAGTTTTGCCCCTTGGCTGACTTTCGCGTAAAGGGAACCACGCTCTTTCAATTGACAGAGGATGGAAAATCCCTGGTGCAAATTGGCTGCTCCGGCGCAATAAAAGATCATGCAAAAACGTATCTTTTGGAATACAATGGGAGTAACCCCCAAGATCGCAGTTATGTTGTAGACTCGTTCTTGAGCAATCAAAAAGTGATCTCTTACACGGGGAAAAAGTACGGACTCGAAAAAGAGCTGATTCTCAGCTTCACCGTCGCTAAAATTTTCGTCTTTACCATTCATCTGCTAGCCAAGGACATCACACTCGAGCTGCCTGATATCGCCGATGAGCTCATTCGTATCAATGAGGATCTCTTCTATTACTTTGAAACCATTTTAGAAAGGGGAACCTTGCCATGACCGACCGAAAGCCGCATGCCCACATGACCGTAGCCGGCCTCGTCAGACCCGTCTCCAGACATGTCTCCCGCCAGGTATGGCGCTCGCTTCTGGCCCAGCGCGCGAGAAAAGTCTATGGACAAATTCCTCCTCTCCAAGGTGTGATCTATCATAACGGCCCCTCCGTATTGGACCCGGAGGAAGGCATCATCGTCATTGCGACGAAGGAGGCAGGTTTCAAGCGTCCTCGCTATATCGGCTAATAAAAATCCCCCTCATTAGAAAACTTGGCTCCGCCAAGCTTTTGGCGGAGCCTTAGTTGCACTTATACTGGATAAGAATCTTATAAATTCTTATCTGTATAAAGAAAGCAAGGCCTTCCCTTGGAACGTTCTCCAGAGGAAAGCCCTGCTTTTTTTCATATTCAGATCGGAATTACAGGGTTCCGATCCATTGGCAGTGCATATGAGACTTGTACCCATTGGGGGCTATTGCCCCGGCGCAGCCACTTTTTCTACCTTTTTTCTATACTCTTCAGGCGACATTCCGACGATCGATTTGAAATCGCGGATGAAGTGTGAGTGATCGTAATACCCCAGTTCAGTAGAGAGATCCAGCCAGTCAGCCACTTCTCCCTGATCAATGCGCATCGCCGCTTCATGAAGTCGATATCGCTTAATCACCGATTTCGGACTAACCCCCACGTAACGGTCAAACAATCGCTGCATGGCTCTTTTGTTCATTCCAGTTAAACGAACAGCATCCTCCACCCTGACCACGCTCCGGTCATCACGAAAGGACAAGACCATCTCGTGAACGAGTGAGACGTTCGGATCTTTTTCCGGCAGACGCTCAACCAAAAACGCTTCTACCCGACTCACCATGCTCTGATCATCAGGCGCGGATAGAATGAATCGCTCCCGTCCCCTGCTCTCCATGCCGAAGACCTCTTCCAGTGGTACGGAACTGTCGGTCAAACGGGACACCGGATCGCCAAGGAACGGATAAAAGCCGCCGGGTTTGAACTTGATGCCAATCACCCATCCATGATCCTGCACCACTCGTACCGTGGTTGACTTTCCTACTCCGTAAATACGCGTGCAGTTCTTTTCAAAGACTACATTGACGTTCGGATGAGCAATGACCGTCTGGTGATAAGGCTCCCGTCCCCGGAGATCCCAGCGAACAATCCAGTAATGCTGGACAAAGTATTCCGTCTCCGCCGAAGGGGCGTACCTCATGAGCGAAAATTTTTGTTCGCTACCGGCCAAGTGAAGGACACCTTTTGGCCATTCGTTAACAGCTGGATTCATCGGAAGCACCTCCTGGCGTCTTTTCCAAAACAGTCTGTCACTCGTTTCTTACCATAAGAATAGTGGTTGACAGGTTCGAATACAATTCTGTTTTGGAAATCGCACACAAAAGGAGGCCCGATCCGTGCCGTGTATGCACTTTCTTTACTGCACCATTTCCGCCCACTTCAAATCGATGAAACCGAGACCATCCACCTGCACGCCTTTCACTTTTTCGCTCTGCACCCATACGTCTACATCGGTGAAGAGAGGAATCAAAGGCATCTCATCCATGAAAATCTGCTCGGCCTCTGCAAACAGCTTGGTGCGCTCTGCCGGATCCTTGGCTACAGCCGATTGCTGCAGCAGCTGTTTGTACTTTTCGTTTTCCCAGCCTGTATCGTTATTACCTGTGTTTTGGTCGCGGAACATTTCCATGTAGTTGATCGGATCGTTGAAGTCTGCGTTCCAGCCGATGCGTCCGATGTCATAGTTCAGCTCGTGCATATCCTGCAGATGCACCTTGAACTCCTTGTTCGCCAGCTTCACGTCGATACCCAGACCCTTTTTCCACTGATCCTGCAGAGCTTCTGCGATTTTCTTGTGACGGTCGGTCGTGTTGTACGAGAGGGTGATTGGAGGCAGGGAGGATAGCCCCAGCTCCTTCAGGCCTTCTGCAAGCAGCTGTTTTGCCGTCTCGACATCATGGTCTTTGAAGTAGCCGTCTTTTTTGATGATCATGGATTGCGGCAGCATCCCCATCGTCGGCACTTGACCGACCTGCGTAATGTTATCGACGATCTCCTGACGGTTCACCGCATAAGACAGCGCCTTGCGGATTTTCACGTTGTTCAGCGGCGCCTTTGTGGTATTCATCTTAAACCAGTACATCGTCGCTTTTGGATGAACGACCAGTTTTCCTGCATCCTTCAGAGATGGGATGGCATCGGTAGGCAATCCCCCGAGCGGTTGGCCAGCCCAATCCAGCTCACCGTTTTCAAACATGGACAAGGCCGTGCTGTCGTCCTCGATCATGGCGAATTCGATCCGATCGAGCTTCACGACGTCCTTTTCCCAGTAGTTTTCGTTTTTCTCCAGGACAATCTTGCTCTTGTGCTCCCAGCCAGTCATTTTGAATGGCCCGTTTCCTACGTGCGTCGCAGCTTCGTTCGCCCAGTTTGGATTGGCCTCGACTACCTTTTTGTCGACCGGATAGTAGGTGTAGAACGCCGTCAGCTCGAGGAAAAAGGGTGTCGGGTTCTCCAGCGTTACTTCCAGCGTCTTGTCATCGAGCGCCTTGACGCCCAATTCCTCCGGCTTCGCCTTGGCGGTATGAACCTTTTCCGCATTCTTGATGTAGTACAGCTGATAGGCGTATTCCGCCCCCAGCTTCGGATCCAGCACACGCTTCCAGGCATACTCAAAGTCGTGAGCCGTCACCGGGTCTCCATTGCTCCATTTCGCATCCCGGATCGTAAACGTATAGACGCGGTTGTCATCGGACACCTTGATATCAGACGCCATCGATTTCATCGGCTTCGAATCCTTGTCCAGACGGGTCAATCCGTCAAAGGTTGCGCGCACGACAGCCCCTGAAGTGGCATCTTTGGCCAAGCCTGGGTCTGCAGTAGAAGGCTCGCTCGTCAGATTGGCACGGAATACCTGCGGCTTTTTCTCATCTGCTGGTGCAGCCGTCTCTTGCTTGGACGGTTCCGTTGCTGAGGGTTGCCCTCCGCCGGAACAGCCTGCCAGTACAGTCCCGACGAGCAATGTAAGACCAGCAAGCATACTCACTCTCTTTTTCATCTGAATGTTCCCCCTTGTCAAACAATTTCCAAGTTCCACCAAAATATACTCGACTGGCAGCTGTTTTGAGAATGGGGTTTGGATAGATTTCATTTAATTTTATGAATATTTATACTTTTATTAAAAAAGATAAACCCAACCAGCCACATGGACCAGTTGGGTTTATTGTTTATAGATCAATTAAATTTATTCTTAGAATGCTGGTACGATCGCACCTTTGTACTTCTCTTCGATGAACTGTTTTACTTCTGGAGAGTTCAGTTCTTTCGCCAGTTTTTGCATCGCTTCGGAATCTTTGTTGTCAGGACGAGCTACCAGGTAGTTCGCGTATGGGGATTCCTTGTCTTCGAGGATCAAAGCGTCTGTCGTTGGAACCAGTTTCGCTTCCAGCGCGTAGTTGGTGTTGATCAGCGCCAGGTCCACTTCTTCCAGTACACGTGGCAGCATAGCTGCTTCTACTTCTTTGAATTGCAGGTTTTTCTTGTTCTCTACGATGTCTTTTACGGTTCCGCTGATGCCTACGCCCTCTTTCAGCTTGATTAAGCCGTGTTTCTCCAGAAGAGCCAGCGCGCGGCCGTTGTTGGTTGGGTCGTTTGGCAGAGCGATTGTTGCGCCATCAGCCAATTCGTCGATTTTCTTGATTTTCTTGGAGTATGCGCCGAATGGTTCGATGTGCACCGCTGTCACTGGTTGCAAGTCCATGTTTTGGTCTTTGTTGAACTGCTCCAGGTATGGTTTGTGCTGGAAGAAGTTTGCATCCAGTTGTTTTTCGTTTACTTGTACGTTTGGTTGTACATAGTCGGTGAATTCCTTGATTTCCAGGTTTACACCTTGATCTTTCAGCTTAGGCTGAATGTATTTCAGGATTTCTGCATGCGGAACGGGAGTAGCACCAATTTTCAGGGTTACTTCTTGGCCGCCTTGGGAGCCTTGTGCACCGCCTTCAGCTGGAGCTGGAGCTGTTTCAGGCTTGCTGCCGCAAGCTGCCAGAGAGAATGCCAATACAGTAGACAGTACAGATACCACTAATTTCTTCACGGAAAATCCCCCTTTTTTTCTTTGCTTCTTGTAAAGCTTTATCTATGGAAAGATCTTACTTGCGGCTGAATTTCAAGACCAGCCTGTCCCCAAAGGATTGCAAGATCTGCACCAACACGAGCAAAATCACGACAGTAACAATCATGACATCAGTCTGGAAGCGTT
This sequence comes from Brevibacillus choshinensis, assembly GCF_016811915.1. Classification (NCBI taxonomy): domain Bacteria; kingdom Bacillati; phylum Bacillota; class Bacilli; order Caryophanales; family Paenibacillaceae; genus Brevibacillus; species Brevibacillus choshinensis. The sequence continues at coordinate 485,132 of NZ_CP069127.1, read as the reverse complement.
GATAGCCGTAGCGAATCGCCAGGTCACCCAGACCTCCGCCGCCGATAACCCCGGACATGGCGGTGTACGATACGAGCGTTACCGTCGTAATCGTAATCGCCGCGATCAGACCGGACCGCGCCTCGGGCAGCAGGACATTCCATACGATCTGCCAGTTGGAGGCACCCATCGATTGAGCCGCTTCGATCACGCCTTTATCCACTTCACGCAGAGAGGTCTCTACCAGTCTGGCGAAGAACGGAGCCGCACCGATGACCAACGGCGGGATTGCCCCCAGCACGCCTAAGGATGTGCCCACGATCGCTTTGGTGAATGGAATCAGCAGGATCATGAGAATGATGAAGGGTACGGAACGCAAGATATTGACGACAATCGAAGCGATCGAGTAGAACGCGCGATTTTCCAAAAGCTGACCCCGAGATGTGAGGAACAGGATGATACCGACCGGCAAACCGATCAATACCGCAAACAAGGTAGAGAACCCAAGCATGGTTAGCGTTGCCCCGGTACCTTCTGCGATTTCACTCCAGTCCACATTTTCCAGCGTCAATCCCATTTAAATCACCTCCACTTCAAGGCCGCGCTGCCGCAGCGTTTCAATTGCACGCATGCTTTGCTGTGCATCGCCTTCCAGCTCAACAACGAGCTGACCATACGGTGTATCCTTCATGCGCGAGATCGTTCCTTGCAAGATGCTGAATACCGTACCGGTCTCTTGCATGGTCTGGAACAAAATCGGCTGATAGGTTTGCTCTCCGAGGAAGGTGACTCGTGCGATGGTTCGATTGCTTGTCGCTTTTTCATGAGCGACTGCTTCACGCAGTTCTGATGAGTCCGCTACCTGCTCCACGAATTCCTGAGTGGTCGGATGCTGAGGCTTCAGGAAGACCTCAAGCACCTTGCCGGACTCAACGATGCGACCTCCGTCAATGACCCCGACACGGTCGCAGATCGAGCGAATGACGTGCATCTCATGCGTGATCAGGACGATCGTCAATCCCAGCTTGCGGTTGATATCCAGCAGCAATGCCAGAATGGAATTGGTCGTCTGCGGATCCAGTGCGGATGTAGCCTCGTCGCACAGCAGCACCTTTGGATCGTTTGCCAGCGCACGGGCGATCCCCACGCGCTGCTTTTGACCGCCGGACAGCTGCGATGGGTATTTGTCCCGATGCGCTTCCAGCCCGACCAGCTTCAACAGCTCGTCCACCTTTTTGCGGATCTCTTGCTTTGGACGCTTTGCCAATTTCAGCGGAAACGCCACATTGTCTCCTACCGTTGCCGAAGACAGCAGGTTGAAGTGCTGAAAAATCATGCCTACCTGGCGGCGCTGTTCCTGCAGCTTTTGGTCATCCAGACGGGTCAGATCTACCCCATCCACAATCACCTGTCCAGCAGTAGGACGCTCCAGCAAATTGATGCAACGAATGAGCGTACTCTTACCGGCACCGGAATGCCCGATAATCCCGTAGATTTCTCCCTTTTCTATCGTCAAATCGATCCCGTGCAATGCGGGAATCGTCTTTCCTTGCACTTGATAGCTCTTTTGCAAATTACGCAATTGAATCAACGAGTCCACCTCCCATTCAAGTACTTCTATGATCGATAAATAATGAGCCCCTTTTTCAACAAACGAAAAAGGGGCTGCAACGTCTATAACGTTCGCATCCACCCTTCTCATCTATCAAGATCCATTCAATCTTGTAGGAATTGGCACCGCGACACCCATGTCATTGACTTGGGCCGGTTGCCGGGCTTCATAGGGCCTGTCCCTCCGCCTCTCTTGATAAGAAAGATTTCCACGTATATTATGTTCATATTTCGCATTTCAATGTTTCCGTGATACAAATCGGATTATATCCCTTTTGAAAAACGTACGTCAATAGAAATACGAGGAAAAAATGTTTTTTTGCAATGCAAATTAATTGATACTTAATCCATAACACCATTTCGAATGATGGTTGCGTCCACCTTGAACCTGAATGTGGCCTCCTTGAACATCTTCCGCCACTCACTGGTCGTCATCTTTCCCATTCCCCGGCGATTGGCTCGGTAGATCACCCCAAACCCGGCCGGATCCACATCCATCTCCTGCATTCTTTTCACGATTCGCTGCAGCTTCCCCTCCATCTCTTTTTCCAGCGCTCGTTCCATCATGCTCAAAATGTCTGGTTCATCCACTTTCAAGGGGACTGTCAATTCCAAAATGCGCGCATTCAACTTGATTTTCACATCAAAGTGGGCGGGTGACTCCTTCGTCAGCTTGACTCGCGATTTAGAAGAGATGGTGTCAAAAACGAGCTGCACATCCTTCGCTTTATTTTTCAGATGCTCCACATGCTTGCCAAACACTTCGGACGGAACAGCCGTGTCGTAGCTGCCAATCCTGAACTTTCCATGGATCATCTTGATGAGAAAGGCCTCCTTGGGACTGATCCACCCTACATAGCGATCGCCTTGAAACAGAGCGACTCCCTTGATTTGGATCTCGTTTCCCTTTCTCACGATGTAGGGTAGCTGCGGATCTATCCCGTGATCGTAGTAAGCACGGAAGAATTCGTGCATCGTGGTAGACGGGATTTTCTCCCCCCTCACGTTCTGCTCGATCATGCGGTACATGTAGATCCCGATGTTTCCCAGTTCCTTGTACGGATAAGTGAGCAAATCGTAGGTGTAGCCCTCATACACGCACAGATACAGCCGGCTGGAGATGGACGGATCCCGATAGAGAGTGTCAACGATGCTTCCCAATCCCTGTTTGGCCAGCGCCTCGTTGTACAGAGCGACACGCAGCTGACCACCCAGCACTCTCTTGTCTGACTGTAAATTCGCCTGGTCCCGGATGCCCTTGCTTGTCTTCGCAACAGCAGAAATCAACTGGATTTTTTCTTTTGCTTCCGGATTGATCGAAGGCATGACGATGGTTCCCCGAGTGTTGCCGTCTTTTTGCAGATCATAGCCGACGACGGTCACCAACCCTGTCTCGTCGAAGATCTGCCTGTCCGAGCAGCCCGTGATCAGCAGGGTCACTGCACACCACATGCTCAAAAACCGTTTGCCTGTCCCAAACGAACTATTCGTGGACTGTCGCATCAGCCGTCCCCTCCTTCATGCGCCTTTTCCGTTGCTTCCATTTGACCAGCACAAAAAGCAAGAAAGGGTACAAATACGCCGTATACATGCCGATTTTGGCAAAAATGTCGTTCAATTTATTGATTTCATTTCGGCTTACGAGAAGCAGGGATATGAAATAAATGACGGGTACGATCAAAATCATCGTCTTTCTCAAATTCCACCCAAAGAGACGCTTGAATCCGCGTGCAGATGACCAGATGAAGACCATGATATTGGGGAGAACCACGAGCAGCCAAATGGAAATCGCGATCAACTCGAACCGTTCCAGGATGGGGAAATAAACCATCTTCTTCAGGTTAAGTGTCGCCCAGATCGTCCTGACGAGCTGTCCTTGGCTAAAAAATACCAGGGATACGATCATCACGAATGTATAGATGAGGTTGGTGACCAGCACCCCGGTCTGGACGCTTCGGGGAAGCCTCTCCTTATTTTGAATATACGGATAGATGGCGTATAAGATCTCGAAGCCGATGCTGCTCAAGGACATCCCGATCATTCCTTTGAACAACTGACCTGCGTTCGCTTCCAGGATGGGGAACAGATACTCCCACTGCGCAAATTGCAGCGGATAATACAAGTCGCAGACAAGCCAGATGGTCACGCTCACGGAGAAGAACGTGTACCCTGCCACCACCCTGATTCCACCCATAATCGTGTAGACGGCGAGAAGCAGGATGATAGCGGACAAGACCCAGGTCGGCAGGTTGGGGAACACCCAGGTCTGGACGACTTCCACATATGTACGGAGAATGACCATTGCTGATAGGAAAAAATAAATCGAATAAATCACCCCTAAGAATGCACCAAGCCATTTACCGAAAACATCCAGCTGTATGCCGTATATATCCGCACTCGGGTAGCACGCCAAGGTCTTGGTGATCACCAGAACGGTCAAGTGTGTGAGGAGCCCTGCCAACACAACGGAAATCCAGGCATCATGTCCAGCCTCCTGGGCAACGATTCGTTGAAAGCCCAACACACCCACACCGATCTGAGTGCCGTGAACAAGAAATCCTGCTAAATACGCCGATATGGTATTTGTCGGTTTTACATTGTCATTGATGTTCATATGGGCCTCGCTCACTCGTCGATGTCTTTCTTTATCTGTGCCTGCTCTCGATTGAAGCGTTGCTTCAGCTGTGGATTAAGGAACTTGAAGCGCTGCCATAAGGAGGATAGCGGTGCTCGGATAAATCCGTCCTTCCAATCCTCAAAGCGAACCGGATAGAGCGGATACATGTAGGGGCGTCCCAGACTGGTCTGCCGCAGCAAATGGCTGGCCAGAAAGCTGAAGCCGATCACAATCCCCATCGCGCCGAGCAGACCGGCGAGTAAAATCATGGGGAAGCGGATGACTCGAATCGTGGAGCCGATCATATAGCTGGGCGCAATGAAAGAAGAAAGAGCCCCGAGTGCGACAATAATGATCAGTATGTTGCTGGTAAACCCGGCTTGAACGATCGCCTGTCCGATTACGATACCGCCCACGATACCAATTGTTTGGCCGACCTTTGTCGGGAGCCTTGCCCCAGCTTCCCGCAGCAGCTCGATAATGATCTCCATCAAGAACGCCTCCCAGAGCGGGGGAAAAGGAACGCGCGATCGGGATTGTGCCAGCGAGAGGAGCAGATCGGCCGGGACCATTTCATAGTGATAAGTGAGTGCAGCCACGTAGACGGGTGTAAGCAGCAAAGAAAGGATCATGGCAAACATCCGCATCGTACGGTTAAAGGTTGCCAGAACCCAGCGCAAGTAATAGTCATCCGGCGACTGAAAAAACTGCAGCAGCGTAGTCGGCCCCAGCAAAGCAAAGGGGCTTCCTTCGACAAAAATCGCCACCTGGCCCTGCCGCAAGCCGTGTACGACGCGGTCCGGCCGTTCGGTAATCTGAAGTGTAGGAAACAAGGAGCGCTCATTATCCGCGATGTACTGTGCGAGGATACTGGAATCGAGTTGGCTGTCAATATTCAATTCCTGTATGCGCTGGCGCACCGTATTCACATTTTCCGGATCTACGATATTCTCGAGATACAAGAGGGAAACATCAATCGGGATTTCTTTTCCTACCGCCAATCGCTCATGAAAGAGATGCGTGGTCGGCATGTACTTCCGGATGATGCTCAGGTTGACATGCAGTTCTTCGACAAAGGCGAGCTGAGGTCCCAAAACAACCGATTCCACCTCAGGCGCCTGGATGTTCCTTCCCGCCGTGCCGTCACTCGGGATGGCAAGACCGTATGCAGCGTCCTGAACGTGCACATAGATGCAATTTTGTATCATTCGACTAACTGCCTCTTGCACCCCGTAGACGCGGTTGCTGCTGGCAACCCCCAGCTGCCTCTCCACTTCGGCTATGCTTGCATCCTCCAGTTGGAGAATGCGAAGCTTTGGGATCAATTCGTTGTATACGACCTTCGCATCTGCCATGGTGGAAAGATAGTACAGACGCACACGGCCATCCGGCTCATCGATGTGTTCTACGATCAGGTCTCCTGTGTTGGCTAACCACCTGTGCGCCATTTCCTGATCCATCCACCTTCACCTCCACACAATGCAAATCATGGATAGTCTTCCCCAAAACTCCAGGATGGTTCCAAAAAAAAAGCAGCACGCTCATTGAGGCGTGCTGCTTGTCGATGGATCTTCCACGGTTGCACCAGTTGGTTCAGTAGCTGGCTGAAGCGTTTCTTGAATAAAAGACTGGACCTGATCTACATCTGGTACCAGTACGGAGCCAGCCCGATGGGATTCTCTAAACATTCCCATTGGAGGAAGCTGGTACTTCCCTGGGCTTTGCGTGTTGAGGTTAAGTCCGAGTGAGGACAGCTTCAGCATATCCATCGTACCGATATTGGTTTGGATGTAAGGCGTCACTTCTTTTAAAATCGAAGGGAGCTGGATCAGGGTCGTCCCTTTTTTCATCTGATCGGCTACCGCTGCCAATAATTTACGCTGACGTTCAGTACGCGTATAATCGGAAGTGGCGTCATGGCGGAAGCGCACGTATTGCAGCGCTTTATTACCGTCAAGCTGCTGGACTCCCTTTTTCAAATTAATATCGTACACGCCTTTGTCCGTCGGGTCATGGTAATACATATTTTTCTCGACATCCAATTCGACTCCACCGACGGAATCGATCAATGCCTTGAAGCCTTCGAAATCGGTAATGACATAACGATCAACAGGTAAGCCTGTAAATTGGCTGACCGTTTTCATCGCCAGCTCCGGTCCGCCGTCTACAATCGCCGAATTGATTCGGGAGCTCCCGTTGCCCGGGATGTCGACATACGTATCCCGCAGGATCGAAAACAGATCGTATCGCTTGCTGACAGGATCGATACTCACCAGCATCATGGAATCAGAACGAGGCAATCCATTATTCTTCATACCTCTGCGGTCAACACCCATCAGCAGGATATTGACGCGGTCCTTCCCGTCCCACTGTGGAATTTCCGCAGCCTTGGTCGCCGCTCCACCATCAACAGGCGGGGTGAAAACATTGGGCTCCTGGATATTTTGCGCAAACTGATAAAAGGAATACCCGTAGTAGCCTGCTGTCGCAGCAATCACTACAAGTACAATTAACAACATTCGTTTCCATATTCGCATAGAGAATGACTCCACCTTTAGTCTCTGTGTCAATGTTAATTCGACTCTCCGCTTTGTTTAGTATACTCGAAACTGCGACTTGTGGAGCAGCCTTTATTTGGTTCGGGAGGCAGGTTTATTTTTTAAACATTTTAGTTTACAAAGTATATAAAAAGAGTTATACTTTTCCCATAACTTACCGAAAAGGATGAGTTCCATGATTTCACCAACCTCCCTTTTGCAGCGTTATCCGCGGGAAGCATTGCTATTCTTGGTGGCTAGCTTTATCAACGCTTCAGGAAGTGCTTTCATGTGGCCGCTAACTACCTTATACGTACATACGGTCCTGCAACGCTCGATGACCGAGGCGGGTTTTGCCCTCATGCTGCAGTCACTTGCCGGAATCATCGGTCAATTCGTCGGCGGCTCTCTGTTCCATCGACTGGGTGCCAAACGGCTCATTGTTGGTTCCTTGCTCTTGCAAGGCTGCATTCAGCTGGCGATTCCGTTCACCAGCAGCTGGAATCTCTACCTGGCACTGATGGTTGGACTCGGCTTGACCTTCAATCTCTCTTCCCCTGCCATTCAGGCCTTCATCGGTTTTCGCTGGAAGGAGCAGCGCCGCGAATTGTTTAATGTCGTATACGTGAGCAACAATCTGGGCATGGCCATCGGAACCTCCCTTGCCGGCATCGTGGCAGCCATCTCCTTTTCCTTGACCTTTTTGTTGAACAGTGCCAGCACCTTGCTGTTTGCCCTTTTCTTTTTCATCTTTATGAAGCATATCTCTCATCAAGAATTAGTCGGTGATTCGGCAGCACAGGCACAAAAGCGCACAACCGGCGAAACCATGAGGCTGCTGTATCGCTACCAGCTGTACCTGTTTATGGCGCTGGGCGCGGGCTCTATTTTCTTCTCGACCACCGTCTGGAACACGGGGGTTGCCCCCCATTTGACCGGCTTGGGCATGCCTTTGGCAAACTACAGCTGGCTGTGGACCATCAATGGCATTATCATTTTTGCAGGTCAGCCCATCATAGGCTGGTTCAAACGCATTCTGCGTCAAAGCTTGTCAGCCCAGTTGGTTGCGAGTGCCGTTGCTTACGGAGCCGGCTTTGGGTTCATGCTCCTTTTCCACAGCAATTACATCGCCTTTATCATAGGCATGATCATCACTACGTTTGGCGAGATGCTGATTTCACCCACGATCCCTACCTTCATCACGGAAAAAACGAGTGACGCTGCACCGTTTTACCTTGGAATTGTCGGGGCCATCACGGCTCTCGGGCGCTTGTTAGGCCCGCTTGCGATGGGCTATATGTACGATCAAGGCGGAGTTGAGCCGACGTTGCTGCTGGCAACCGCCGTCTCCTCGACAGCTGTCCTTCTTTGCCTGGTGCACGCGTCCTTCCACCGCTATCGCCCTGCTCCCTCGGGACACACAGAGTAATGCCCATTGCCCTCATCCAATAGGTTTGACGCAAATGAAAAACCGTTCGTTACTCATAAAGAGAAAACGAACGGTTTTTTTATGGGGAATCGTTACGGTTGTGGTTTTGCAAATGGGAGGTCAGGCAGCTGGTACCAACTTCCGGACATCCACTCACTCGCCTTCCAGCGAAGGACATCGGGACGAACCAACGGCATGATTTCTTGAAAAAAAGCAACACGTTCGATGTCTGTCATCGGAACAAAGCGATTGGCAGCCTCCAGATCGGCTTCGAGTTCCTCCATTTTGCTGACCCCCAGGATGGACGTCGTCACCGGCAGGCTCCAAGTATAGCGCAGCGCCTGCTCTGTCCATGGCGCCAGCTTTCCGAGCCCCATGACCTTCATCCCAATCACCGCTACGCCCTTCTCGACCGCTAGCGGAACAAACTCATGCGCGAAGCTGTAGATGAAGTGATCTAACGCAGACAAAGCCACGAGGGCGCTGTCGAAAGGATATCGGCGAATGGCCTCCGCCAAGAGACGAGGGTCGGTGTGACCACTGATGCTGATTTTTCGGATCAGCCCCTGCTCCTTGGCCTCGATCAAGGCTTCGAGCGCACCACCCTTGGCGAAAATCGCCTCCAAATCGTGCGGCTGCATGATATTATGCATGCGCCACTCATTGACATAGTCGGTCTGAAGGCGCTTCAGGCTGCCTTCCAAATCCTTCAGGGCGAGGTCCCGGGTGCGTCCTCCTGTCTTGGTCGCGATCCACACCTTGTCGCGAAGTCCTTTTAGGCCCAGTCCCACGCGTGTTTCCGACTGCCCCCCGCTGTAGCTGGGAGCCGTATCAAAATAGTTGACTCCCGCCTCTACTGCACGGCGAATGATCGCAATCGCTTCTTCCTCCGTGCAGTCATGCTCATCCACGATGCGTTGCGCACCAAATCCCAAGAGTGACACCTGGTGCGGGTCTCGTCCAAACGAACGGGTCTGCATCCGCTTTAGTCCCCTTTCTTCACCTGAACCGCTTTCAAATTTATCCAATCCGATCTGCAAAACAAGACGCCCGGAACCGAGCGTCTTGTAAATGTGCTGTTTGCTTATTTGCTGTAAGTGTCGTAAGCGTTCGTCAGCAGGTTCGCAATGGTTTGCAGGTCGTTGTTTTCGATCTGATGACGTTCGATCATGGTCATGATTTTGCCGTCTTTCATGATCGCAAAGGACGGGGAAGATGGCGCATAGCCTTCAAAGTATTCGCGAGCTTTCGCAGTCGCTTCCTTGTCTTGACCGGCAAATACGGTGTAGATGTTTTCAGGCTTGGTCGAGTGCTTCAGGGAATGCACCACAGCCGGGCGAGCCAGACCAGCCGCGCAACCGCATACGGAGTTCACTACTACCAGCGTGAGGCCTTTTGCGTTTGGCAGCGTTTGTTCCACTTCTTCCACCGTGCGGAGCTCTTGGAAACCATTGCGAGTCAGCTCATCGCGCATCGGTTGGATTACTTGGCTCATATATGCTTCATAAGACATCATAGGGCAACTCTCCTTTGTGATTCACATTTTGTTTCACGTATTTCCATTACTTCTATTATACCCGCTTCATGTCCGCCCGAGAATCAGGAAGTGCAGCTGGCTACACTTCCATCAAAATGGTAAGGATCATCGGGTTGCGGCCGGTTTTTTCGTAAATGAACGGCTTGATCACTTCGTTGATTTGCGCCTTCAGCTCCGACCACTCCTTGATTTTCTTTTCCAAGGCTTCCTGCAGGCGCTGACGAACCAGCATCGTGGCCTCCTGAATGAGCGATTCAGACCCGCGCACGTAGACGAAGCCACGGCTCACGATGTCTGGGCCTGTCAGGATCTTGAAGTTTTTCATATCCAGGCTGACGACGACGACCATCAGACCGTCCTCCGCCAGATGCTTGCGATCGCGCAGAACGATGTTGCCGACGTCACCTACGCCGCTGCCATCGATCAAGACGATGCCTGCCTGAACCTTGCTGAGCCACGCTTTTTCCCGATTGCAGTTCAGCACATCGCCATTGTCCATGATAAAGATGTTGCTGCTGTCAATTCCCACCTGCTGCGCCAGCTTGGAGTGAGTCTTGAGCATTCGGTACTCCCCGTGGATCGGCACGAAGTACTTGGGACGAATAAAGTTCAGCATGAGCTTCAGCTCTTCGCTGCTTCCGTGTCCGGAGGCGTGGATGTCAAAGTCCTGGTTGAGGACGACATTGGCGCCTGCCCGGTACAGCTTGTCGATCGTGCGGCTCACGTTGATCGTGTTGCCAGGGATCGGCGAGGCCGAGATGATGACGGTATCTTCCGGATAAATCGAAACCGTGCGGTGTGAACCGGAAGCGATCCGTGTCAAAGCTGCCATCGGCTCGCCCTGACTGCCCGTACAAATGATCAATACCTGATTGTCCGCGTAGTTGTCGATGTGCTTGATGTCGATGAGCATACCCTCAGGCATCTGAATATAGCCCAGTTCTTGTCCAATCAAAAATACCTTTTCCATGCTGCGCCCGATAACCGCCACTTTGCGGTTGCATTGCTCGGCAGCATCTACGACCTGCTGCAAGCGGTGAACGTTGGAAGCAAACGTCGCGAGGATAATGCGGCCGCGCGCTTTGCGGACCACATCCAGAATGCCTTCGCCGACAGTTCGCTCAGACATCGTAAAGCCATATCGCTCACTGTTGGTGCTATCCGACAGCAGAGCCAATACATCTCCGCTCGCGCCAATGCGGGCAATTTTGCCGTACTCCGTCGTCTGTCCGACCGGTGTCATATCGAATTTGAAGTCGCCTGTATGGATGACCATGCCTTCAGGTGTGTTCACCACAACCCCGAACGAATCAGGAATACTGTGGTTCGTTCGGAAAAACGTCGCCTTCAACCGATCAAAGGAGATTTCCGTGTCTTCCGAAATCGGAATCAGTTTGACATCGTTTTGCATGCGGTGCTCTTCCAGCTTCGCCTTGACCAAGCCCAGGGTCAGACGACCACCGTAAATTGGCACCTTGATTTGTCTCATCACATAAGGAATCGCCCCGATGTGATCTTCATGTCCGTGCGTCAACAAAAGTGCTTTGATTTTATGCTGGTTGTCCACCAGATAGGAAACATCGGGGATGACCAGATCGATCCCGAACATCTCGTTCTCAGGGAATTTCACCCCGCAGTCAATCATGATGATTTCATCCTCATACTCGACGCAGTACATGTTTTTTCCGATCTCGCCGAGGCCGCCCATTGCGAAAATCTTAACGTCGCTCAATCTCTTTCCTCCTAACTTCATCGTGCATGATTTTGGGAACCCGAACCAAGCATGCCATTCTTATTGTAACACAACGCGAGGCGTTCGTTTCATCCTGTCTTGTATTCCATGCGAAGAAAAGGCGATCAGCCAGAGCCTTATCCAATGATCGCACTTGCCCATTGGAAAATTGTACAAAATCCGTGAGGTAGAAAGCAAGAAACCCGGCTTTTTCGGTAAGGAAATGGGCAAACTACCGCACATTGGAGCCTCACATCAATGAAAAGGGAGTCGAGACCGATGAAATCTAAGGGAACAGCCATTCTTACCGCCCTTCTGCTGGGCATCACGCTAATGTGGACAAGCCCGATCGCGGAAGCTCAACCTCCCTATGCCAAATGGGGAAAAATCGCCATGCAGCAAACCATGAAGACCTACCCGAACGCCAAAGTGGTCGATTACTTGCACGTAGGCAGAAAAACAAAAACGCCCACAACGTCAGAGGAGACGTTCAAGCTCTTGCTCCAGGAGAACAATCGCATGCGGGCGTTATTGGTTCATATTGAATTTGAAACGAAAACCGAAAAGGTCCTGAAAGTCCGCTTTGAGGAAACGAGGTAAGCTAGTCAGCCAGCTCCTCCATCTCTTTCATCATCTGCTCCATGTCCATTTCGGCGGCCATCCCGTACGCGCGGCGCATGTTTCCGTCTTCATCGACGAGGAACATGCGCGCGGTATGGGCAAACGAGCCATCCGGCTGCTTCATCACGGCGATGCCAAAGTCTTTTGTCACCTTTTCGATGGCTTGGGCATCCCCGCGCAGGAATTTCCATCCGCTTCTATCCGCCTTAAATTTCTCGGCATACGCCTGCAAAACTTCAGGAGTGTCAAAGTCGGGATCGAACGTGATGCTCACGAACTCGACCTTATCCCCAAACAATCCCTTTTCCTTCAATTGATCCTGCAGCTTGGACATGTTGTACGTAGTCGCAGGACAAATATCCGGGCAATTGGTGAACATGAATTCAACCAAGCGTACTTTCCCTTTTCCCTCCGAGAAAGTGTACGTGGACCCGTTGGTGTTATCCAAAGAAAAGTCGTTTAGTGCTTTCATGACAGGAATCTGCTCTTTGGTCATGTAGTTGTACCCGAACACACCGACAATCGCCAGAATTAACACGCCGGAAAGCACGGTAAACCAATGACGCTGCAGAGCCCCTCCCTGCTGCTGCACTTTGCTTTCACTCACGATTTACTTCCTCCCCCTGCCTATCCTTACAGTTCTTTCTCTCCTGGCCACGCCAGCATTCCGCCTACCATGTTTGCTGCATCAAAGCCTTGTGCAGTCAAGTATTCGGTTGCCATATGGCTGCGTGCTCCACTGCGGCAAACCATCACGATCGGAACATCTTTGTCCAGCTCCTCGATGCGATGCGGCAAAAAGCCTAGAGGAATCAGCTTGGCTTGCTTGATGTGCCCGGCATTCCACTCATCGACTTCACGCACGTCGATCACTTGCACCTCTTCATTGGCATCCAGCTTTGCCAGCAATTCTTCTGGAGTTATTTCCTTTACGCCATTACTCATCGTACTAATACCCCCTGCTATGTAAAAATATCCGCTTGTTTTCTAACCAATCATATCATACGTGCTACTGCTTTTCGAAAGCCCTCGCTTTGTCCAAAAAACGAAATCTTGCCAAAATCAGCATAACCTTATTACTAATCGTAATCAAGTTGTATGTAATTAGTTAATTATCTATAATGATTATTTAGAGAAGAAAAGGAGGGGAAAAGAATGGGAACCTGTAGATGCGGTCAAACCAAAAACGCAGAAGGAAATTGCGACGGAACTCACGCAACCATCAAAAAGGACTAATTTCTTTCGTACAGAAAGGGCACAGCACGTGCCCTTTTTTGTTTGGCCGCTGATTCCGATTCCGTTCACAGCTTTCCTTTTTTGATCCAGTACACGATACGAAACGTACCGAACGCCGATACCATGAACATCACGACTAGCATAAACAACCAGATGGCCAGCCGATTGATCTCCTCCAAGTGCTCAGCGTTTTTGCCTACAAATACCCCCATATAGATAAGAAGAAAGTAGCAAAGCACGTTCGGAATGATCCACGCCGCTCGCAATGCCATGCTCTTTTTCCCTGTCTGCTGCTGATTATCTGATATTCCCATTTAATCCTCCCTGATAACTGAATTATTGAATATTGACAGTAAAGTATTCCTTTTCATACAATTAAGACAACAACAGATTTCGGTTTTCATCAAGAGTGGTGGAGGGACAGGCCCGACGAAGCCCGGCAACCTGCATGTAACGATGCGAGGTGCCAATTCCTGCAGAATCCATAGATTCTGAGAGATGAACGAGAGTCCGTGTATGACCGGAGCTTCTTCTACTCAGAGGATAGCTCCGTTTTTTTATACCTTATCATACCCACAGAAAAAAAGGAGAGATGGTCATGTCTGATCAGCAACAATGGAAGCCGGAAACGATTGCCGTACACGGAGGGCAGGAGCCCGATCCCGCAACAGGTTCACGCGCGGTTCCGATCTATCAAACGACCTCCTACGTCTTCCGCGATACCGATCATGCGGCAGATTTGTTCGCGCTCAAAGAAATGGGCAACATTTATACGCGCATCATGAATCCTACACAGGACGTATTTGAAAAACGGGTCGCTCTGCTCGAAGGCGGCGTCGGTGCGCTGGCAACCGCTTCTGGTCAGGCAGCCATCACTTTCTCCATTCTCAACATCGCTGGGGCTGGCGATGAAGTCATTGCATCCAGCAGCCTTTACGGGGGCACCTACAACCTTTTCGCCCACACTCTTCCGCGCCTTGGCATCAAGGTCCATTTCGTCGACCATTCCAATCCGGAAAACTTCCGGGCATACATCAATGAGAATACCAAAGCCTTTTTCTGCGAAACGATCGGAAATCCGCGCATTGACGTAGCTGATCTGCAAGCCATTGCGGACATTGCTCATGAGAATGGCGTTCCTCTGATCGTCGACAATACGTTTGCCACCCCGATCCTGTGCCGTCCTTTCGAACACGGTGCAGACATCGTCGTCCACTCCACGACCAAATTCATCGGTGGACACGGCACAGCCATCGGCGGAATCATCGTAGACTCTGGCAAGTTTGACTGGAACAACGGCAAGTTCCCTGGCCTGACTACCCCGGATCCAAGCTACCACGGTGTCGTTTACACCGAAGCTGTCGGACCGCTCGCTTACATCATCAAAGCGCGCGTCCAGCTTCAGCGAGACATCGGGGCTGCCGTAGCTCCTTTCAACTCCTTCTTGTTCCTGCAAGGGCTGGAGACCCTGCATCTGCGCATGGAGCGTCATAGCCAAAACGCTCTGGCAGTCGCACAGTATCTCGCTTCCCATCCTGCTGTCGAATGGGTCAGCTACCCTGGACTCGAGGGCGACGCGAATCATGAGCTGGCACAGAAATACTTGCCTCAAGGCGCTGGCGCTATCCTCACCTTTGGCATCCGCGGCGGCTTGAACGAAGGGAAAAAGCTGATCGAATCCGTGAAGCTGTTCTCCCACCTGGCTAACGTGGGAGACTCCAAGTCATTGGTCATCCATCCTGCGAGCACCACTCACCAACAGATGAACGAGGAAGAACAGGCAGCAGCGGGGGTTACCCCAGGGTTGATCCGTCTGTCGATCGGCACGGAGTCGATAGCGGATATCATTGGGGATTTGGAGCAGGCGTTGAAAGCGGCGGTAAAGCAGGTCACGGCATAGTTCAAACAAAAGAAGCGCAAAAAGGGCCTTCTGCAGAAATGCAGGAGGCCCTTTCGATCATTTTCAGGTTATTACCGCTCGAACAAAACTACTTCAACACATAAATTTGAACGTTTTGCATGCCGAAATCGCTTGCATCATGACCAGGCACATAAATGTCCACGCGCGCGTCTTTGATCCCACCACCGATGTCGGTTGCTTTCGCGATCATACCGTTCGCAGGAAGCGCGCCATGCTTGTACCCTGTGATGTATACAGTGGAACCAAGTGGGATCACATCTGGATCGACTGCGATCGTACCCACTTTGAGCGGGTTTCCTAAGTAATCCACCCCTGCCCATCCGCCGTTTTCCTTCGCGGATCCTGTATAGGCGGTCGCCACAGCTTTGATTATTTTGCTGTAAGGACGAGTTGGACCTGAAGCTGTCTTCACTTGTTTGGCAACTGGCAGCTGGATCGTCTGCCCCGGTTGCAGGTTCTGTGAATCTACTCCGGGATTAGCCTGTAGAATCGATGCCAAAGGCACATTATGCTGTTTGGAAATTTTGTAGAAGGTGTCGTCTGCTTTAATCTGGTAGGTAGAGGAAGCAGCGAATGCCGGTGTTGAGATCACTGCCAAGCAGAAACCTAACGCCATCATTACAAATGATTTTGCCCTGAAACGTTTTTTCATTATTGATCTCCTTTCAACTGCCTGCGAGGTTAGTTGTCGGATTCGGGTTGAGGAGTCAACCCTGCGCATGTGCGCTTCACCCCAATCGCAAACGGAAAGAATTTGCGAAGAAAATCGTCCCCCGCACTTCACTAGCAGAAGTTTTGGCTTCCCAAAAAATTACCACATTCGTTTGACGGGGGTAAATGGCAAAATATTGGTAACCCTGACATCCCATTCGCTAATGGAATGGAGACTCTAGTTTCCCCATCAGGCAGTGAAATACCTGCGATTATAGTTCAGGCGCCATTCTCACTTGACTTACTTTTGGTATATAATGTCGGCGTAAATGAAGGCAAGATACTGATCGAATCCCCATGACTTTTCTCTCATCTGGCAAATGTCAGAAATTCCAAATCGCTGGTCACTCATCCTACGAGTAAGCAGATGTCAGAGGAGAAGCAGGAAACTGCGTCGATTACCCCGGGGTTGATCCGTTTCTCGATTGGGACCGAAACGATTGGTGATATTATCGGGGATTTGAGGTATGCGTTAAAGGTGGCTGTGGCTCAGTCTGGCGTGTAAACTTTTAGGAATGCTAAGTCCAATAGAAAAATAGATTTAAAAAGGTATGAACTTATCCCACCTCTTTTTCGTTTAATAACAAAAGAAGCCCACTCTCTAAAGAGTAGGGCTTCATTCAAGAACTGATTTAATACTATTTTTCTGTTCCGGAAGTTTGTTTGCCTTCCAGCTTGAATTTGATATTCACACCATCACCTTGGAATCGGTTTTGGTCTGCATTATCATCTACGAATTTGATACCAATGAAGATCCGGTCTTCTCCATTTGGTTTCAAGTTAGACAATTTAGTGCCCAAGCTAGAAACATCTACTTGATTAAGCTCTTTAAACTCTTTCAATGTTTTTCCTTGATTTGGGAAGAGAGGATTGATGATTATTTGGTCATCAAAAGGAGTAGCTGTATTATCGTCACTTGCGAGGAAATATACCTTCAAATTTTTAGCTAAATCATCTGCATCCAACTGGTTACTCCCAACGTCATTGATTGTATAATCTAAGCCCATCAATACTTTGTTAATATCCAAGGACCCTTTGTTCTGTACTTGGAAGGTCTTAACTGCCCAGTCACCTGGTTTCATATTGCTTACTTGAAATACACCTTGTGCCGGTTGAGTACCTATCGCCATTGTACCAGCGGCAAACGTATTATTTGCAACCTCAGTTGTTGCGTTGAACCATGCGAAAGTTCCTCCGCCAATCAGTGCTGCTCCCAGACCCACAGATGCCAATGTTACTGCAAATTGTTTTTTCAAGCTCATTCTCAGTTCCCCCTAAAGGAATAATTTTTTTATGATGACTTGAAGCCTGATACCAGAATTGAGTCTGTTACCAGCCCCCAAGGTATCACCGGTTGAGGTGATTTATGCTTGTGACTTTGTTGCCGTATTGGAGTCCTCGTTTTTGATCATTTTGAGCAACTTCCAAACTTGGCTTACGATCAGATAAACACCAGGTATTCCTAAGAGGAACAGCATCCCTGTGCCAGATTTGGCAAACTCGATGAAAAATCCAATATACGGAATGGAGTACTGTACTTTTCCAATGAAACGATCTGATGTTACTGGAGATGTGTCTTTTCCGTCATTTGCATCGCCCTTGGTTATTAGTTGATCATCCTTGATTTCGACGACACGATGTGTAATCGTTCTGCCTTCAGGATCCTTAAAAGTGATGATGTCGTTGGTCTGCACTTCTTTGAAGTCAACCGGGCCAACAGCAACTATGCTACCAGTGTCAAATGTTGGAGACATAGATCCGCTTAGAACCACCATGAGTTGGTTACCAAACAGCATAGTTTTTCCGTCGTTCATTTTCCCGACGAGCAGGAAACCCGTGATGGCAATCACAACGATTAGTAGGGTACTGGTCAGTATCGATATGATTTTTTTGAGTAAGGCCACTAACTTTTATCCCCCGCTTTCTTTGGAGCGAATGTTTGCCGTTCACAGTTTTAATCTTACGGATTTTCCAACATCTTATCTTCCTGCTTCAGGGTGATTCTCCACACTTGCACGGTTGAAACGCTCCTCACACTCATCACTTGCTCCCCTCATACCAGAGGATGAGTTGAATATCGACTTTTTCAAGTAACCACAAAAAACAGGCTCATGCATATGCATGAGCCTGTTACAATACCGTATGTCGGGTCATCGCTTACGGCTTCCTTATGATTATGCTTCTCTAGGGGTGATACCATCAATTAGGTAAGCTGCACCAAATGCTATAGTTGGTATTTGTCAGAAGTGTTGCTATGCGCAAAACTGGCGGGTTTCTGAACCCACCTTCAACCTGGATCCTATTAGTCCACGATAATGGGTGGCTTGTCCCCATTGTCACGCTTGATCCCTTCCCATTGGGTTGCTTCCAGGTCAAACGCAATCTTGATGGAATCACCCTGGTATTTATTTTGAACATACGTGCCATCAGGATTTTTTTGTTCATTATTGATAAACCCAATTTTCATTTCAATTTGATCATCATCCGCCGTATTGGTTCCGGGCTTTGGATTTAAAAGATTGCGGTATGCAATATCGAGCCGTTCTGTCTGGGTGAGCTCATACAGGTCTCGCAGAGTGACCGAATTTTTCCCTAATCTCCACTTGAGCTGCTTCAAGAGGTCCATATCGCTCGTCGTGTAGGAAGATTCCGCTTCCGTCTTGAAAAACTGAATTTCATATTGGCTCAGATAATCCAAGGCACTCGCTTTTTTACCCGCAGAAACATTAACATTCTCGTTACCATCCGGGGCTTTTCCTTCGCTGAAATCAGTCTCCGGATTGAAGTTCAGCTGCAGCAGGACTTCCTTAATATCTAAGGAGCCTGTGTTTTTAATGTCAAATCTTCTGGTCATATAATCTCCGGGCTTTAAGTCTTTCAGGTCAAACTTGATTTGGTAGCCGTTGACTGCAGCGACCTCCATATCAAGCGTACCTGCAGCGAACTCGTTTTCACTAATGGTCGCCGTGCTGTTAAACCAAGCGTAAGTGCCCCCACCAAGTAGAGCAGCTCCGACTCCTACTGATGCCAGTGATAATGCGAATTGTTTTTTGATGTTCATTTTATTCCTCCTTATTCGGTTTTCCGTATGATGAATGAAAAGTTCTATCTTCTACCATTATTTTTCATTGTAGGTTTTTGAGGGATGAGTGACTTCCTTCATGAGTGGCAATTGTAGAGAGTGCCCCGTAGGATTGTTACCCTCTACTTCAGTATGAGAGAGTCTACTCCTTTCAGTCGGTCGTCCTCATAAAAAGACCCAGCAAGGACATCCTCGCTGGGCAAGTATGGGGTATTTTGTGCGGCCGTCGTCATTCCATCTTCACTGACGCGCGGAATCACTCGCAGGTGGGTCATCTGGAGTACTTGGGGAACCGGATGGCGTACCCTCCTGCGTATCCGTCACGGGGGGATCGGTCCCCGTGTCGGGTGTAGATGGGGGTGCCGGGCCGCTGGAATCAGTGGGTGGCGTCGCTGGTGTCTCCTCTCCGGCAGACGGTGGCTGTGCAGGTTCCGTCGTGTTTCCTCCCGGCGCAGGTGTAGTAGGCGTGTCAGGTGTACTCGGTGTGTCTGAAGTCCCCGGCGTGCTCGGATTCGGCGCAGCCTCCTCCGTCAAGTCAGTCGATTCCCGATAGGATGTGCTGATCGTCAAGGGAATCGACAGGGAGTAAAAGCCTCCCAGTGCCGTTACCCGCAGCTCTCCCTTTTCTGTTTCGCTTTTTCGCTTATCCCATGCACTTTTGCGGCTATGGGAAATGCGAAAGGAAATTTCTTTGTCCGTTGCCAGGCGCTCCACCACGACTTCACTCGCAGCATCACCTGTCACTGTCATATTTTCCACATCGAGATCCAGATGTGGCCGCTTGGGCGTAAAGGAAATGACCTGAGAGCCCTCCAGTACAGAAAGCCTGCTGTCCTTGGTCTCCGATGAAGATCCGTCTGCATTTACCTTACGCGTGATCTTCGTCCGTTTCTCTACCTTCGTCTTTAAATCAATCCGGTTCGCATCCGTCACGAAGACGTCTTCATTGGTACCCGTTGAAACGGGGGACACCTGCTTCTTTTCACTGGTCAAAAATGAGAGCGTTCCATCCAGAGGCACGATGTTCAGCGCAAGTGCAGCTGCCATCAACCCCATCGCCAGTCTCTTCAAGTGGTTCCCCCCTTACTCTGCAAAAATGGCATTCGGTGTAGCCTGTTTTGCCAAAAAGCGCAGCTCCAGCTCCCCGCTGAGCGACTGGTAGGAATGATCGACGCCCTCTGCCGGCAAATACACCGAAATGAAAAATGACTTATCTCCCTCATTCGCCGAAAAATCGCCCTCCGTTCCATTCGCACGGACGATCCCAGGCTGTTCCTGATGCAAATCTCTGACCAGACCGTCGTATACGACTTCCTGGCTGCCTTCGGTAATCCGCATGCGCAGCACTTCCTCTAGCTTTTGTGCCGCTCCGGGCGTACCGGTATCCTTTACCCGCGCCACGATTTTATAATGAAAGTCCAAATCGCTTGCGCCCCTCGAAAGTGTCGCTTTTATCTGACGGGCATCACCCGGTATCATTTTCGACAGATCCACGACTTGATTGCCTCCTTGCATGACTTGCCACTCGCTAGCGAAACTGCTCGATGATATATCGAGAAGCCCGACAGCAAAATCATGCCCGGTGTCCTTGATCTCCTGCCACATCCAGCTGTACGTGGTCGCCGGCTGCCCCCACATGGACAGCGCGACACCCACTAGGAAGACACTCCCGATGATCTGATCCCGAAGCAGGGCAAAGCGCGCTCTCCCTCTGGACCGCGAGCGTGATCTGGAATATCGTCCGCTCTGCTCATTTTGCATACTTGTTGTTTTCCAGGTACAGATCTGCTTTGTACAAATGGAGAGCCAGCTTCTTCGTCCCGACGACTTCTCCCTCGATCTCCTTAAATCCGTCAATGCCATCACCTACCCGCACTCCGCCGCTCTCCACGGCGTATTGGCCTGTTTTGGTGAAATCGTTATCGACAATCTGGACCTGCGTTTCCTTGTCATTGGCTATGACGACGGCGTGTTTACCGCCATTGAATGTGTTATTGGCAATCAATGCCGCTTTGATGGTCTGATTCAGAACAATCGCCTGGTCGGCTCCTTCGAAGACGCTGTCTTTTACCGTCAGCCCTTCGAGGACTTTGGTGCTCTCGGACTCTTCCGTTTGCTCGTCCACTGCTCCCGCCGTCCGGATAGCCTCGTCGAATCCGCTGCCAAATGTGCAATTGCGGAAGCTGACGTTGGAGCCGACCAACAATCCCGTCCCCCGCCCTTCAAAGCGAATTCCTTCAAAGGAAGCATCGTGTACTTCTAGCTCATCGGCCCGGATGATGACTTTGCCTTCCTGGCCAGGTGCTGCCTTCCAGGTAATGTGTTTCGGGAGTTCCATGCCGCTCAAATCATAAGAGCCCTCTGCCAAGACAAAGGTCATTCCCTTTGCCGCCTCGCCATCCTTGTGCTTGGCGCTTTCTTCTTCGCCCACACGGTTAGCCAGCTTCATCGTGTCCAGCAGCTGCTTTCCACTCAAGTCCTGAGGGGTGAAGGTCATGACAGGCCCACTCTGTGCAAAGTAATCGCCATTGTCTTGCTGCGTAGCCAGGAAGCCGAAGTTGACCTCTGCCGATTTTTCCTGCACTTCATTCCCTGTGCTTTCTGGCAAATAAACGGTAAATTGCAACTGGTCCCGCTCGCCCTTTTCCAATTCAGGGATGACGACGTTCGCCTGGGTCAGGGTGCTGATTCGCCCATGGTAGAGCAGCTCGTCGTCGCTGGTGCGGCGAATTTCCGCTACGAGCTGATCGTAGACGACGTCATCTCCTCCCGCTTTTTCCGCTAGCAAGGCGTACTTCACCGGCACATCGCTGTTATTTTCCACACTCAGCGTCTTCTCCACGCGAACGCCTGGCAGGAAGGGCTGGTCGGCTTCCGCCTGGAATTTTGCTCGATTCTCACCCAGACTGATTTCCAACCTCCCCGCTGCAAAGGTGGTCGAATCCTCTACTTGGCTCGTAAAATACGCGTACGTCCCAAAGCTGGTGCTCGCTGCAATGGAAGAGATGACAGCGGTTCCGACGATGATCCGCTTCCACGGCCAGTTTTTCACCTGTTCCCACTTCATGTTAGTTCCCCCTCAATCGTCTCGTTCTCGACCGAAGCCGGTTTCAAATCCTGTTTGGCGCCAGATCGACGCTGTGTATAGACAACGAAAATCAGAAAGCCACTCAATATGAGAAGCATCATCAACGGTTCCTTGAGAAGCTGCTGGAGTGCTGCTGCATACGGAATCGTATAAACCACTTGTCCTACCAAACGGTTCGGGTCCGTCCAGCCTCCGTCTGCCTCGTGGTTGGCATCTCCTTTTGTTTGCAGATAGCCGTTTTCGAGCCGCATGATGACGCGGTGCGTAATGAGAGAGCGAGACTGATCGTCTTTCCAATACGTGACGATGTCTCCCGTCTGGGGCACTTTTCCGATGTAGCGACTCACAATCACCATGTCCCCAGCATCGATCGTCGGCGACATGCTGCCTGTCAGCACGGATAAGACTCGCCAGTTGCCCATTCCGGGTATCCGGTCCGAGTTCCATTGACTGCTTGCGTACAGGAACAGATTCAAGATGAAAAAAAGAGCAAGCAGACCAAGCCCTATGCGTTTTGTCCAGACGACTCCCACTCCGACCACCCCTTTGTCTCATTGTACGAAGTTCGAATCCCCATATCTTCCACCACCGGAGGGACTCCAGCCGCTTGGAAGGAGGAAGATTTTTGGCAGGCAGGCTGACCCTGTCTCATACTGAAGGATGAGACAGGAGGAGGGACAAAAAAATACCGCCCGTATCAGGCGGTATTTTCGTCGCGTTGTAGAAGCTGGCTATCGGTCAGCGTATAGCGATAGGGAGCAAAGGGGCGAACCAGGATAAACCGGATCGTCGCGGGAGAAGCCTTTTGCATGGTGAGATCCTTGTTACAGTACGGACATATCCAACGGTACCAATCTCCGCTGCTGAACGAGTGGCGTTTGCAACGCCCACACCATTTTTGCATCATGTGCCTCCCCCCCTTTTTCCTTACTCTACTCTACCAAGCCAAGAGCGGAAAGCCTATCGGAAATCAGTCTGATTCTCTTTATCCATCGGGCGGAGGCTATCCGACCATTGGAGGGACATTGGATACTTTGGTGGGCGAATGAATTTGTACCGATTTGACGAATGCCTTGACCACTTTTTCATCATAAGCCGTCCCTGCCATCGTGCATATCTCCTCAAATGCCTCTTCAATCGAGGAGGTCTGCCGGTACGTCCGCGTCGTCGTCATCGCCAGGAAGCTCTCGACGATTCCCAAAATTTGCGCCAGGAGAATGATGTCGTCTCCCTTCAGCTTTTTGGGGTAGCCGGTCCCGTCAAAGCGCTCATGATGATCCTGCAGCGCACGTACGACTCTGGCAAAGGACGGTTCTTCCTGAAACATTTCGTAGCCAAACTGGCAATGCTCCTGAATGATTTGGAATTCAAACGTCGTCAGCTTTTCATCTGTCTCGAACACGTAATCGGGAAATTTGATGCGGCTGACGTAATGCAATAAGGAGAGCAGCTTGATTTCCCAATCGGTCACCTGGTCATGAGGGAACTCTCGCAGCATCCGCTTGATCAGCCGGCTCATTTGTTCAATTTCTCGGCTGCTAATCTGCGTCTTGCGCTCGACGATCGGAACCAGTGTATTCAGCAGTGTGATGGCGTATTCGCGGTTATGTTCTTGCGTTGCGATCTTGGCCTCTCCCATTCTTTTTTGGAGAGTCGAATATCCGATCCAAGTGCAGATCGCGCTCGCGGCCGCCAGCGTCAGATGGAAGAAGATATCCATGCTAAACGCTTGGCTCTGTCCGGTTCCCAGGCTGAGCGCATACAGCAAGTAACTGATCGAACTCCATACCAATACGAGTGAGCGATCGTAAAAAAAACTGAGATAGATAGGAAAAAGGAGAAAAACAGTCCACAATCCGGTAAACTGCTGGGGATTGTACAGGCAAAAAAACAAGAGCAAGGACGTGCACAAAAAGGCAGAGGCATGAAGAGAGTAAGTCTCCGGCAGCACGTAACGCTTGTGCAGAACGTAGACCGTCCAACTGACAGCCGCACACACGACCAAACCGACAATCGCTGTCCATTCGTTCGAAATGATTCCCAGTGCCTGCAAGAGGATCGCCATTACCGCATCGGCACTAACCAAAATGGAGATCCAGTAAAACATGGCATCCGCTAGGTAACTGGCGTGGTTTTTGTTTCTTTTCCTCTGTCTCATCGACTACCCTTCTTTACCGTTTTCCTTGTGATGGCCGCCCCTTAAGGAGCTACCTTGACCAAGCCCTTCTTTAATGCGTACAAGACCGCCTGAGAGCGGTTGGGTTGCCCTGTCTTTCGCAAAATGCTGCTGACGTGCGTCTTGACCGTAGCCTCCGAGATATAGAGACGCTGCGCAATTTCCTGGTTGCTCAAATTCTCGACGATCAGCTGAAAGACCTCTTGCTCCCGATCCGTGAAAGCTACATCCGGCTCTTCCTTTCGTTTACGCTGCAGCTTGGATTGGAAGCAGGAATATCCCATCATCACCATGTCCATCGTATGCAAAATTTGCTCGGGAACGGTGTCCTTCATGATATACCCGTCCACATTGGACTCCAATGCCCGAAACACATCTTCGCTTTCATCAAAAGCGGTCAGTATCAATACCTTGATATCGGGCAGCTGATCCTTGAGCACTTTGCAGCCGTCTATGATCGAGATGCCAGGCATTTTCAAATCCGAGACAATCAGGTCAGGCTTTACGGACAACGCCTTGGATAACAGCTCGTCTCCATCGCTTGCTTCTTCTACAACCGTATAGCGCGGGGAGCTCTCCAAAATCATTTTCAGTCCCTCGCGAACGATGCGATGATCGTCTGCCAATAGCAGCCTTACGCTATCCATACATCCCCACTCCCTTTCTCGGTATGATGGCCATGATTTCCGTACCCTCACTCGGCTTGGAACGGATATGCAAGGTACCGCCGACCTGGGCGATTCGCTCCTGCATGCCCACGACCCCATACTTGGCTTCCCTTGTATTCTCTTCTGCGACAAAGCCGATGCCGTCATCTTGCACACGTACCTTTACCTGTACCGATGACGCTTCCACGCTGACCGTGAGGATGCGTGCCTGTGCGTGCTTGACTGCATTTGCAGTCGCCTCCTCCACCATTCGGTAAATCGCATCGAGTACGGGCAATTCTTCCTCCAGTACCCTTCCTTTCGACGTGAAGCGCACCTGCAAATCCGTTCCTACGGTCATCCGTTTCAGGAGCTGGTCGATTGCCTCCGCCAGCTGCTCTGATTCCCTGAACTTCTTGAGGTGTGTAATCGTATGCCGCACTTCACCATGACACCACTTGATGCGTTCTTCGATCTGCTCCAGCCGTTCGGCCATGCTCATCCGTACCTCCTGCGGCAAAGACTGCTTCAACTGAAACATTTGGGCCGACAAGAAGAACAATTGCTGAGCCAAACCGTCGTGCATGTCCTGCGCCAGATTTCGCCGCATCTCCTCGTGCAGGGATTGGGCCAGTTCATAGTGGGCGCGAAGCTGCTTTCTGTGCTGACAGATGATCAGGGAAATCACTCGAAGCAAAAGGCGCTCTCCCCGATTCAATACCCGCTTGGGCGATATCGAGAAGATCAGGCATCCCCACGCTTCCCCATCCATACGCAGCGGCATGCAGACATATGTATCCTTGCGTCCGGAGTAATCATCCAAAAGCTCGGTCCTGACGCTCTCCCATTCCTCGGCTCCCGCGTCGAGCAAGGTGTTCAAATAGTACTCACGCTTCCAATCTCCCTCTCCATCGAGGCTCTGATAAAGACACAAAAACGCTTGTTCCGAGCGAAAGACACGCCGTACCATCTGCTCGGTGGTCGCACACAAATTCATTGTGGAGCTGGCAGCTACCTTTTGCATGTATAAAAACACGTGGTAGCATCGCGCATACATACTCTTAATCGAACGCAGCAAAGCGAAGAAGCAAAAGGTCATGCTAGCCCATAGTGTGATATCGAGAAGCAAGCGAAGCTGGTTGAAATTCATGTCAGCTGGAATCATGGTGAAGGGAAGCCATTCCTGAAGCAGGGAAGCAGATATGAGGAACAAAACGACGATCAGAAGCACCTGTTCAAACCGCAAAACCACCATCAGCCACAACAGGGTGGTATATGCGTACAACATGAACGGACTGCTCCATTTTCCGGTCTGGATGATAAAAAACAAGGCCAAGCCCATATCGACCAGTCCGAGCAAAAACCATCGCTTTCGCGGCAGCGCGTAGAACAGAATACTCACGTACGCCAGGACGATGAGCAGGAAAGCGATAAACGATTGTGAATCCGAATTCGGTGCGTCCATATAAAAAAAGCAGAAAGCCAGGAGAAGTACCCATTGAAGAAAGTACACGACATGACGGAATTCTTTCAGCAACCAATCCATGAGATAGGGCTCCGTTTCTTCTAATCCTAGCAAACGACGGAAAATTAAGACACATCTATCGTACTAGATCTTGTCAAACATTGACAATATCTGAAAAATGTCGAACATTGATAGGACTTGATACCTATCATTCCTATACCCATCGTTACATAGGTTCGACATTCATGTTAGCAATATCTCGAATTTTGCATAGTAAGGATATTGAATATGGTAATATGTTCATATTTGATGTCACCTGCATTTTGAGAGAATTATTAGAGCGCTGATCTCGGTTCGAGCAAACCTCGCTCACTCTTTTCGGAAATTTGGCAAAAATAGGATAACATTTGTATAATGAGTACTCGGACTCTGTCCCTCAACCCTCGAAAAAAAGGAGAATTTCCATGGCTCAGTCTACTTTGGAACATCTGATAGCCAGCATGAACCGCGTGATTGTTGGAAAAGAGGATCAAATCCGCCTACTCGTGACGGCTTTGCTCGCTCGAGGTCACGTGCTTCTCGAGGACTTGCCCGGCATGGGAAAGACCGTTCTTGCCAAGACCCTCGCTCAGGCGATCGGAGGAACCTATAACCGCCTTCAATTTACCGCCGATCTATTACCGTCCGATGTCATCGGTCTGCATGTTTACAATCAGCGCACACAAGAGTTTGAGCTGCGCAAAGGTCCGGTATTCGCCGATGTACTGCTCGCGGATGAGATAAATCGGGCTACTCCTCGCACGCAATCCGGCTTGCTCGAGAGCATGGAGGAGCGACAGGTAACCATCGAAGGGATCACCCTGCCTTTGCCCTCTTCCATGCTCGTGATTGCCACCCAAAATCCGATCGAGTCGGAAGGTACCTACCCTCTGCCTGAAGCGCAATTAGACCGCTTTTTGTTCAAGCTGTCGCTCGGCTATGGGACTCAGGAGGATGCCAGGGAGATTCTCAGACGTTTTCGCAGCGAGTCCCCACTGGAAAAAATCGAACCGGTCATCAGCACCTCTGAGATCGCCGCATTGCAGCGCGAAGTAACCCTCGTCCATGTGAGCAAAGCTGTGGAGGATTACATCATCGACCTGACAGAAGCAACCCGCACCCATCGCTCCGTGGAGGTTGGCATCAGTCCGCGCGCCATGCTCGCTCTGTTGCGCTCTGCACAGGCGGCGGCGTTCCTCGCAGGCCGCACCTACGTTTTGCCGGACGATGTCAAAGGCGTGTTTCCGAGCCTCGCCACCCATCGGATTCGCCTGTCGATGGAGGCCGAGCTCCATGTGACAGAATCGGAAGTCACCCAGCAAATCCTGCAAAGCGTGCCGGTTCCTGTCGAAGAAAGCGTGTAGTCACATGAACACGAAGCAAACCTTTCACGTCATCGGATTTCTCCTCTTGTTGTTCGCCCTGTTTTCCGGGAGCTGGTTTCTCTGGCTGTTTGGAGGGTTGTTCTTTTTCATGCCGGCTGCGCAGAACTGGTGGCTCGCAAACATGCGCCGTTGGGTCGATCTCGAATGGATCGCAGACCAGACTCGCGTCATGCCGGGGACGCCTGTACAAATCACCGTTCGCTTGCACAACCGATCCTGGCTCCCTCTCCCTGCTACCTGGCTGCGATTGACACTGCCTGAACATGTCACAGTGGAGGGTGCGGATGAGGTGAAAGTGAGCAATCAGCGGACAGCGGTACGTCTACGGCTCGATCTGCCGATGCGGCAAAGCGTAGAGCGCATCCTGACGATCACGCCACATAAGCGCGGAGTCATCTGGCTCACGGATGTCCAGTCCGAAACACTCCCGCTGTTCGCCGAAGAAGGAAGCTCGATTCCACTGAAGGTATCCTTTTCCATGCTGGTCTATCCGCTGCCGCTCCCGCTGCCGCCCATCTCGCTAGCGGATACCGAACCGGATGGTAGCAGGCTGTCCCGCCAGCGCCGGCTGGAGGATGTCACCTTTCAGCGAGGCGTCCGTCCCTATGTGCCAGGAGACCGTTTCAAGCATATCAACTGGAAAGCCACTGCCAAAACGGGGTCATTGGCTACTCGCGTATTTGAGCATACCGCTCGTCCAGACTGGCGGGTTGTCGGACACATTCTGCCGTCGTACGAGCCTTTGCAGCAGCGTCACAACGATGCCGTCAACGAGCGCACGATATCCTGTCTGGCAGCTTTATCTGTCCTCTTCCGCAAGCAGTCATTAGGATACGAATTGTTCATGAGCGTGAAGCAACGGGGCCGTGCCCACCTCCATATGCCTGCGGGAAGCGGCAAGAACCATCATCTGCATGTGATGACCCAGCTGGCGCAAATGCATCATTATATCACGACACCAATCGCCCCGATCCTCCGGAGACTGGAAGAGAGCCCGTCCAAGGAAGCCATTCTGCTGATTACACCACGCCTGGATGAGGATACCGAGCAGGCAATCGATAGACTGCTCCGCCGCGGACACAAAGTAGCGGTACTGGATGTATCCGGAGAACAGCCCGTGCTTCGACGCAATGAAGCATCACGGATCGGGAGGTTGATTGCTCGATGATCACGACCACGATTGGACGCTGGACACTGGCCTTTTGGCTGGAAGCTTTGCTTTTCGCTGGCGGCTTGATGCTGTTTGGCTATCTGAAGGCCGGCTTAGGCCCTTTCCTGCTAGTTGGCACCATTGCCTCGCTGCTCTTTGTCATCGGCGGCATCGCCTATCATGAAGGCAGCCGCAATCCGCTGTTCACGCTTGTTCTTTATCTGATTGTCGCTGGAGTGGGATTACTCGGCTACCTGGCCTTTTCTTCTTGGTTGCTAGCTCTGATTGTCGCTGCCCTGTTTTTTTGGCGAATGCAAGCAGTCGCCTCGGAAGGAATCAGCCATGCCACTTTGCAGCGCCGATTCATACTGCTCCTGATGATCAGCCTCATCCAGCTGGTAATAGGAGGGCTGTACGGGACAGCCACTCACTCAGACAGCTTTCATGCCTCTACCTACTACTGGATGCTGGGATCTGCTCTCGCAAGCTATCTATTGCTCAGCTTGCTCGAATACGTCACTCGCGAGCAAACCGTCACCACTCGCCTCCCTGCCCTCCTGCGCATCAAGCTGGCAGGACAGGTGCTAGCGTCCCATACACTGATAGCCACCGGCTTTTTGCTCATAGCCACTGCGATACTCGGGGCTCTCAGCCTGCTCTGGTCATGGGTGAAGGGCCCCCTCGGCAGCGGCCTGTACTGGTTGGTTGAGCCTCTCCTAGAGAAGCTGTCCTCTTGGGCAGAAGGTCTTTCGGGAGTGCTGGAGAAGGATGGGAGAGTCAACGACTTGCTGGACAATCAGGGTCAGGTAGATGAGCAGGCTTACTTTCCGATGGATCAAGGGGAATCTCTCATCGAGCTTTTGCAGCCTTATTTGATCGC
Source organism: Brevibacillus choshinensis (assembly GCF_016811915.1). Lineage (NCBI taxonomy): Bacteria > Bacillati > Bacillota > Bacilli > Caryophanales > Paenibacillaceae > Brevibacillus > Brevibacillus choshinensis. The sequence continues at coordinate 455,289 of NZ_CP069127.1, read as the reverse complement.
AGCAGCCTCTTTAGTCATTGTGTTGGGACTAGCCCGTTTGATTTGGAAGCGGCGCTATCGTAAAAATGACGCTCCCCAAACGGAAGGCCTCGCCGCTAGCACAATCTGGACTCCGCTCGCCGCCACGGACCAGGAGGACGAAACGCCTCTGTGGGATGTGCGTCAGTGGTTGAAAAGGACTCCCGGGCCTGAAGACGATCCCGTTCGATACGCCTACTATCAATTTTTGAAACACACCGCTTCACTCGGCGTGCCCATCAACCGCTCCGAGACCAGTCAGGAATATGTGAAACGTCTGCGGCAGCACCGGCATGACCCTGTCCTCCTCCAGCTGGCGACGACCATTACCGCTTCCTACGAAAAGCATCGCTATCGTGAGCAATCTCTCACTCCTGAGGAACTGGCAGTCTTGCAGCAGGCGGTCAAATCGCTCAAAGAGACGCCAAGAGGATGACAGTTGGTCATGTATACCCACAAGTGTTAGGGACATTCTCAACGCTCTGGGAGCCGAGTGGGCACGTTCCCCTACGGTCACGGGCAAGCAGGCGGTTTTTACCGGGTAAATGCCGCGATTACGGCTGAATTAATCAATCGTTTAAAAGTGGGATGAGATACGGATGATCGCAATCACTCCTGCGTACGCTCTTTCCAGAGCATCACGAGTGCGCCTGGTAAAATATACCCACTCTACCGTACAGAGACAGACGCTTGCTTTCATTCCGGCGTCTGTCTTTTTTTGTTCCGAAGCAGAGGGACTTTTATCCGAAATATCTGCAAGTACAGGATGGAAGATCAGGTACTTTGTTTTATGGATATCTTGTCAGAATCATTCTACAATGAAAAGGGTGTGGAAAATTGATCCAAAATGTTCTGACGACCCACGATATCCCCCATATTCAAAAGAGGTGTTCTTGTTGAGAACTAGTACAGATGTACATCAGTTTTTATCCACTTACCCCTTTGGCTTTTTGTTTGACCATCACACAGAAGCGGTTTGTGTCATGGATCCTTTAGGAAACCTTTGTTACGTGAATCCGTCGGCTACCCATTGGTTTGGCATACACAATAATGAATGGTCGCTCACTCATTTCCAGGACAGGATCGTCCCGGATGAGATCGAGACCTTCCCCTATTACTTCAAACGTGCAGTCCTCGGCGAGAGCAGCGAATTTGAAATCACTGTACATAACGAGAGCAATCAAGAAGTGGAGCTTTTGGTGAAAGCCGTGCCCCTTGAGCTCGACGGACAAACCGTCGGCGTCACGATTTACATGAGAGACATCACGGCCCTTAAGAAAAAAGAGGCGGAAGCGCTCCACTCCTCGCGGGAGCTGTGCAAATCATTCATCGAACACAATCGGGATCCGATTATGCTTCTAGACCTGGAATTTACGATTGTCTTTGCCAATTCCGCATTTTCCCGTCTGCTCGGATGGTCCAAGAGCAGTCTGGAGGGATTTCACATTCTTCAGTGCCCCTCTATCCCGCCCAACCTCGTCAAGCAGATGAGCGATTACTTTCAACACGTCATTGCTTTCGAAAAACCAGCGCACGCTGAGGATGCCGCCCGTCTGGAGCTTTTGGATACCATTCGGATCACCGATGCCGGACAGGAATATCAAATGATCCTGTCCATTACTCCGATTTACGACGCGTCCGGACATATCTGCAATTGGGCCGTACATCTCCGGAACAATACGGATAAAATGGTTCTCGAAAAACAGCTCGAGCAGCTGCTTTTTGAGCAGCAATTGAACACGGAGCTGGAGAAAATCGAGCACCTGCAGACGGTAAGCCATCTGGCAGCGAGTATTTCTCACGAGGTACGCAACCCGCTGACGGTGACCCGTGGCTTTATTCAATTACTGCGGGATCCTGCCCTATCCCAAGGAAAAAAGCTGATGTATATCGATCTTAGCCTGAAGGAATTGGATCGGGCCGAGCATATCATCAGCGATTACCTCACCTTTGCCAAACCTTCTATGGAAAGTGATGTTTCGCTAAACGTAAATAAAGAATTGGATTACATCATTCAGGTGATTCATCCTTTTGCCAGCATGAGAAATATCGCTCTCCACATCAAAAAAGCGAATCAGGAGCTGCACATCTGGGGGGACCGCCAGAAGCTCCACCAAGCTCTCATTAATCTCATGAAAAATGGCATCGAAGCCATTGAGGGAAACGGAGATTTGATGATCACCCTGCAGGTCATCGATGGAAACATTACGATCATCATTGAAGATACAGGGAATGGAATGGACCAGGAGCAGCTGCAAAGCTTGGGAACTCCCTTTTTTACCACCAAAGAAAAAGGCACCGGTCTCGGCACCATGGTTGCTTTCAGCCTGATTCGAGCCATGCAAGGCGAAATTGACGTCAAGAGTGAGTGTGGAAAAGGCACACGCTTCACCATTTCCTTTCCGCCTCTTTCCTGACGTCCCATATTCGCAGCAAAAAAGCAGCCTTCTGCCCCAAAAACCCGGGCAAAAGACTGCTTTCATTTTATCTTATTCAGCTAAAGATCCTTAAAAGGCACGTCCATATTGTTTCGGCGGTTGAAGCTCCTCAGGAGAGAGGGCACGAATGGCGTGCAGCGCCCAATACGGGTCCCGCAGCATTCCGCGTCCTACTGCCACGAGGTCCGTGTCACCATTTCCGATTGAGGCTTCTGCCAGCTTGGCATCGTCCAAATTCCCCACCGCGATTACCGGTACGTTCAAAGCCTGTTTGATCGCACGCGCCAGCGGAACCTGGTAGCCCGGATGAACGCCTGGACGTCCAGCAGAGCCAATCGGACCTTCCCCGCCACTGGAGAGGTGGAATACATCCACGCCTGCTTCTTGGTAGCGGCGGCACAGCTTTGTGCTGTACTCCAATCCGTATCCACCATCTACATACTCTACAGCGGAGACTCGCATGATCAGTGGCATGTCAGCCGGGATTACTTTTTTCACAGCCTGAATGACTTCGACGCCGAACAGCGCAGGGTCTTTGCCGTATTGGTCATCACGCTTGTTCGTCAGCGGAGAATGAAACTGATGGATCAAATATCCGTGCGCGCCATGAATCTCGATGGTATCCATGCCAGCCTCGACAGCGCGTCTGGCGGACTCGGCAAATTTCACCACCATGCCTTGGACCTCTTCGGTAGTCAAGGCACGAGGCGTCTTGTACCTGGAGCCTGGGAAAGCAATAGCCGACGAGGACACAGGTACCTCTGCATCTTCGGCTTTGCGCCCGGCATGACCGATCTGGATTCCGATTTTTGCTCCGTATTTATGTACTTCCGAGACAATTCGAGAGTAAGCGGGAATTTGTTCGTCTGACCACAGACCCAGATCGCCGTTTGAAATACGTCCATCAGGCTCCACGTCTGTCATCTCCACGATGATCAGTCCGGTTCCCCCGATCGCGCGGGAAACGTAGTGAACAAAATGCCAGTCTGTTGGCGTACCGTCATGCGCGTCAACCGAGTATTGGCACATTGGAGGCATGACGATCCTGTTTTTCAGGGTAAGTCCTTTTATTTGAAACGGGGAAGACAACAGCGCCATTTGTTCCACTCCTCTTGTTTTTTCACCATCATGCCAAAACTACAGGGGGTTGTGCAATGCCTCCCTACAGTTTGAACCGGTTTAAAGTGTGTCCGGAAGATTGAATGGACGGAAAAGCTTGAACCGCAATAATATAAAGATACGTAAAAAAATAATTTTACGAAAGGTGCTGCTGCCATGGATACTTGTAAAGGCGTACACATGCTTCACCTCCCCTTTCACGGGATGACGATTCACCCCACGCTGCTGCGCGATCAGGAAGACGCCATTTTGATTGATACTGGATTCCCCGGGCAGTTTACTGAGCTGCGAGCTGCCGTGGAGAAAACCGGCACTTCGTTTGATCAGCTGAAGGCGATCATCCTCACCCATCAAGACCTCGATCATATCGGGAATGTGCCCGAAATCTTGCGGGAAACCGGCGGACGAACCCGCGTATTCGCACACGAACAGGAAAAACCCTACATCGAGGGAGATCTCCCTTTAATCAAAGATGCTCATCTCGAACATCCGCCAAAAGGAACCGTCACCGATTTGCTGGCAGATGGGCAGGAGCTCCCCTTTTGCGGGGGGATACAGGTGATCCATACTCCCGGACATACCGCGGGCCATATCAGCCTCTATGTACGCAGAAGCAAAACGCTGATCGCAGGAGATTCCATGTACAGTGTGGACGGTAAACTGATGGGCGTCCATGGACCGACCACTTTGGACCTCGACGCAGCCCAGCAGTCCTTGAAAAAATATGCCGACTTCGACATCGCATCGGTCATCTGTTATCACGGAGGCATCAGTACGCACCGCATACGCGAACAGATTCGCTCTCTCTAGACGAATACCGATCCACTTGCCAAAAAACAGCACCCCCTTAGGTCTCTCCCAAGGGGGTGCTGCTTATACCCACGCCGATCCTTACTCGGGCATGGTGCCGATGTAGTTGGATTGCGGGCGGATGATGCGGTTTTTGCCAGCCTGCTCCAGCACATGTGCGCTCCAGCCTACGACACGGCTGACGGCAAAGGTCGGTGTGAACAGGTCATCGTCCAGTCCTACCGCACGCATCACAGCTGCTGCGAAGAACTCGACGTTGGTATTCAGTTTGCGTCCTGGCTTGTATTCTTCCAGCAGCTTCAAGCCTACTTTTTCTACATGTGTCGCCAGATCAAACCACGGATCATTGGCAGACAGCTGGGATGCGACTACGCGCAAAGCGGTCGCGCGAGGATCGACGGTCTTGTAGACACGATGGCCAAAGCCCATGAGGCGTCCGCCGTTATCCAGTTTATTGCGGAGCCACGGTTCTGCATTTTCCTTGGTGCCGATCGCCTCGATCATTTCCGTTACCTCAGATGGTGCGCCGCCGTGCAGCGGTCCTTTCAAGGTTCCGATGGCCGCCGTGATGGAAGAAATAAGATCAGATTCCGTCGAGCTGACTACCCGTCCAGCAAAAGTAGAGGCATTCATGCCGTGCTCCTGCGTCAAAATCAGGTAGGCATCCAATGCGCGAACGTGAGCTGGATTCGGCTTTTCGCCTTTGAGCATGTACAGATAGTTCGCGGTGTGATCGAGCTCCGGATTTGGCTCCAGTGGCTCATGGCCTTCCAGACAGGCAAAGCGATAAGCGACGATCGTCGGCATTTTCGCTGCCAATGAGATCACTTCATCGATGGTTGGAGGCCATCCGTTCACAGAGCTGCCCAGTGCGGAAACACCGGTGCGCAATACGCTCATCATGTCGACATCAGCCGGGATGAGCTTCAGAATGCCTTTCACATGTTCAGGCAGTTCACGATTCGCTTTAAGTTTACTGCTCAGGTCTGCGAGTTCCTCTGCGCTTGACAAATGACCGAACCAGAGCAAGTGAGCTACTTCTTCGAATGTGTGATGAATCGCCAAGTCACGCGCCCAATGACCGCGGTATACCAGCAAGCCATTAATTCCGTCTACCAGGCTCAAATCCGTTTCCGCTACTGCGATTCCATCCAGACCAATTGCCAACGTATGTTGTTTACTCATTGATCCCACTCCTTGTAACCGTCTCTTTTTCTTTTAGTATATCCGATAGCGAATCGTAAATGAAATAGAACATAGGGGCAATTTTGATTACAAATCACAATCGATATATCCTCGATAAACCCTAGGACCGACCGGAGATCACAACAGGCGGCATGGGTGCGTACAACGAGTGCAAAATATCGACGAAACGCTGGGCGGTATCGCTGACGCCCCCCTTTGGCATCACGAGATAGGAAGCCACCTTAGGTAAAACGAGACCGGGCGTCGGCAGCTCGATGAAGCGATTCTCAAACAAGTCGCGGCTGACAGCGGTACGCGGCAAAAAGGAAACCCCCAATCCTTCCTCGATGAAGCGCTTGGTGATATCCACTTGCGAGACTGCCATCGTACGCAAGGAAAGTCCTCGCTGACGCAGCAGAAGCAGCAATTCATCCCAGTAACCTGGGTGATTGTGGGTCAACAACCGCTTGGACTGAAGCTCCGCCTCCCAATCCGGCAGCGGGGCTTCCATATCTCCTCCATTGGACGGAACCGCAAACACGACAGGATCTTCATAAAGCAGATACGTGGCCAACTGAAATTCTCCGGGCAGCATTCTCGTCAAGCCAATATCTGCTTGTCCGCTTTGCACCAGCGGACCGATCTCCACCGAGTCCGCGATCTTTATGGACAGATCCACGTCCGGGTACAGCTTGGTGTAGCGGTGCAGTAAATGGGATAACCGGGCACGAGCGATAATGGGCGAGACAGCCAGATGAAGCTTTTCTCGATAGCCCTGTCTCCATGCCTGCAAATCCTCGACCCCGTAGTGCCATTGCTCCAAGAGTGCTTTCGCATGCGGCAAGTAACGTTTTCCCGCGGCTGTGAGGCGCACCCGCTTCCCTACACGCTCGAACAGCTCAATCCCCAGTTCTTTTTCCAATTGCCGAATATGCTGACTGACGGTTGGCTGAGCGATAAACAGTGCTTCGGCCGTTTGATGAAAATTTTCCGTCGTAGCCGCTACCAAAAACGTTTGCAGCACGCGAAAATCCACTTGCTATCCCTCCTCAAAATGATTGCTGGCTAGAAGGCTGATATCGAACGGGACGTACCCGCAATTTCAATCACTCTCTCCTAATCATGAAGAAACAGATGGGTACATGCAACTCTGCAAGTACTGCCGCCCTGATTTGGGACTTATTTCCTGTTTTTAGTAATATCTTACTAATGAACGCGTTCATCTTTCTCCCTTATGGTACAATACGAAATCGAGTGCGAAAAACCTTTTTACATCCGCACTTCAGATTAGAGAGAGAAAACAAGGGAGGAACCTCATGGAAACCGCAACAAATGTGACCGCACCGCGCAAAAGCTACAAGAAGCCTTTGCTGATTATCGGTGCGGCAGCAGTCCTGGTCTTGGGAGGACTGGGAACGGCGTACGCGAAGCTGGATATGTTCAAAAGCGCCAAAACCATTTATCTGCAATCAGAAGCTGAAAGCATGCTGAAGTTCTCTGATGACATCTCGCAGGCATACGGAAAATACGAAGACTACATGAAGCCGTATCTGGAGAAGCCTGTCCACTCCACTACCGAGCTCAGCGATATCAATCTCGATGCTACGATCCCTGACCCGCAAGCGCAAAAAATCCTCGATCTGCTAAAGGACGCAAAACTCGTCATGCAAAGCAACATCGATGAGCAAAAGCATCAGCAGTCCGGGAATCTAGAGGTACATCTCAAAGACAAAAAGCTGGCTACCCTGGAATATTTCATGAATGACACCCTCGTCGGCTTCCGTCTCCCTGAATTTTATGCCAAGTACGGCTACCTCGATCTGAAGGACCGCGAAGCCCTTCAGCAAAAGCTTGGCCAAGATCTGCCAAAACGCTTTATGACTTACAATGACTTGTACAATGCCATTTCCATCAAGCAGGATGAAGTGAAAAGCGTGCTCACCCCTTATGCGCTGCTCTACGCCAACAGCTTGAAGGACAGTCAAGTCACTATGAAAAAGGACGTTGCGTTCTCCGAGGAAGGCTTCCAGGCAAGTGCTCGCGAAGTGACCGTGAGCTTCACCGAAGAAGAAGCACGCGCACTCGCTACGCAAATCACGGAAAAAGCCAAAGCCGACCAAAAGCTGTTTGATCTGATCTACACGCGTTACCACAACGTCTCTACTCTGATGAAAGACAGCGGCTATGAGGTCGAAGAGGAGCTGTCCAAGGAAGAGTTCAAGAAAAACTACGATAAAGGCTTTGACGACATGCTCGCAGATCTGAAGGATAATACCTCCACCAGCAAAGAGCAGCTGAAAATGGTCATGCTGATCGACAACGACCATCAAATCCTGTCCCGCAAGCTCCTGTTCACAGGCGAGAAAGGCAATGAAGAGCAGGTCTTCTGGAACAATGTCGCCTATCAAAACGGCGGAGATTCCTACTATCGTTATTCCCTGATGAATCCGGAAGATGCGAAAAACAGCGAATTGTCCGTGACCTACAAAGCATCTGAGAAAAGCGGCAAGACTACTGGCAACGTAGGTGTCGTGATCAAAGAAGAAGCGAAGAACACGCTGGACTTCAAAACGACCTTCGAGACAACCAAGGAAGATAAGAAAGAGAGCGGCACCTACAATTTCACCCTCTCTTTCCAAGACGAATATGAGCCGCAGCCGGTTTCTCTTTCCGGCAGCGTAGCGGTATCTGAGACCAAAACAGATAGCAGCGTCGATTCCGAAGGCACAGTTAAAGTGAATTTTGAAAACCCGACACCGGATATGCCAAAAGGATTGAGCTTCAAGCTGAAATCCAAAGCGGAATTCGGAAAGTCCCTGGAAATCCCTGCCATGGGTGCGGATAACTCCATCAATTTCGCTACCGTCACCGACGAGCAAATGATGGGCATCCAGCAGGAAGTGGGCGTCGCAGCACAAAAATTCATGCAAGATAACGCGGAGCTTGTGCAGCAATTCATGATGCCGTAGCTGATGAAACATTAAAAACGCGGGAGCACACGCCCCGCGTTTTTTTATTTGGCCTCCACTCGGCGTAAAAAGTCTCTCACAGTGTAGATGTACGCTTCCGGCTCTTCCAAATAGCCGACATGGGAGCTGTTTTCCAAGACACGGAACTCGGAGCCTGGCACGAGAGAATGATAGTACTGGGTCGATTCCGGTGCCGCTTCATCGTACCGCCCGCAGACGAAAAGCGAAGGAATGGTGATTTCATGCAGCTTCGGCGTATAGTCGAACGTCTTTAGATTCCCTGTCGGACAAAACTCGGAAGGTCCCCACATCTTCATGTAAATCTCTTTGTTGCCTTTTGGCCGGCTTTCTGCCATGACAGTCGGCAAAGGATCGATTCTGCACACATGTCTGCGGTAGTATTCCTTCATGGCTTCCTGATACTCTGGCGAATCCGTGGTTCCCTGCTCCTCATGACGTGCAATCGTCTGCTGCACCTCTTCTGGCAATTGCGCAAGAAAGCGATCAGCGTCCTCTTTCCAGCGCTGAGCACTCAGGCAAGGGCTGGAGAAAATCACGCTCTTGACCCCTGCAGGCTTGCGATCCACAAGATACGCAGCCGCTAGCATCGTTCCCCAAGAGTGCCCCAGGATATGCAGCTCGTCCAGTCCGAGCGCTTTTCTGATATCCATGAGCTCTTCCACGAACCGCTCCGTGTGCCACAGCGAGTCATCCGTCGGTCGATCCGAATTTCCCGAGCCCAGCTGATCGTAGAAAATGACCGGCCTCTCGTCAGCCAGCACGTGCAGGACCGACTTCAGCGGATCATGCGTGTTTCCCGGCCCGCCGTGCAGGACGATCAAGGGAGTCTCGTTCCGGTTTTCCTCCCCCAACAGGTTGTACCAAACCCTTCCACCCGGCACTTCAATATAGCCTTCTCTGTGTTCCATGAGCTTCCCTCCATGTGTTCCTACTATGATAAGCTATGGACGAGCTGTTCGGCTCCACCCCTGTATCCCCAATACAGAAGATAGACGATCGCCACGTAGAATGCGAGGCGATCAACCGCCATGTACATGGATTTGGTCAGTCTGATGCCAATCCACCCTTGCTTGATCGGCCATAAAAACTGGATGCGCCCGACCATGGCGTCACTGATCAGATGGGACAAAAGCCCGTACAAAGCCGCCTGAGCCATAAGCGTATCGCCAAACAACATGGCTGGCAGCAGCAGCATGACCCAGGAGTGCGTCACGGTACGATGACCAATTCCTTTTTGCAGTGCTGACGACAACGGTCTCAGCCTGTGTCCAATCTTGCTTCTTGCCTGATCGATGTCAGGCAGGAGAGCCATCGCTGCTCCCATCGCGATTCCTTTCCACGAAGGGTACCCGTAATAGCCAGCCATGGCCCCAAGCAACAAATGCGTTTTCCCCGTCATTGCCTTTCACACCGACTTTCTTTGGTAGTAGGGATTCTTCTGCTCGTGAGTGTTTTTGGCAAGCCGATTTTCTTTTACACAGACATGCTTACAGCGAGGGCATAAAGTTTTCCGGCTCCAGTCCCTCTCCTTCGATCACGAGGGCAACCATTCCTGTTTGAGTACCCGACTCATGCCCTTCTCCAGCGGTCCAAAAGGCAGCTTGACCCGCCGAGATCGGCACCCGCTCGTCGTCTTCTCCGCGGACCCAGCCTTCCCCGGAAACGACCAGAAAAAGCTGAGCAGCGACAGCCGGATGATAGCCGACAACGCCTCCAGCATCCAAATGCATGCACCCGATATGGACAGAATCCGGGGTGCGTACGATCCGGGATATCGTCGCATGGACAGAATCAAACCGATCTATCTTGCGCCCCACCTGTTGATCAAAACGAAACAGCTTCATCGTTGTTTCCCCCTTTTTACGGCTTGAACCAGATGTCTCTGTAATCGACAAAGCCCAATGCATTCAGCGAAACGCCCGCCAGCGCAGAATGGTAGGCAGACTGCTGGAGAGAATGGAACAGGAACAATAAGGCCGACCGTTCCTTCAGCAACTCCTCTGCCCGTATCAAACACTTTTTCTGTCTGGCTGGATCCCCCTCCAGCATGAGCTTGTCCATCTCCTGATCGATCTCCTCCCGCAGCTGCTTGTCCCATAGGAGGCGAATAAAGCCACGGCTGGACTTGTACATCTCCATCATCCCGAGCAGCAGCTGGTCATCAAAAACTTCTCCAGCCAAGATCATGTCGGCCTCGCTCAGCGTCTGCGGTTTACCGAGCTCTTCGATGGGAACGATGAAAAGCTCCACGGCAACCCCCAACTCACGCAAATGCTGCTGCAGCCACGCGGCATCCTGTTCATTTCCCGCGCCCTTATAGGTGTAGAGGACAAGCGCCTCTCCCCGATATCCGCATGCAGCGAGCAGGGCTTGTGCATCTCTTGGATCCACTGGGGAAGCGTCATAGCCATGCTCTTGCCAATCCAAAATAAAGCCGTTTGCAGGTATGTACCGCCGCCCCGCCACTTCCCGAATCATCTTTTCTCGATCCACCAAACGATGGATCGCCTCACGGAAGGCGGGATTCTGCGAGGGACCACTGCGATTTAGGTTGAAGGCCAAGTACTTGCAGCCCTTCTCCATTTGCTGAAACTCTTGCCATTCCTCTCTTCGTCCCTTTACGTCCAGCATCGGCTGGAGGACATGCACTTCACCCGCTATGGAAGGAATCACTTCCTGCGTGCGTTTGTTTTCCGGCACGATCCATATTTCCACCCGATCCAAATGAGCCCTCCCCAGAAAGTACGAAGGAAATGCATCCAAGATAAACATCTGCTCGCTGTTTTCCACGAGACAAAAGGGGCCGCTGCCCACCGGCTCACGGGCAAAGCGTTCTCCTTTTTGCTGCACCATGTCTCCTGGAACGATGGACAGGCGATCGGAGGCCAAAATGGACAGCAGCATGCGATTGGGGCGCCTCAACCTGATTTTCACGATCGTGTCCCGAACAGCGGACAGCTCCTCCACATCCTCCAGCATCCAAAGATACGGAGAGCCAGTCAATGGGTCGGCCAGTCGCTTTAAGGTCCAGACTACATCGTCCGCCGTCAGCTCGCGACCATGGTGAAAAAGCACTCCTTTGCGCAAGTAAAACGTCCACTCGGTCCCATCTGCATTCGTCTCCCAGTGATGGGCGAGGTGAGGATGAAATGCCCCTCGCTTCTCATCATAGCGAATCAGCGTGTCAAAAATTTGTTTGACCATATGAGACTCCGTGACCCTGCCAACGAATGCCGGGTCAAGTGCCGGGATGGTTCGATAAAACGACATGCGCAGCGTATCCCGCGCCCGCGTCTCCCCCTCCCCTTCTTCCGTACGAAAACCGAACTGTCCGGATAGCCAGTCAAAAAAGCCCTCTCTCATTTTACCGGATACGCTCCACTCATTTAACAGCAGCATCGCCTTTTCCAAATCTCCCTGTCGGACGTACGCCTGCGCGATCGGAATCACAATCTGTTCCTTGGTCTTCACGAAAATGATCTGGGAGACGTGCCCCCTGCCTCTGCCCGGAATCCATTCGAGCCATTTTTGCTCCACAAGCTGCTTGACGACCATTTTCGCATTTCGCACCGTGCAGCAGAAGATGTCGGCCAGCTCAGGAAGGCTCACCTCCTGAGTGACACCCTCTGCTACATGGGCAAAATGCTGGCGGAGCCGCAAATAATGATAGGCAATCTGCATCGTTGCCACCTCTTTGACGTATCACCTTTCCGCAATCCAAAAGGGGAAGTTCAGTAATTACTACTCTACCCTTTTTCTTCCCCTTTTCCTAGCTACAATGGAAAAGGAGAAGGAGGTTTTTACCATGTCGTCCCCGAAAACACAGGCTGTCACTGCTCCAGAAGCACCTGCATTCACCTCTATCTGGCGCAACCGTCCGTTTCTCATCCTGTTTTTGACTTCCGCATTTGTCACCTGTGGCGCAAAGGTTTACGAGCTTGCCCTGCCTCTAATTTTGTACGATATGACCCGCTCGCCGCTCACCATGACCGCGATGAAAAGCATCGAGTTCCTGCCGAACCTGCTATTGGCCATGTTCATTGGTGTGCTCGTCGACCGTTTCTCCAAAAAGCGATGGTCCCAATGGATGGTCTTTGGGCAAATGGTGCTCCTGTTCCTTTTGTATGCACTGGTCGAGTCCGGTCAAGCTGCGGTCATTCACTTTTACGTGGCCGGCTTTCTGCTGATGGCGTTTAACTACGGCTACGGAAATGCCCGGGTCAGCATCATCAAGCAAGTGGTCCCAAGGCCGCTGCTTACCTCTGCCAACGCCCGTTTTTCCTTTCTCTTTACCCTGATCGACATTATGGGGCCCGCGATCTCCGGGTTCATCCTGCTGCTGTCCAGTCTCCACAACGGATTGCTGATAACCGGGTTTGCCTACCTCATCGCGCTGATTGCGGTATCGTTCCTCGAAAAGGAGAGCCATCCCGCCATCGCCGCGCAGCAGGGCACTTTCTGGCAGGATTTCCGAGCAGGCTGGCAAGAGCTGCTTTCCAATCGCCCCCTGTGGATGATTACCATTCTCGTCATTTTCCTCAATGCCACTTCAGGCGTGTACGACGCCATGATCATCTTTTTTGCAAAGGACCATCTGAAGCTAGACAATTCCCAGCTCGGTCTCGTGCTCTCTGCGGCGGGGGTAGGCGGCTTGATCGGGAGTACACTGGTCGCGAGGCTGCGCAAACGCTTTCCGACCGGAAAGATCCTGGGCACCACGATTCTCCTGCTGTCCGTTTCTTACCTGCTCATGGCCCTGGCACAAAGCACATGGATGCTCTGCCTGTCACTCTTTTTGTCCGGCATGATCGGTACGATTGAAAGCATCTGCATCTGGACGTTTCGGCAGGAAACCACTCCTGCGCACATGATCGGCCGGATCAGCGGCATCACCGGCTCCATTTTCAAGCTGGGAATGGTATTCTCCATCTACGGCTCCGGCTGGGTGACCGTTTGGCAGGGGCCATGGGCGGCTTTCCTCGCGGCAGCTGTGGGCAACCTGCTGATCTTTCTCGTGTATCGCAGGCTCACCCTCTGGCGTCTTGCCTAGCAAAAAAGCCACAAGCAGTGTGAGAACTGCCTGTGGCTTCTTTCTATTCGATATGCCGCTCGACTACGCCTTGAATTTCCCCATCAGCTTCTCCATTTCTTCCGCCAAATGAGCCAACGACGCTGCCGACGTGTGGATTTCTTCCATGGAAGCCAGCTGCTCTTCCGTTGCCGCCGACACGTCCAATGTGCGGGATACACCCTGCTGTGTCACACTGGCAATGACGCGCATCGATTCCGCCACCTTCTCTGTACTGTCGGTGAGCGTTCGAGAGGCAGCCGAGACATCCTGGACTTCCGCTGCAACACGAACCACCGCGTCTCGAATATGTGCGAAGGCATTTCCAGCCGAAGCGACGCCATCCATGCACAGCGCCGTCTGCTGAGAGCCTCTTTCTACGGAAAGGATCGCCTCCCGCGTCTCGTGCTGGATGACCTCGATCAGCTGTGTGATCTGTCCTGCCGAGGCCGCCGCTTGCTCGGCCAGCTTTCTCACTTCGTCGGCCACGACCGCAAAACCTCTGCCATGCTCGCCTGCACGAGCCGCCTCAATCGCGGCATTCAGCGCCAGCAGGTTCGTCTGCCCCGCAATGCCGGTTATCACGTCTACGATTTGGCCGATCTGCTCAGAGCGTTCCCCCAAGCCGCTCACCAATCGAGACAGACCCTCCATGGCTTCACCCATGCCGTCCATTTGCGTCACGACCAGCTGAATCGCCTGATTTCCGTCTGTAGCAAGATCCGATGTCCGAATCGCGGTCGACGATACGTTTTCGGCACGTGCTGCGATTTGCCCGATGCCCTGTGCCATTCCCACTACCTCATTGTGACTGGCTTCCACGTTCTGTGCCTGATGCTCGCTGCCAGCAGCCATTTCCTGAACGGTCTCGGCAATCTGCTGGGTCGCCTTGCTCGTCTGCTCCGAGCTGGCTGTCAGCTGTTCGGCAGAAGCTGCCACCTGCTCGGCATGGCTGCGCACTTGCAAGATCAGCTCACGGAGATTGCGCAGCATCCGGTTAAAGGAGTCTGCCAGCATGCCGATCTCGTCCTTGGACTTGACCGACAGCTCTTGTGTCAGATCTCCTTCGCCCTCTGCGATAGCCTTCAGCTGCAAATTGACTCGGTGCAGCGGAATGACGATAGCACGTACGAGAAATGCTCCGATCAAGATAGCAAACAGCACACCCGCTATGCTAAAGATGACTTGGACGATTTCCGACGTGACTCGCTGCGCCTCCAAGCTGGCTGTAGTCTTTTCCTTCTCCGCGATCACCTTATTGGTCAGTTCGTCAATCCGCTGGTCCAGTTGCTTTCGCGCTTCTCTCTCATCCCCGAAATGGAGTCGAATCGCTTCTTCCCGATTTCCGCTCCCATAGGCATCCAAAGCTTTTTGGCTCGCTTCCAAATAAGCGTTGATAAATTCCTTTAGCGGTCCTAAATCTTGCCCATAGTTCAAGACAGCATGCTGGTTCTTATTTATTTTTTCAGCAAGGCCACCGATTTTTTCGACCCGCGCTTGCATCTCCTTTGTATAGGAGTCATCACCGGTCAAAAAGTAACCTCGTTCGTCATTGTTTCGTCCCGTCATGACAAACTGCATTTCGCGCAGGGACGTGAGGAGCTCTGCCTCGACGAGCAGCTCAGTGTAGGAGGTTGTCAGCATTTTCGTTTGAACGTACATATGAGTCCCGGAGCTCAGCATGATCGCTAGGATCACACCAAACGCAATGATGAATTTCGTTCTGATTTTCATGAGGAGCCTCCTGTTTGGATGGTGTGCAAGGGGTCGCTGCGGAATACGGTCGGACCCCCACACTACCTGTTCCCCGTCCGAATCGCCGTCAAACGTCGCCACAAACAAAAAACCCCGCATGCCACGCGGAGTTTTTCATGGGCTATTCTATTTCACACCTAGTCGTGCCAGATAGTCATCCTCAGCCGTATAATCGATCATCCACGCCACATTCTCCGGCGGATTCGCACTCTCCCACGCAATCGTCCTGCTCATGGCTTCTTCCGGCGAAAGTCGTTCCGCATATCCCAGCTCGCTTCTGATTTTGCTCGTATCCAGCTGAATATGCTGCCCTGTCTCGATATCCATCACCAAATGAGGGGGCAAGTCAGCAGCGGGTACGGTTACAATCTCGCCCCTCCACCCTGCTCCAGCGGCAATGCGCTCGACCCACTCACGCATCGGCAAGCCAAACTCTTCCCCGACATGATAGATTTGTCCCGCAGCCTTCTCGTGCAACGCTGCCAGACAGATGGCTTCTGCGATATCCTCTACGTAACCGCGAGACCAGCGCCACGATGCAAATCCTTCCTCCATGAGAATCACGGAGCGGCCGTCTCGCATTTGCTGCAGATAAGGATAGAGGCGATGCTGGTAATCGCCGGGCCCGTAGACCATCGGGAGGCGCAGGATCGTTCCCGGCAGACTCTCATGACTCATGACGACTCGCTCCACGAGCACTTTGTCGTAATCGCTCAGATCAGCTCGTGCTCCCCGAAGAGGGTACCGCTTTTCGCACAATGGCGACTGCTCCGTCAGTGCTCCCTCTTCCGGCGGTCCGGATTCGATCCGGTTCACTCGCCCAAAGGCCTGATACACGTCACAACTGCTGATCGCTACTACACGACCTGCTATTCCCGAAAACGTCTCCATGAGCTGACGTGCATCTGCTTCTGAATAAGGGAACAAATCAACGACGACGTCTGGTGAAAATGCACGAAATGCATCGCGGGATTCTCCTAGTCTTGCTCGGTCTCCTGTGAGCGAAGCGACTCCTTTTGGGAGAGATTGCGCGTCAGAAGATTGGCCACGGTTGTATACGACAATTTCATGACCTAGCTCCGCCATTCGTTTCACTGCATGCGGACCGATAAACCGCGTTCCTCCCAAAAACAAGATCTTCATCCAGGCACCCCCGTCTCCTACAGTTTTTCAATGACCTTGTCGATCAGGCCGTACTCCAGAGCCTCCGTCGCCGAAAGGAAGTAGTCACGGTCTGCATCCTTTTCAATTTGCTCGACGGTCTTGCCCGTGCGCTCCGCAATGATCGAATAGAGCATATGGCGATGCCTCAAGATGCGATCTGCAGCGATCTTGATATCGCTCGCCTGCCCCTGACTTCCTCCCCACGGCTGGTGAAGCATCACTTCGGCGTTGGGGAGGGCGTATCGTTTGCCTTGCGCACCTGCCACCAGCAGCATGGCTCCCATGGAAGCAGCCATGCCCGTGCAGATAGTCGATACCTCCGGCTGCACGAAATTCATCGTATCAATAATCGCCATCCCCGCTGTCACCGATCCACCCGGGGAGTTGATGTACAGATGAATGTCTTTTTTCGGGTCCTCCGCTGCGAGGAACAAAAGCTGGGCCACAATAGCATTGGCGACTTGATCATCGATGGCGCTACCCAGAAAAATGATGCGATCCTTGAGCAAGCGGGAGTATATATCATACGAACGTTCTCCGTAACTGGTCTGCTCCACAACTACCGGAATGAGATTCATCCATAACGCCTCCTTTGATTTCATACATCTTCGCTGATTATGCCGCCATGCTCATGCGAGTCGCCTGAGGCGTCGCAGCCGGAGCGCTTCTCCGGTGAAATCCGGAAGAGACTTCCGTGATCACAGCCGGATTCTCTTCCGGGCCGACTGTCCACGTCTTGACGGACTCCTCCTGAATGACTCCGGGATGCCCAGCGCGAGACGGAAGTGAAATGACGTTCCCTGCCTGCCGTTCGGGACGGCTCTCCCACACCACTACCGGTCTGGATTTACTCTGTGAGGTGGACTCTGTTCTCATGATTCTTCTCCTCCTTCTTTGGGGTAAACCGCGAGAATCACTTGGTACGTTTCCTGCCCCTCTGCTTTGGATTGATACTTTTTCACCAGTTGGTTGACCAGCTGCACATACTCCTCGACAAACGCACTGCGCTGCTCGGCGCTTGCCAAACGGATGCTGGTGTCCAGCGTCGCGCTCGGGATCTCTTCTTCCCGATCGGATCGCTCCATCAGTGCGAGCGCATCCCGCTTGATTCTTTCCGCCGTATGAATCAGGTGCGACAGCGCTCCCTGATCCTTCATCTGTTGAATCGTCTCGTTTGCAAAGTTCAACGCTTCGGATAATACATAGGTACGTGCGATGGCTAAATAGAGCACTTCAACCAGATTGCGCACCTGACGGCTTCCGACCTTGCGCACCAAGCCCACCTTTTCCAGCGCCTTCAGATGGTAGTTCACGCGTTGGGGGATTTCATTGATTCCGCGTGCCACCTCTGCTGCTGAAGCCGGCTCAGCCAAACGGCTCAATATTTCTGCTCGCAGTGGGTTGAGCAATGCCATCGCCTGCTCAGGAGCTTCGACGACATAGGTTTCCAGTTGTTCATGTGCCACAAAAACACCTCATGACATTAATCATTTACGTAAAAATAGTTTATTACGTAGTTTTCCGTTTGTCAAATGCTGGATGAGTACAAAAAAGCTCCGCTTGTCCAGCGGAGCCTTTTACCGAGCGCGATCTGCAAGTCAGCGCTTGTATTCGATTTTCTCGCCATCCTGCGGCACTTGTACCCGCTCAGACAAATGGTTGTTTGTCAGGTGCTCACGCAGCTCATCGCGGCTGAGAAGGCAATGATTCCACACTTCCATATGCGCGACGAAGACTTGACTGCCTGGAGCTGCTTGTGCCAGCTGTACGATATCTTCCTTCGTCATCGTAATCGGGTCTCCCACCAGGAAATGAGCTGCTCCTGCGAATGGAACAATGACATCTGGGCGATGAGATTTCAGAGCATGCTCCACTTCCTCGCACCAAATCGTGTCGCCAGCCAAGTACAACGTAGGCTCTCCCTCTGCCTGGAGTACAAACCCGGATACCGGCCCCATTTTCTCTCCTATTTCGCCTGTACCGTGACGCCCACCTGTCCGGTAAAGCTGTATTCCTTCCCACACGTATTCACTCTCGACCACGATCACCTGCTCAAACCCATGGTTCTGCAGCTTTTCCCGATCGGGCGGTTGGCAGAAGATCGGCAAATGCTTGGGGAGCTGTTTGACGGCAGCTTCGTCCAGATGATCCGTATGCGTATGGGTAATCAGGATGGCATCCACACCGCCCAGAACTTCCTCAGCAGGCATTGGCAGCTCCACCCCGGGATTCGGCCGTTGATTCGGCGTGTTGACAGTTGCAGGCAATTCCCCTGCCAGGCTCAGCATGGGATCCACCAAGAGGGTACGTCCTTTATACGCTACTCGCAGCGTCGCATGCCGCACGAGCTGAATGTGCATGTTCGATCTCTCCTTTGCCAGTTATAATAAGAATCACTAGCCTTATTTTACGACGGACGTAGCTGTTGCCGCGAAAGAAGCGGCATTGGTTCACTTTCACCGTGAAAGGAGATCGTTCATGCTCGATCAAACGGATCAGTCCATCCTCGCCCTCCTGCGGGAAAACAGTCGCTTGCAGTGGAAGGATATCGGGGAGCAAGTGCACTTGAGCGGCCAAGCGGTAGGAAATCGAATCAGGCGGATGGAGGAACAGGGAATCATTCAAGGGTATACGACCATCATCGATGCCTCGAAAGTCAGCCCCGCACTGACTGCCTTCATCTCGATGTTTATGAAAACCAACGATCATCAGCCGTTCCTTCGCTTTATCTCAAACTGCCCTGACATCGTAGAAGCGCATCGCACCAGTGGAGAAGGCTGCTATTCCCTGATCGTGAACGTTCCGGACCAGACCGCTCTCAATGCCCTGCTGGATGGGCTTTTGGCTTTCGGGAATTACCGAATCAGTCTCTCCATCGGCAAGATGAAATAGGATAACGATTTAGACTGAAGCAATTTCTGCCATGATTTAGGGTTGCCTGATTATGTGAACAGGAGTAGAATCATGGTTACCAAGAACACTGGTTCTTGCGTTGCCAAAAGAAAGGAGGAGAATCGCCATGGAAGACTTCTTGCTGCTGCTTTCCCTGGAGGATTTCTTCGCCTTGCTCGCCCTGTTCGTGGGCTGCTTCACTTCGATATTCTACTTGAGACGAAGCGTGACTCCGCGAAATCTGGCTATTGAATGGCACCAGAGCGATGCTTACCAACCCGGCATTAATCCCGGTATGGTGGAGACCTATCCGATGGCGGCAAGGCAACCGCTGCGCACACGAATGTTTCGGCGTATGCAGCACGCAGATGGCGAAGCAGATACATACGATCACCTGATTTTTGGATAGACCCGTTTCGCGGTAATTACCAAAAAGGAGGTAGATCTTATGATCGCCAAATACATCGGAGAAGCTTTATTGTTTGCCGTTAGCCTGCCCATCTTTGCCTTCCAAACAGCAGAGAGCCTTCACGCATTGGCTGACGCGTTCGTACAAATGTCCGATTTCGTGAACTGGAAATAACGAGACCAAAAGCCTGGCCGTCCCTTAGACGATCAGGCTTTTTTTGTGCCTTTTTGCTCACGACTCCTCGTTGATGCGATCTCCTCGCGTCGTAGGCTGGGAGATCACCAGAAATTCAACCGCTTCCTCGCCCTCGTTTTTCATTTGATGCGCTGCCCCAGGCGGTACCTCCACACCTTCTTGACTCCCCAACGCATGTCGGACACCCTCTACCTCGAGCACAGCCTGTCCCGACAGCACGAAGAAAAATTGGCGGGCTCGCTCATGGTAATGACGCACCTCTGCAGTCTGGGCCGGCATCCGCTCATGAATGACACTCAGCTCCTGACCTTTGACCAAATGCCAGCCGTCGCAAGAGCCTCCCCACATGTAGTGCTCTGCGGTTTCCTTGCTGATTTTCTTTGTCATTGCCTCTCCCCCTGTTCTTGTGCAGCTTTCCCTCTGCTATTTCCTACCACTGTTGCTGTATGGATTTACTTTTATCACACCTCATGCTAAAATGTAAGAGATCGATCAAGTGAATATTATTTTTGTTAATGGAGGAGCCTGTCATCATAGGGTTCTTTTTGTCTTTTTTACGCTGAATTGACAAAAA
Source organism: Brevibacillus choshinensis (assembly GCF_016811915.1). Taxonomy (NCBI): domain Bacteria; kingdom Bacillati; phylum Bacillota; class Bacilli; order Caryophanales; family Paenibacillaceae; genus Brevibacillus; species Brevibacillus choshinensis. The sequence continues at coordinate 434,672 of NZ_CP069127.1, read as the reverse complement.
GGGGCCTGTGATTACAGGCTCCTTTTGCATTTTCATCACACATCGAAGGGGGAATGCTCATGCTTATTTTCCAAATTGCCGTCATCCTGATCGCCTCCAAGATTGCCGGGGACATCAGCGTGCGTCTGGGTCAGCCTTCCGTTCTCGGAAAGCTGTTGATCGGGATTGTACTCGGGCCGAGTGTGCTCGGGCTCGTTACGAACACAGAAATTCTCCAGGAAATCAGTCAGATCGGTGTCATTTTGCTGATGTTTCTGGCTGGTCTCGAAACGGATATCGATGAATTCAAGCGTACAGCCAAAGCTTCCACCTCGGTCGGCGTCATGGGAATCATCGCGCCACTGGCAATGGGATACGCAGCCGGGCTGGCTTTGGGACTCTCTTCTATTGAATCTGTTTTCCTGGGCCTTCTGCTTTCCGCCACGAGCGTGAGCATCTCTGTGCAAACTTTGAAGGAATTAGGGAAGCTAAAATCAAAAGAGGGCGCTACGATCATGGGTGCCGCCGTCATCGACGATGTTCTGGTGATTATCGCCTTGGCATTCTTAATGAGCTTTGCCGGCGGCGACGTGAATCTGGGTATGGTCATCCTGAAAAAGGTCGTGTTCTTTGCGATCATCCTCCTGGTTTCCTGGAAAGTCGTTCCGTGGGTACTGAAAAAATTCGCTCCTCTGCAAGTCACGGAATCCGTGATTTCAGCGGGCTTGATCCTTTGCTTCCTGTTTGCCTATTTCGCGGAATATACGGGTGTGGCTGCTATCATCGGAGCTTATATCGCCGGTGTGGCCATCAGCCTGACGAACTATCGCGAAGAAATCACTCACAAAGTCGAAACGATCAGCTATTCGTTTTTCGTTCCCGTCTTCTTCACCTCGGTTGGGGTTACCGCCCAGTTTGCCGGAATCTTGGAAAACCTGTGGATCATCGTTCTTCTCAGCGTGCTGGCGATCGTGTCCAAATTGCTGGGAGGTGCGCTCGGTGCCAAAATGGCTGGCTTTCCGTGGAGAAATTCCATGGCTATCGGATCAGCGATGGTCTCCCGTGGTGAAGTCGCGCTGATTATCGCCGCCATCGGTCTGGAGAGCCAGCTGCTCACTGCCGACATGTTTGCCGTCCTGATTGTGGTTGTATTGGTGACCACCATCGTGACGCCGCCCATGATGAAGATCTTCTTCGCGGATAAAGAGAAAAAGAAAGAAGCCATGGCTTTGAAAAAAAACGCATAGTCGCCGCACTCCATCGGCAAAAATGCCCTCTGCTGGATCGTTTCAATCGATTGATTCTGCGGGAGGGCTTTTTTCGTGAAAACAGACAGGATTCTCCATTATAATTTTTAGATCAAACATTCCTGAGCCAATGAGTCGGAAGGAGAGAACCGTATGAAGCTGAAAAAATTCCTCGCCGATAAGATTGTCAGCCGTACGATGGAAGTCACGCAGCTAAACATCAATGTCATGGACAAGGACGGCATCATTATCAGCTCAAGTGACGACAAGCGTATCAATACCTTTCACGAAGCTGCGAGGCAGGTCATCGCCTCCGGAGAAGAGATCGTGCTCACCGCATCGGAGAGCCGCAAATGGACGGGAACGCGCCCGGGAATCAACATGCCCATTTTCTTTGATACGGAAATTGTCGGCGTCATCGGCATATCCGGCTCTCCCCGGGAAGTCATTCCTTTTGGCAAGGCCGTGCGCATGATGACCGAAATGATGCTCCAGCAGGCTTATTTGACGGAGCAGATGGCGATGGAAGAGCGCTCTCTCAACTTTTTGATCCAGGATATTATCTCTGGAACGCTCGATCCCTCCCCCGCCGTCGTCCAGTCTCGCGGGGAGCTCCTCGGCTTGGATTTGAGCGGTCCACGCTCGATCATCATCGTACAGGCAGCCCCTACAGGCGAATGGACGGAAAGCCCCTCGCGCAGAAAATGGCTTTCCAAAATGGCCGCATGCTTTTACCAGCCACAGCAAGTGTGCATCTCGGCCGTAAGTCATAACCGCTGGATCATCGTCACGGATTTGCGCCACTGCCGCAGCCATCAGCACGTCAAGCAATACCTGTCAGAAGCGGCTCAGCGTCTGCGGACCGCATTGTCTCCTATCCTTGGCGACAGCCTCTTGATTACGATGGGCAATCGCTACGATCGTATCCGCGATCTGGAACACTCGTTCAAGGAAGCGCAGCAAACCTTGCAGGTAATTGAAAGCTTTCCGGAAAAAGGACCGATCTGTCATTTTGATGACGCCACACTGGAGCTGATGCTGATCGAAACGCCTGGTCCCTCCCGAAAGCGAGCTGTTGAGCAAATTCTCGGGACCCTCGTCCAGCATCCGGAGCTGATGGACACCTTGCAGGCCTTGTTTTCCTCCGACCTAAATCTCACCAACGCGGCTTTGCGACTGAACATCCATCGAAACACCCTCCTGTATCGGCTGGAACGGATCGAAGCCATGCTGGGCAAAAATCCACGCAGCTTTGCCGATGCCTTTCGCATCCAGCTGGCTCTCGAAATGCATCGCCTCGGAGGCATTGGATACTTCTCACAAAAGTGAATACGTTTTCGACAGCATTTTTTGTACGTTTTGCAAAATGTATTTTTGAAGCGCTTTCAGTATAGTTAACATATCCATTGGCAGCGTGATGAAGACAGAGTCACTAGCAACCGAAGGAGGTCCCACATCATGAAAATTGTCATTGCCCCTGATTCGTTTAAAGGAAGTCTTACCGCCAAGCAAGCAGCTGAAGCCATAGGGGCCGGTGTTCGCAAGGCGCTGCCACATAGCGAGATTGTCATCAAGCCCATGGCCGACGGCGGCGAAGGTACCCTGCAATGCCTCGTTGACGCTACTTGCGGCAAACTGCTGGAAACCACCGTCATCAACCCGCTCGGCCGAGACGTCCGTGCCCCATTTGGCATCCTCGGAGATGGAGTTACCTGCGTCATCGAGATGGCAGCCGCATCCGGTCTGTACCTGATCACAGCGGAGGAGAGAAATCCCCTTCTCACTACGACCTACGGCTTTGGGCAATTGATACAGGCTGGCTTGGACCTCGGCTGCCGCAGATTTATCCTCGGCATCGGCGGAAGCGCTACCAACGACGGAGGAGCCGGCATGCTCCAAGCCCTTGGCTTCAGGCTCCTGGACCAGGACAATCAGGAGCTGACTTTTGGGGGAGGTGAGCTTTCAAAGCTGAGGCGCATTGACCGCAGCCAGGCAGATCCGCGACTGGCGAATTGCGAGTTTGTCATCGCCTGCGACGTTACGAATCCGTTTGTCGGCCCGAATGGCGCTTCTCATGTGTTTGGTCCGCAAAAAGGAGCAACACCTGAAATGGTTCTGCAGCTGGACGACAATCTGCGTCACTTTGCCGATCTGATTCATGCGGCTGAAGGTATTGCGATTCATGATCTGGCTGGAACAGGTGCCGCGGGTGGAGTTGCCGGTGCCTTGCTGGCCTTTTTGAACGGTCACCTGCAATCCGGTATTGAAATCGTCCGCGAAACGACGAATCTGGCAGAAGCTCTGACCGATGCAGACCTTGTATTTACAGGGGAAGGGCAAGTCGACTTTCAAACCGCTCAAGGAAAAACGCCATGCGGTGTCGCGCAGCTGGCAAAGGAACACGGCATACCCGTCATCATTTTGGCTGGATCGATCGGAAAGGGAATCGATGCCCTGTATAAGGAAGGTGTCACGGCAGTACTGAGCATTGCCAACAATCCCATGTCTCTGGAGCAATCCATGGCGCAGGCCGCCGAGCTGCTGGAGCTGGCCGCTGAGCAGGCCGTGCGCATTTACACTGCCAAACAGATATAAAGGAGGTACGTCATGAGTCCTGAAGTAGTAGCGCTTGGCCCGATTATTTTACTCTTACTCCTTCTGAGCATTATCTTCATCGTCTACGCTACAGCCAGATGGAAGCTTCACCCGTTCTTATCCATCATCAGCAGTACTTACATTTTCGCCTTGCTCACCAACCTCGTCGGTACCTTGAACGGAGTGGAAAAGCCGCTCATCGCCGATATCGGAAAAGAAATCGCCGGTGGCTTTGGCAGCATCATCACCAGCATTGGACTTGTCATCATCTTTGGTACTCTTATCGGAAAAATATTGGAAAACTCCGGTGCCGCTGTCAAAATGGCGGAAGTCGTCCTCCGCCTTCTCGGGGATCGACACCCGGCGATAGCCATGACCGTCATTGGCTGGATTGTCTCTATCCCTGTATTTTGCGATTCCGGTTACGTCATTCTCTCTTCGCTGAAAAAGTCCTTGGCCAAAAAGACTGGTGTAAGCGTCGTCACACTGGCGGTCGCTTTATCTACAGGACTTTATGCGACGCATACTCTGGTTCCTCCCACTCCAGGTCCGATCGCTGCGGCGACGAACGTCGGAATCGGTCCAGACGGGCTGTTCTGGGTCATCGTCATCGGCTTGATCGTATCCATACCGGTAGCTCTCGCCGGTCACATTTGGGCGCGAAAAGTGGCTGACAAGCTCCCGGCTGAGCTGGATGAAGCTACAGAAACATTCGAAGAGTACAAAAAGCGTTTCGGCACCTTGCCGTCGGGCTTTGCTGCCTTCGCTCCGATCCTGATCCCGATCATCCTGATGGCGATCGGTTCCTTCGCCAACTTCCCTGTCGGTGCGGACACACAAGGCAACAAGGTGCTGATGACCAGCGGCTTCACCAATACGCTCTTTACCTTCCTCGGTACGCCGGTCAACGCTTTGTTTGTCGGGCTTTTGTTCGCAATCTTCGGTTTGTTGCCAAAACGCAGCGAAGAGACTCTAACGAAGTGGATGGGCGACGGTCTCCTGGATTCAGCGATCATCATCATGATTACCGGTGCGGGTGGAGCTCTTGGCGCTGTGATCAAGGCTACGCCGATTGCGGACTATATCAAGACCTTGCTCGACGGAAATGTCGCCCTGGTCGGAGTAGGCGGACTCATCGTGATCTTCCTGATTGCAGCGGTCATCAAAACGGCCCAAGGCAGCTCTACCGCCTCTCTCGTCATCACCTCCACCATCGCCATGCCGCTGCTGCCTTCGCTCGGTCTGGATGCGATGATGGGCACGGTGCCGATCGGCCAAATGCTGACCGTCATGGCGATTGGCTGCGGCGCAATGGTCGTCAGCCACGTAAACGACTCTTACTTCTGGGTCGTCACCCAGTTCTCCAAAATGAGCCTGACTACTGCCTATCGCGCACAGACGCTGGCTACTTTGGTTCAGGGCATTACCGGTATCATTGTCGTAGCGATTTTGGGACTGATCCTGCTGTAAAGTGCCACCAAACCATTCAAGCTCTCCCCTTCGCCGAAAACAGACGAGGGTGGAGAGCTTTTTCTTGCTTTGGCCACCTATTTCGTTTCCCGATGCAGGGTGCAGCGCTTCAAGCGCGGAGAGTACTTCTTCAGCTCCAGGCGCTCGGGGTGATTGCGCTTGTTCTTTGTGGTGATGTAGTTGCGATCCCCTGTTTCGGTGCATTGCAGCGTGATCTTGACGCGCATGTTATCCTCCCCCTGATTAAGAAATCATCGTCTCGACGACTGTGTCTGCCGTGGGCAACGGATCTGGCAGCTTCGACCAGTCCCCGCTGTATTCTTCATCCGTCAGAAGACAAGAATTCAGTTCGTTTTCGATTCGCTCACGTTCCATGTCGATCCCGATGAACACAAGCTCTGTGATACGATCCCCGTGTACGGGGTCCCAGGTATTCGCCCACTCAGGGTCTTCGGCCAGAAGAGCGCTCCGCTCCTCGTTTGGCAGCGCTGCTGTCCAGAATCCTGCCATTCCGACTTCAATCGATGGACCCGCCTGACTGAGTGTCATCGCGAAATCATTGCGGGTCGCGAGCCAAAAGAATCCTTTGGCTCGAACCACTTCCTCCGGCCATTGGCTGAGCCATTTGCCAAAGCGTTCGGGATGCAGGGGACGCCTGGCCCGATAGACAAATGATGAAATCCCATATTCATCTGTCTCTGGCGTGTGCTCTTCCTTTTCCAGCTCCGCGATCCATCCTGCTGATTGACTCGCCCGCTCAAAATCAAACAAGCCTGTATTCAAAATCTCGTGTGGATCTACCTGTCCCCGTTTGGAGCGGATCAACCGGGCTTGCGGTTGCAGCTTGCGCAAAACTCCTTCCAGCTGCAGCAGATCTTGTGGGTCGACCAGATCGCATTTATTGAGGATGAGGACATCGCAAAACTCGATTTGGCTCATCAGCAGATCGACGACCTCGCGAGTATCCTCCTCCCCCACTGCCTGCTCCCTATCGAGCAAGCTTTCTCCCGAGGAAAAGTCATGCCAGAATCGGTATGCGTCCACGACTGTGACCATGGTGTCCAGACGGCAGTGCTCAGACAGATTAATGCCGTTCTCTTCGTCGACATATGTAAACGTCTGGGCGACCGGCACCGGCTCACCAATGCCAGTTGATTCGATCAGTATGTAATCATAACGGCCTTCCAGAGCCAATCGCTCGACTTCAGTAAGCAAGTCCTCTCGAAGCGTGCAGCAGATGCAGCCGTTTGACATCTCTACTACCTTTTCGTCTACGCGGGAAATCCCGCCGCCTTGCGATACGAGCGCTCCGTCCACGTTCACTTCACTCAGGTCATTGACGATGACGGCGACGCGCAATCCGTCACGATTGTTCAGCACATGATTGAGCAGGGTCGTCTTGCCTGCTCCCAAATATCCACTCAGCACGGTTACGGGTATCCGGCTATCTTCCATTCAGCAATCGCTCCTTCGAGTTTGTAAACCGTAAACATTACGATTTGATGATTATGCTACATGGCCACGGTTGCTTTTGTCAAGATAAAACGTAATTGTTACGATTTAAAAACCCTCTGACTAAACGAATGGCTGTAGTGGCGGGACGGAAAAAGGAGAAAACGCTGCGGTTAGTAGGGACACCTGCGCAGCGGTCATCCCTGTACGGCTCCGCTCCAAAAGTGGAACCCGCGTCCAAAGTGGTCGTTTCAGGGAGCAGTTTCAAGGTGGACGCTAAAGGCAGGTTCCCCTTTTTCCACTTCGCCTGGGCTGTGTCCCTAATACCTTCGCTTTTTTCTCCTTTTTCCTGGGCAGTTCTGAAGTCTTCATGAAAACTGAACCCCTGAACACAAAAAACTCCTTCTTCACATGGTGAAAAAGGAGTTCTCATAATGTTGATCTGTTTTTGAGCTTAAAGAACGTTGCCCAATCATTCGTGAATGCCCTGAAAATGCCTCGAAAATCTTTAGAAAAGCTCGATGATGTGAATCAGCTGGCTACTCCTCACAGCAGCCCTTATGAACTATTTCAGCTTTTTCATCGCAACAGCTTCACCATAAGGACCAATGACCGGCTGGTACACGCTTCCCGTGTTCAGCTGCGCCTGGTCGACGATTGCCTCAGGTCGATTGTCCTTCCAGGTCAAAAGGCTGTAGGTATTACCCGCTGCATTCGGCATGGTCACCAAAATGTCCTTGATGCCATCCGGATTGCCATTCGCAATGGCGAGCTTTGGCATGTGACCACTGTCACGTTGACCTACGGAAATGAACGTTTGCTGATTGGACTTTCCTTCGCGCACGACGACACGCAGATGGTCTGCTCGCAGGTTCATGGCGCTGCCCATTTTGTCTCCGATCAAAAAGACGTTGTCCGCTACGCCATCCCCTGTCACATCGGCGTACTTCGTATCCAGCACGTACGTAATGTCTTTCCCCATGCTGAACCCGCTGTTGACATCTACTTCAGCCGACGGCAAGTTGTCCCAATCTCCCTTTTGCACAGTGACGCTGAGCAGCTGCGGCTTCTTGTCGACGATGTTCCACACGCTGGTCGCAACGGCGATGCGGTCTTCTCCGTTCACGCCCCAGATCATTTGCTGCCCCTTCCAACGCAGGTTGCCATTGGCATCATAATACGGGATCAACTGTGCCAGCTTTTGTGAGAAGCCGTTCATACTCTTTGCCAACTTGCCGTTTACTTGGTACACTCCTTGTCGTACATAGGTTGCTTTATTGGCAGACACATCGAATGTACTGACTGCTTTCGTCAGACCGTTCGTAACATTCACCTTGAAGCCATCTGCAAATTGAATGTGAAACGGAATATTCGTCTGCGGCTGCAATAGGACAACGGATGCAAAGGATTGTGTATTGAGTGCTTTCGCTTGAACCGGATCGGCTCCTAGACCTACGCCTAACAGAATCGCGCCGCTGCATGCGACAGCCACCAAAGATTTATGCCAAGCTTTCATACTATCGTCCTCCTTCTACCGGGTTTCCTTTTCTATTTCCAAAACGTTACACCCATGTATGTCCTTCCCTGTCGTATTTTTAACGATGGAGATAAGCCAAATGTTGCAAGTAATATTTTCCTGATTCGTTACCGCTTTTTTACCGGTTTGCAACAACTTTATGAGTCTATCAGGCTACAATAGAGTCAATCGACCTAGAAACAGAAAGGAATTCTCCTCATGAAAAAGGCATGGCTATACGTTGCCGCGATCTCCACGATGCTGATCAGTGGATGCGGACTTACCGATACGCCCAACGAATTGATGCGCGCCCCTTCCGCAGATGGCGACCAACAATCGATCAATCAGGCCGTGATGCAATTTTTGCCACCCGGCTCTCAGCTGACCGTCCCCACGCATCCGGACGAATCAAGCGCCGTGTCGTTGCAGGATCTGGACGGCGATGGTTCCCCGGAGGTCACGGCTTTCTACAAGTCGGAAAAAACGGATTACGAGATCGGCGTCCTGATCCTTTCGCAAAAACAGGGAAACTGGGCCAAGGTCGCTTCTTTCACAGGAATCGGCAGCGAGCTCGATTACGTCATGTTTACAGACATAACGGGTGACCATATCCCTGAGATGATGATCGGCTTTGGCGGGGGAGACGACCTGAACAAGGAGCTTTCCGTCTACTCACTCGCGGAAGGAAGCCTGCAAGAGCTGTTGAAGCAGACGTATTCCGTCATGGCTGTGGGTGATTTGAACGGAGACCATGTTTCCGAGCTCGCCCTGGTCATACACGATCACAATAACCTGACCTCCAAAGCCCAGGTCTACGGCGCCACGCAAAAGAAGCTGGGAAAGCTGACAGAGCTGGAGCTGGATGGCTCTGTGAATGGTTATGAGCAAGCGATTATCGGAAAAGCTTCCGCCAATCAGAATGGACTTTTCATCGAAGCCGGTCTCGGAGCACACTCGGCCTCCACTGACTTGCTAGTGTGGGACAACGGCCAGCTGCGCAACCCTCTGGCCAAGATCGACGGCCAAATGGACCTGACCTTCAAGCCCTATCCGCTCTACAGCGAGGACATCAACGACGATGGCATCATCGAAATAGGTGTCAGTACCCAACCGCTCGGTACCGACGATTTGCCTATGGCCGCCATCCCATGGATTTCTTCCTACTTCCATTGGGACGGCGCGACCGGACTCACTCACGTAGAAGATCATTACCAGAACTACTCGTACGGAATCGATTTTCAAATCCCGCAGAAATGGGATGGAAAGTATACCATCGAGATAGGCCAGGAGCCGGAAATCCCTCCGATCCACTTCCTCTACTTCGATGAGACGAGCAAGAAAAAAGCGGAGCTGCTCACGATCCAGATCGTCCCGCAGAAGTCCTGGAGCCAATTTGAAAATGACCTCAAACAAAAGCACGTGCCTTACGTCTTACTCAAAGAAGAAGGTAAGCAGGTAAATGTGGCGATTCAGCCGCAGGGTTCTCCTGAACTGAACCAGTCTGCTATGCAGGAATATAAAACGATGCTCCTGACGCCGGATGAGATTCGTCAGCTGTACCGTCAGATGCGTTTGCGCTTTTAGACACGAAACGGGAAAGGAGTCGCACAAGATGAAAGTACTGCTGCTGGAAGACGAAAAATCAATCCGTGATTTTGTCCGCATCAACCTGAAGCGGGAAGGCTTCGAGGTGGTGGAAGCAGCGACAGGGGAAGAAGCGCTGGAGCTGGCCGGCATCCATCAGGATATCGAGATCGCCATCCTGGATGTCATGCTGCCGGGCATCGATGGCTTCGAGGTCTGCGGCCTTCTGCGCAAAAAATACCCTCGTCTCGGGATCATCATGCTTACCGCCAAAAGCCAGGAGCTGGACAAAGTGATGGGACTGGAATTCGGTGCAGACGATTACGTGAGCAAGCCCTTTAGTCCGGCAGAGCTGTTGGCTCGCGTAAAAGCGCTGCACCGACGACTCTCCCCCATCGAGTCTCCTGTGGAAAAGAATGAAATCGACATCCATCCGTTTACCCTCCTCTTGGATGAACGGAAGCTGATTAAAAAAGATCAGGAAATCGTACTGACTCCCAAAGAATTTGCGATTATCAAGCTGCTCGCTGAAAATGCCAACAAGGCCATCAGCCGCGATGAAATCCTGACAGCTGTCTGGGGGCAATTTTTCGTAGGCGACCTGAAAATTGTCGACGTCAACATCCGCCGCATCCGCCAAAAAATCGAGCACGACCCTGCCCATCCCGCCTTCCTGGAGACGGTATGGGGTTACGGGTATTTATGGCGAAAGGAAGTTTCCGATGAAGGGAATTAGGACCCGGCTGATCGTCTATTTCGGCCTGATCCTGCTCTTGATCGTTCTCGTGCTGGAAGGGTTGTTTTACTGGGCTGTGCACACCTACTACTTCGGCACAGCGACCGAAGCCTTGGTGACCCGCTCCACGACATTTACCAACTTTATCAATAAATACGCGACCGGCTATCGCCTCAAAGACAAGGCGCGCTACATTCTGGAGAACGCCTCGAACGAGGAATACGCCAAGATCGAGGTCCTGGATACCAGCGGCAAGGTCATTCTGAACTCGTACGGCTTTCAGACAGGAGAAGTGATCCAAACGCCCGATGTGCTGGACGCCTTGAAGGGGATGACAGGAATCCATGTGGGGAAAAGCCCCATGACTCGCGAGCGTGTCATCGCTGTGTCCACCCCGCTTACCTTTGAAACGGAATATTCGGGGGTCCTGCGCTATACGATTTCAGCGGAGCCTCTCTATCAAGCAGTCAACCAGATTGCCCTGTACGGAGCTGGCGTTGGGGCTGGCGTCGTGTTTTTCGCCTTTGCCCTCAGCCTGATCATTGCAAAGCGCATTGTCGATCCCATCGAAGATCTGACCAAAGCCGCTACGCAAATGGCAACCGGCAACTTCTCAGCACGTGCCGCCAAACGCTACGACGATGAAGTAGGGACCTTGGCTGAGACGTTTAACTACATGGCCGCGGAAATCGGTAAAAACGAAAAGCTGAAAAACGATTTTATTTCCTCCGTTTCTCATGAGCTGCGAACCCCCCTGACCTCGATCAAGGGCTGGAGTGAGACACTGATTTCCGGAGGCTTGGATGAACCGGAAGAAACGATGCTGGGACTGGAGGTCATCTCCAAGGAAACAGATCGCCTGATCAGCTTGGTGGAGGAGCTGCTCGACTTCTCCAAGTTTCAGTCCGGCGAGATGAAGCTCTCCTTGGAGCGAATGGATTTGCGGGAAGTGCTGGACGACGTGCATCTGCAGTTTGCCATTCGCTCCCAGGACAAACGGGTGGACCTTCAGATGGAAATCCCCTCTTCTCCCTTGGCAGTCATGGGAGATTTCAACCGTCTCATGCAGGTTTTCGTGAATCTGCTGGACAATGCGTTCAAATTTACACCGCGCGGGGGCACGATCAGTGTCACAGCAGCTGAATCTGCCCGCAGATTGATCATCTCCGTAACCGATACGGGGGAGGGCATCGATGAGGGCGACTTGCCGCATATCACCGGGAAGTTTTACAAAGGACGGTCCAAGCAATCCGGGAGCGGCCTGGGGCTTGCCATCTGCAAGGAAATTATCGAGTTCCACGGGGGTCGTTTATTCGTAAACAGCATCCTCGGACAAGGTACGACTATCACCGTCGATTTGCCTGTGGCAGAGGCTATGAGCACTCCTGAATCCGCAGAAAAAGGGTAGGAAGAGCGTGAAGACTCTCCTGCCCTTTTTCGTGCCCTTCACCACACATGGTAGGAAATGGGTCCCCCATGTCCATCTGTTCTCTTATTGCTCTACGCAATTTGCCACTTTCTTTTCATGCATTTTAGTTTGTTGTCTGCGGTTTGTATCACGTAGGAAAGGCAGCAGAGACAGGAGACCTATGATCCCTAAGACAGCACCTACCCATAGCGGTGACGCGAGTCCGTAGCCAGCGTCGATGGTGAGCCCGCCGAGCGATGATCCTACCACTACGCCGAAACTGATGACAGAACCATGGACGGTCGTAACCAATGATCCGGTATTGGCAACTCGTGTGATCCGAGTCGTCATCGCTGGATTCATCGGGACACCTGCCAGACCAACCACGATAACCGCAATCATGGCGACAACACTACTGTGGGCAAAAAGTCCAAAGAATACCAGTGCCACCGTCAATGTGAGAAGCCCGACGATCAAAATTGGCATCATGTATCGATCGGCGAACCTGCCCGTCACGATATTCCCAGCAACCGTCGCGACACCATAAATCCCCAACAGCAGAGGAACCATGGCCGCGCCAAAGCCAGTGAGGTCAGTCAGGATCGGAGAAAAGTAGCTGAATGCAGCAAAGGTCGCTCCAATAATGAGCATGCTCGTGGCGTACGCCGCCCACAGGTTCCCATTGCGGAAAGCAGCCAGCTCTCCACGAATGCTGACGGACTCCGGTTTGGGTGTAGCTGGAATGACAAATTGCCCGAGCACTCCCGATAGCAGGACGAAAACAACGACTCCCCAGAAACTGGCCCGCCACCCGAAGTACTGGTCAAACACCATAGCCGCTGGAAGCCCAATGGCCGTCGCGACCATCAATCCTCCGAGAATGACAGAAGCTGCACGCCCTAGAGCTCCGGGATGGACAAGGGTAAAACCAATGGACAAAGAAACACCAAAAGTCGCAGCTGACGAAATGCCCGTGATCACTCGCGCCGCCATCATCATTTCGTAGCTGGTGGCGAGAGCTCCCAGAGTCTGCCCGACGAGAAAGACACCGCCCAATGCCAGAAAAGCCTGTTTCCGCGGAACCTTCAACAATCCAACCGTCAGCAGCGGACCGCCCACGATCATCCCTGCGGCATAAGCGGAAATCAGATAACCAACAGCAGCGACAGACACCCCGAATTCTTCCGAAAGGGACGCCATCATCCCTGCCACCATGAACTCCGAAGTCGTCATGGAAAAAATCATCAACCCTAGCACATAGACGGCAAATGGCATGATTCCTTCTCTCCTATCCCTCAATTTTTCACTAATTTTGTAATGATCAGTACAAAACTGAGCGCAAATTGCCCATGAGCAACTTGCTGACAAATTACAAAGCAGCCAGCGTTCCTTCCACGATATCCTCCAGTACACGGCGATCCTCTACGATCTTGCCCAGTACACGCAGACCGTAAAAGCTGCTCAAAAAGGATCGGGAAAGCTCCAAGGCCGGTCGCTTGGAGGTAATCTCACCTGAACGTTGACCGACTGCAATGACATGGCACAACGCCTGTTCGAGTCGTCCCACATGACCGCCCACCAAACGTGCTACCTCCGCGTCCTTCACTCCACGCTCAATCGCTGCATTGATCGAGAGACAGCCACGCCGCTTTGCTCCATCGAAATCCTGGTCGATCCCCCACACCATGAGGGCACGCAGCCTGTCTTTCACTGGTCCCGGCTGTTCCAATACATCCACCTGGATTTCAATGCCCAGCTCCTGATAGCGTTCCAACGCCTTCTCGTATAGCGCTTGCTTGCTGCCGAACGCATTGTACAGGCTTCCCCGGCCGAGACCTGTCCGCTCGCATAATTTTTCCGTGGAACTGCCCTCGAAGCCATGCTCCCAGAACACTTCCATGGCTGCATCAATCACGGCTGTATCTTTGAATTCTCGAGGTCTGGCGCTCATATCAACCAGCTCCTTTCCTGGACCCATGTTCGTTATTTACATGTGAGACTGGGAATGAGTACCATTATAGATATTTTGTAACGATCAGTCAAATACAATAGGGATACTCTAGAAGCAGTAAAAAAGGGAACGCTAGCGATAGCGCTCCCTTTTCCTATTTGCATTGATTAGAAGCTGTTTTCAATAACCAACTCGTCCAGGCTCAGACGCTCGGTCGGATGTGCTTGCACGCTCGCTTTGCCGAGTGTGAGCATCAGCGACGGGATGTAGCGAGGCGGGATGTTCAAAGCTTCAATCAACTTCGCTTTGTCGTAGCCTCCCATCGGGCAGGTGTCATACCCTTTCGATTTGGCAGCCAGCATCAGCTGCATAGCTGCATAGGAGGAATTTCGGATAGCCTCGTCGCGGGCAATTTCCGGATTGTTCTTGTAAGCACCCTCGACCTGACCGACCATTGTGTCACGCACTTGCTGAGACACCAGACCTTTCGCCAGCGCCTTGTCGTATACGACAGCTGCCGCCTTGTCTGCTTCCAGATCTCCCAGTATGATGATAGTAGCATAGGCATCCACTACTTGTTGCTGGTTGTAGGCGATTGGCAGGAGCTTTTGCTTGATTGCCGGATCGGTCACCACGAGAAAACGCCAGTGCTGCAGGTTCCATGAGGAAGGCGCTGTAGAAGCCAGACGCAGAATTTCGTTCAGTTCGCCTTGGGGAATCACAGCATTCGGATCGTATTTACGTACGCTATGTCTCGCTTCCATCGCCTGTTCGGCTGTTAATTTCATTTCAGTTTGCACAAAAGTGACCTCCTCTAATTTCGGTGATCTCACCAAAAGATGATACTTACTTTATTATAGTTAGATACATTTTGCAATCATGTTTTTACCATTTTTACAGTTTTTTCACAGGACAACCGGATCGTTCACACTTTCTTATTGTTTGGAGGGGATCTTAATGCAATTCACGGATAAGATTGTCATTGTCACGGGAGCAGGCAGCGGTATCGGACGGGCTATCGCCGGAATGTATGCGGCCCATGGCGCTCATGTGGTAATTGCCGAGCGGAACGCAGAAATGGGCGAAGCGGCAGCCCAAGCCATAAATGCATCAGACAGCTCAACTGGAACCGCTACTTTCCACCAGGTAGACGTCAGCCAGCCGAAGGACATCGAGCAGTTGATGCAGATGACAGACGAACGCTGGGGGAGACTGGACGTATTGGTCAACAATGCCGGCCTTTCCACCTGGGAATCTCCCTACGAGCTCGCAGTGGAGGCATGGGATCATATACTCAATACCAATTTGCGCAGCGTTTTCCTCGGTTCGCGGGAGGCGGCCAAAATCATGCGCAAGCACGGCGGCGGTGCGATCCTCAACATGTCTTCGTCCCGTGCGCACATGTCTGAGCCCAATACCGAGGCATACGCTGCCTCCAAAGGCGGCATTCTCGCCTTGACCCACGCCTTGGCTGTTTCACTCGGTCCGGACGGCATCCGTGTCAACGCGATCTCCCCAGGATGGATTGAAAATGGCGATTACTCCGCCCTTCGTCCAGAGGATCACGAACAGCACCCGGCCGGACGTGTCGGTGTGCCGGATGACATTGCCCGCGCTTGCCTGTTCTTGACGCAAAAGGACAATGATTTCATTACCGGAACCGAGCTGGTCATCGACGGCGGGATGACTCGCAAAATGATTTACCTGCCGTAGGCTAAACCAATGCCCCTCCTTTTGAATACCTTGGTACTACCAAGAGATAAAGGAGGAGTTCCATGCCATTTGAAGAGGAAGACCTCAGAGTGCTCGCGTTATGGCTGATTGCCATCGGCTTTCTGATTCTTGCCTATACCGAATGGGCCGCCTTGTAGCCAAACAAAAAGTAGCCGCACACACGCCAAAATCCACTCGTTGCTAAAAACGAGTGGATTTTTCTACATCACCAAGTTTTAAACGGCGGGGAGCCCGGTGCCTGGTGCTGGATTTGCTCCAAGATCGGATAGCCGTAAGCGAGCACGATCAGGAAAGCGACGAGACCAATCCATACCGGCCAGCGCTCCAGCAAACGCGGGACATGCTGTTCCTTCTCTGTCTCTCCGATCGGGTACTCCATATACCCTTTCGGTGCGTAGAATGTCAGGTACAAAAGAATCAGGATCAAGAGGATCGCCGATACGAACAGCAGACCGCCTCCGAATGCCATCATCCGCTGATAATCCATCCAGCCCAATGCCGTCGGATGATCCATATAGGTCGTATAATCAGTCCTGCGCGGCGCCCCTGAGAGTCCCATCGTGTGCATCGCAAACGACATCAGGAACATCCCTACGGACCAAAAGACAGTCTGCACCATTCCCATCCGATTCGCAGTGCGAGTGAGTGTGCGGCCGGTCAGTACCGGTATCAGCCAAAAGCTGACCCCAAAGAACGTCAGTGCCACTGCGGCCCCCACGGTAATGTGGAAGTGTCCGGTTACCCAAATGGTATTGTGCACCACGGCATTGATCTGGTTACTTGCATTGATGATTCCGCCCGCTCCCCCTGGGATAAAGAACAGCATCCCTGCAAACGGTGCGAAAAAGCGCACATCCGTCCATGGCAGCTTCTTCAGCCAGCCAAAGAGGCCCAGCCCTCCTTTTTTGCGTCCGGTTGATTCGAAGATCGCAAACATGGAGAAGGCAGTCATGAGCGACGGTATGACGACGATGAGCGTCAGCGTCACGTGAATCATCTTCCACCCAGCCGAGATGCCCGGCTCCATCAACTGATGGTGAAAGCCGACCGGGATCGAGAACAGCAGCAAGAGAATAAACGCGAGACGGCTGAGCGAGTCACTGAAAACATTCCCTCCGATGATCCGTGGCACACACACATACCAAGCGATGTAGGCCGGCATCAGCCAGAAGTAAACTAAAGGATGCCCGAAAAACCAGAACAAGGTGCGACTGAGCATGATGTTGATCGTCGGAGAGATGCCCAGCGACCAGGGAATGAGCTGAAAAATAACCTCGACTGCTACCGGAAGCGTCGCGATGATCCACATCACAAACGTCGTGACCGACATGAAGACGAAGAGTGGCGAAATCTGCCCCGGGTGCTCCCGTTTCCATTTACGGTAGCTGGCAAAAACCGCAAAGCCTGCGAACCAGCTGCCGACGACCAGAAGCGCCGCTCCCACGTAAAAGTACGGGGATGCCTTCAGTGGCGCATAAAACGTATACAGGACCGAAGCCTCGTTCATCACGATGGTGACGACGGCCATCAATGTACCCAAGACCATCAGAATCCAGCCAGCCCAGCCCCATCCGAGAGCCGTTCCATGCAGCGATCCGCCCGTCGTGCGCGCTACGCCAGTCAAAAGAAAGCCGACGATGAAAAACGTGGTAAAAATAAGTGCCATCAGCACACCGTGGGCAGTCAAAATCTGATAGTAATTCGTCCAGCTAGGCAGCTCGATGATCCCGCCACGCACCATGCCTTGCAGCATCCCTGCCAGAGCCGCAAGTCCAAATGCGATATACGCCACCCAAACATAGGACAATCCGAGGCGGGCAGCAGGACGTGTGACAGCAGCAGGCAGCCGATCCGTTTCAACCTTTCGTGCGATTACCATATGAAATTCACCTCCCTTTATTTCACAATGATCGTGGTCGCCATCACCTGATGACCGGCGCCGCAGTATTCGTTGCAAATGATTAGATACTCGCCCGGTTTGTCAAAGGTGTAGGTCGCCGAGTTGATATGCCCGGGCATCACCATAAAATTGACGTTCGTTCCGGGTATCTGAAAACCGTGGATGACATCCGGGCTCGTGACGTGAAAGTTCACCGTAGAACCGACCGGGACTTCCATCTTCGTTGGCGAGAAGCCAAATGCAAAAGCTGTCATGTAGGCGTCGTACTCCTGATCGCCTACCTGCTTCAGGCCCGGTTTATCAAAAGGCGGCGTCTCCGTGACCTTCGCCGGGTCAATCATTTCCATATTGCTGGGTGGCGCCATCCCCATCGCAAACGCATTGACGCACAGCAGCAGGATAAACAACGCCAAGGCGCCACCGCCGAGCATCAACCAAATTTTTTCATACCGATGCAAATGCATACGTACCCTCCTTTGCTTCCCCTCTTATGCACGTTCCAGGAAAAGGCCAAATACGCCAAACCAACTGAGGAGAATGATCCCTCCGACGATCAGCACAGCGGCAAACGTTCCCTGGAGATTTTCTTCTCCCGTCTGCGGGCCTGTTTGCTTTTGACCCGGCTTCTTTTTCGGGCTGTTTGTCTGCGTCTCCATCGTTCTCTCCTCCTTTCTTTTTGCCTTTCATGGCGTGTTTCCGTTACGCCTTCATTCTATCCCGCGGCAGCGGTCGAAGTAATTCGGGGAAATCCCCTAAAGTGAGGGGAAAACACCCTGATATTATCCAGTTTCTGTCACAGGTTAGACACAGCAAAATGACCAGCCTGCAAGCAAGCTGGTCACATCCGGAAGCTCGAGATTTGCAGCAAAAAATCCGCCAACCCGGCACATCTTCATGTGCGTCAGGTTGGCGGATAGGCTTTTCGAAAATGTTAGTTTGCTACCTTGGAAGACACCTTGCGATGATCCGCAGCTTTTTTGCCTTTTTCAGCATCCAGCTCGGCTTCGATCTGGGAAGTTTTCGACGACTCACCCATGCGCCAGTAGACGACGAGGCTCAATGCGATGCAAGCGGCTACGTAGTAATAGAAGAGCGACTCGACACCCATGCTCTTGAACCACAGCGCGATGAACTCCGCTGTACCCCCGAAGATCGCCACGGTCACCCCGTACGGGAAACCAACGCCCAGCGCACGGATTTCCGTTGGGAACAGCTCGGCTTTCACGATCGCGTTGATGGACGTATAGCCTGTGACGATGATGAGACCAACCAGCATCAGTACGAAAGCCATGTACGGACTTTTCGTCTGTTCCATGATCAGGAACAGCGGAACGGTAAACAATGTTCCCAGAACCCCGAAGCCAATCAGCAGTGGACGTCGGCCAATCCGGTCGGACAGCGCGCCGGCAATCGGCTGCAGGATCACGAATACGAACAAAGCGATAAAGTTAATCCAGCTGACTTCCTCTTTCGGCAGTCCTACTGTATTCACCATGAATTTTTGCAAATAGGTCGTGTACGTGTTGAATGCGATGGTTCCCCCGAGAGTCAAACCGACTACCGCCATCACTGCCTTCGGATGCTTCATCAGCTCCTTTAGCGTACCGGCCTTGTCCCGCGTTTTCGAGCCCATTTTCTCATACTGTTCGGATTCGTCCATGCTGCGGCGCAGCCACAGTACAGCCAGAGCGCCCAATGCACCGATCACGAAAGGAATGCGCCAGCCCCATGTGTGCATATCTGCTTCGCTAAGGATCTGCTGCAAAATAATTTGCACACCCAGCGCCACCAGCTGGCCGCTGATCAGTGTGACGTACTGAAAGCTGGAGTAGAAACCGCGACGACCTCTGTCAGCCATCTCGGACAAATACGTGGCAGATGTTCCGTATTCCCCGCCAAGCGACAGGCCTTGGAGCAGGCGAGCCAGGACGAGAATGATAGGAGCAAACACGCCGATCGTTTCATAGCCTGGCGTACAAGCAATCACCAAGGATCCGCCGGCCATGATGGTGACGGACAGCGTCAGCGCTGCACGGCGCCCGTGACGGTCAGCGTAGCGTCCCAAGAGCAAACTCCCGATGGGACGCATCAAAAACCCGATGGCAAATACGGCTGCTGTATTCAGCAGTTGGCTGGTCGGGTCACCTTTCGGAAAGAACTGGGACGAAAAATATACCGCAAAAGCAGCATAGGCATACCAGTCGTACCATTCGATCAGGTTCCCGAGCGAACCTTTAAAGATGTTACTTGTGATGCGCCGCGACTTTTCGCGATCGCTCGATTGATTCATAGCTGCACCCTCCTCATGTTTGACCCGAACCTAATTTGCAAGGGAGATATTGAAACCGCTTGCAAATGAAACAATACCTTTGCTCACGCAAGGGGGGCATCATTTGCTTTGAAAGGGATTTCATTTTCTCCCGAAAACCGATTCGAATAATCTGAACTGTCCCTATTTTAGAGCGATTATTTATCACGCATCTATCTCATTGTCCTGAGCGTGCAAAATCGGTAACTGACCTGCCAATATTCCCATTTGAGTTGCGTTGATTTATCAGCGGGATCAAGATACCCTTTACCATAAGGGGGCTACTATGAATTTCACTATGCTGCTCAGACTGCTGGAAAACATCTCCGCCATCGCGGTGATCTCCCTCATCCTCGGCCAGCTGGATTACTTTCGAAACATCGTATACGGAAAAAACAATTGGATGCGGGTATTGATCCTCTCCGCGCTGTTCGGTCTCCTGTCCGTGATCGGAACCGAGCATGGAATCCGGATCAATGATGCGCTCGCCAATACGCGCATTGTCGGGGCCGTTGTGGGCGGGTTGATCGGGGGGCCTGTCGTCGGCTTTATTTCCGGCGTCATCGGAGGCATTCATCGCTATTCGATTGGCGGATTTACCGCTGCGGCTTGTGCCATCTCGACCGTCATGGCCGGCCTCTTCGGGGGAATGGTCAGTACCAAGATCAATCTGTTTCGCTTGAAATGGTACCATATTGTGCTGGTGGGCGTGACAGCCGAGCTGATCCAGAAAGTAATGGTGCTGCTCATCGCGAGGCCTTTTTCGGCGGCACTGGAGCTGGAGATAAAAATCGCCATTCCAACTACGCTCGTGACAGTCATAGGACTGTTGATCTTCACTCGTATTTTTCTCAATATGAAAATGATCCAAGACCAGTCAGGTGCTCAGGGAGCCAATCTTGCCTTGTCCATTGCAAGCCAGACTCTGCCTCATCTCCGGACAGGACTGAATCTGGATTCGGCTGAAAAAACCGCTGAAATCATTCGTGAAATCGCCAGGGTGGACGCAGTCGCCATTACCGACCGTGAGAAGCTGCTCAGCGCAAGGGGAAATGTGTTAGAGAATCATTTGGATAAAGAGGCGCTCTGCGCACAGGTGGCAAAATCCGTATTGAGCCAAAATGCAGTGGTGCACCACGAAAAAGATCTAGCCGCTCCCCGCTCGCTTCGGCTCAAAACGGTCATCGGCGCACCCTTGTGCCATCACAACCAGCCGATTGGAACGCTGCAATTCTACTTGAAAAGCTCTTCCTTCAGTACGTACCAGACCAACCTGAATTTACTGGACGGCTTGGCCAAGCTGTTATCGGTCCAAATCGAGCTGGCCGAGATCGAGTATCATACCAAGATGCGGCAGCAGGCAGAGGTGAACGCCCTGCAAGCGCAAATCAACCCGCATTTCCTGTTCAATACGCTGGGCACCATCATGTCTTATTGTCGGACAGACCCTGAACAGGCGAGAAATCTGATCGGCAATTTAAGCGACATTTTCAGACGCAATTTGAAAAGCAAGGGGAATTATCACAGCTTGCAGGAAGAGCTGGACGGAATTACCTCTTACCTCGAAATCGAAAAGGTCAGGTTCGCCAACCGCTTGAAAGTGAACATGGAGGTCGATGAATCACTGCTGACACGAAAATTGCCCATCCTGACCTTGCAGCCGATCATTGAAAACGCCATTCACCACGGCCTGTTTCCAAAAGTGAGCGATTGCCTGCTTACGATTCGCGTAGAGAAGTACGGCGATGAGGTGAAAATTTGCATTGAAGACAACGGGGTGGGAATCAGCGAGGAGCGTTTGGCCGAAATTTGGAACCACCACTCCCAGGGAATCGGTCTTTCCAATGTCCATCAGCGGCTGCAATCCATCTACGGAAAAGAGTACGGCCTGCAGATTCAAAGCAAGCTTGGTGCCGGAACGATCGTATCTTTCGCTGCCCCGTTATCCGATTCCTGAAAGGATGTGAAACTACATGTTCTTGAAGACGGTTATTATTGATGACGAACCGGCTATTTGTTCCGAATTGGAATACTTGCTGAAAAAATATATCGATATCGAAGTGACATCGATCCACTACAATCCGATCGATGCGCTGCCCCATATCGTCCATTCCGAGCCAGATTTGCTTTTTCTCGATATTCACATGCCTGGCATGAGCGGCCTCGAATTCGCCAAGAAATTGAACCAGATGTCCAAGCCTCCGCTGATTATTTTTTCGACTGCTTTTTATGAGCACGCGCTGGAAGCTTTTTCGACTCCGGCTGTTGGCTACCTGACCAAACCGATCCTTGAATCTCAGCTGGATGATGCGATCAAAAAAGTGAAGACGCTTCTGAATAAGCCGGATGTGTACGATCGCGCAGCGACGGTCCCGATGCTGGATGAGCAAGTCTGCATCCGCAAAAACAACAAGATTATCCCGATCCAGGTGAGCAGCATTTATTTCGCCTTTGTCCGGGAACGAGATTTGTTCATTGCGACAAAGGAGAGCATCGAAAAATGCGACTTGTCCCTCAATGAGCTGGAAACGATCTTGAACCGGTCGGGCTCTTTCTTTCGCAGCCACCGAAACTACATCCTGAATGTGAAACAGATCAAGGAAATCATCCCTTGGTTCAACAATACGTACTTGATCAAGATGAACGACGACAGCCAGACGGATATTCCTGTCAGCAGAGGAAAAGTCAAAGCGTTTCGCAGCATGATGAACCTGTGACGGCACCTACCCAAAACAAAGAGGAGAGTAAGCTCGGCCTATGCGCCGCCTACTCTCCGCTTTTCATCTCTCGCAACTTCATTAAAGAAAAGCATGCACGAAAAAAAGAACAGCAAACGCGAGTCCTGAACGCAAATGCCACTTCTTATCCAGCTTTCGGTACCGCAGAAGCCCAGATATTGGTACAGGAAGCAGCACACAGAGTGCGAGCAGTCCGCTCACATTCTCAAAATTGAGCTCAATTCCGTACAGAAATGCTCCGACAACATGCAGGACGATAAGCGACAACGCCACCAGGGCAGCAGGCGTATGCCATTTGCGAGCCAAGCGCGATGCCGTTATCAGCCATTTTTTCACTTTGTCCCACCGTTCCACGAGACCCTTCTTAAACAGAAACAAAATGGCGTAATGGGCGAGAACGACAAAAACCGCCAGCCTTGCCAGAGAGCCGTTGTCCTTGAAGACTGATTTGAATGCCCGCGTGTGAAAGGTGCCACCCGGATACTGATAAAGCTGCCAGATCCCCCCCAGCACGATGAATGAAGCCAGCAAAAGGGCGATGTATACCCAGATTCGTTCTGTCTTGTTTTGTATCCAATGCGGTTTCGCTTGGCTTGTCATGAAAAAATCACCTCTTGGCTAACTCAATATGATCGGAAAGGCAACGGTGAATACAGTGCCTCGTTCCTTGGTGCTGCTAACGCTGATTTGGCCTTTGTGCATTTTCACGATTTGGGCCGCAATTGCCAGCCCGAGGCCCGTTCCTTCCACATCCCGCGAACGTGCCTTGTCCGCGCGATAGAAACGCTCGAATACATACGGCAAATCTTCTTCAGGGATTCCGTTTCCGTAGTCGCGAACCGAGCATGCCACCCGGTTTGGCCCTTCCAGAACCGCGTCTACGACTACCTCGTTCCCTTCTTCGCTGTACTTTACGGCGTTATCGAGCAAAATGTAGAACAACTGACGGATGGAGTCGCCGTCCCCCAACAGATATGCCCCTTCGAGAGCGACACGGTTAACGACGCTTACTTTTTTAGCAGATGCCTTGATTTGCATCCGTTCTGCGACCTCGCGAATCAGATCGTGCAATTCCACTCGCTGAAATGAGCGCTTTTGATTGGTCTCGACATCACTTCTGGCCAACGTCAGAAGGTCATCCGCGAGCCTGCGCATTCGGTGAATCTCGTCCACCATGCTTTGCAGCACCGTTTGGTGAAAAGGAGGCAGCGCCTCCTTTTTTTCTTGCAAAATTTCGGCGGATGACAATATGACACTCAGCGGCGTGCGAAATTCGTGCGAAGCATCCGTTGTGAAGTCTTTTTGCCTTTTATAGGACTGGTTGATCGGGATCATCGCTCGTCCTGAAAACCAGTATCCGACCAGCGCCGCTACCCCCAGCAAAAGAATTCCGGTCACAATCAACGCCCATCTCATTTGGTGCAGAAGCTGCTCCATGCGGGAAACGTCTTCTGCAAGATAGAGCCGGACGTCATCTTCCGCGAAGAAGGGACGGTAGACGGCAAAGATTTTGTTTTCTCCCGCAGCTGTTACGGAGATGTGCGACATCCTCCCTGCGCCTGGCTCATGCTCCAAAATCGCTGTTTGAATAGCCGAAGCTAGCTCACCGTCATGCTCAGCATTCAGTTTGAAAAGCTGCTCCTCTTTTGTCAGAAGCATGAATAGCTGGTTGGGCTGCAAAAAGTCGAAGTCCATCCTCCTCTCGCCGAGATTCCCGGCCTCCTCCGAGCCCTGGGGAAGGAGCTTTCTCTCCCGCGATTCCTTCCATTCATGAATGGCTTTTTCCCCTATTGCTTCCAGCTGTGACTGCTCGTTGCGAAACATAATGGCGGAGAGCGTCCAATAGAAACCGACAAACACCACCAGCAATATCAATGCCAGCATCCCGCTGTACATGAGGGTCAATCGTTTCCTCGTCTGCTCAAACACGCTCGTGCTCCTCCGCTTCATAGAGACGATAGCCGACACCTCTGACGTTGTGAATCAGCTTTTGCGTGAATCCGTCGTCCACTTTTTTTCGCAGCAGCTTGATCGCTGCGTCGACCGCATTGGGAGTGATCATCGCGTCCAGCCCCCAGACGTAATTGATGATTTGCTCGCGAGTGAGCACTTTTTCCGGATGGCGCAGGAAAAACTCCAGAAGCTGGAACTCCTTTTTGGTTAAGTTGAGAAGCCTTTCATCTCGCCATACCTCATGCGTCTGTCTGTCCAGCCTGATTCCCGCGTACTCGCAGCTCTGTTCCTGATGCAGAGCCACAGGGATCCGCCTCGCCAATGCATGAATGCGGGCGAACAGCTCTTCAAAAGCAAATGGCTTCACCAGGTAATCATCTGCTCCTATCGTAAGTCCAGCCACCCGATCATCGATGGAGTCCCGTGCAGTCAGCATCAGGATGGGGGTGCGATCATTGCGGGCACGGATTTCCTCACATAGCATTAACCCGCTTTTTTTGGGCATCATCCAGTCTAAAATGTACAGATCATAGTGGGTCTGCTGCAGGTACTCCATGGCGAGCTCGGCGTCTGCCACCCATTCGACTGTATGATAGTCCTGGCTTAATTTGTATTGAATCAGCGGCCCCAGCTTGGGGTCATCTTCTACCAGCAGAATGTGCAAGGCTGCGTTTCCCTCCTAGAAAGGCTCTGGCAATCGAGAGAATCGTGACGACCGCAAACGTGAGGACGTAGGATAAAAAGATCCATCCCACTTTGGTGTCCGTGCCGCCGCTGATTCCGTGAACAAGCGCCAGTACAAAGGTGGGATAAGAGGCGAAATGAATCAATCGCCATACTTTCCTGTTCAGCTTGTTTCGCAGATCGGTCGTCAAAATAATGATTACCATACCGTATGCCGCAATCGTTCCCAGACCATTTATGACAGGGGCATGCGAAGCGGCAAACGGCAGCAGGATTTCATGCCAAGAAAAAGGCATGTACGTGTCAATCACGAGCAGCATAGCATGAAATACTCCCAAAAACATACCGGAAACCGAAGCTGCTTCGTGCATCCTGTAAAGTTTCCCCTTTGTCTTTGGAGCCCATCCCGGGAAGCTGTAGCTAATGCCGATGGCAACGCCGGCAAAAAGCATAAAATACGAAAGCAACCCGAAGAATCGAATCATTTCCCACGTAGGCAGCTGCAAGATCCATTCTGTCATTTCAAATGCGCTCCTTTCCCCTAATTGGCCTTCTCATGTATAAAATCGATATGCTCCGTCTCCCATCTCTCCTTTTCCTGCGGATGCCGCCGGAGCAAATGAAGGTCTCCTGTCTCGGAAACAATCAATGCTTCCATGCGCGGACATTTCGTTTGCAGCAGCGCTAGTCCACGCTCCAGCCCGAACAGACAAACGACCTTCGCCCAAATTTCACAGGAGATGAGACTGTCTCCTGCGATGCTGCACTGGATGACATCGCTGCTGCCGGGACGCATGGTGCGAGGGTCGATCAGATGATGCTGGACGCCATGCTTTGCGTGGTTCCATCTTCTTCCCCATGAGCTGGAGGTGGCCACAGCCCCGTCTCTCAAGGAAACCATCGCCAGCTCCTCCTCTGGATGCCACGGGCTGGCAATACCGATGCGCCATGGCTCTTGCGCGCTGCTGCCCCCCCATACCTGCACATCTCCACCTGCGTTGACCAATCCCCGCCGGACCCCGTACGCGAGTCTCAGCTTATCAGCCATTTTTTCGGCTGACCATCCTTTGACAATTCCGCCCAGATCAAGGTGCGTGCCGTCTTGCAACTGCACCGCTTTCATGCCTGAATGGAGCGTCATGGAATAAGCGCCGGAGCATGAACTGTCTGACGTCACAGCATCTGCTTGTTTCACGATGTCATAGGACTGGCTGTAGCCGGCAGCATGAAGCGCATCGTACACGAATGGACTGAACATGCCTTCTGTCTGAATATGAAAGATTTCGGCCAGAGACAGCACCTCTGCCATCGCCCCCGAGATAAGCGTCAGACTTCCGCTCTGGCGATTCAGATAGGAAAGCTCACTGTCAGGCATAAACCGGCTAAAGCGCTGCTCAACCGCATGGAACCACTTGTCTGCGATCTTCTCCAGCGCACGGCTCTTCCGAAGAGCCTGGCTCTCCCAGATCACCTCTATCTCGGTATTCATGGCTCGAGAGCGATAGACATGCAAGGGCACCTCTGGTTGCATCAAAACCCACTCCTTTGGCAGAAATTTACGATCGGCGGCTTTTCGTATGTGACTTTTTCTTCTTGGTCTCCGTTTTCGTGGACGAGCTTTCTTCTGATTGAGGAGCGGCGTCCAGGCTGGCTTCCTTGCTTGCATCCAACGGCGCTGCTGTGCTCTCCTCAGGGGCAGGGGGAATATCCGCAGGCGGTGCCTCCTGTGGTTGCTGCTGCGGCTCTTGATCCACCACAGGAGCAGGCGTTTTGGTAGCAGAAGGTACCGCTGTCGCTGCTTTTGGGGCTGTACTGGATGCTGTCGACACGCCCTTCGCCTGGGTGGAAGCTGTCGTTTGCTTCGAAGAGCCTGTGCTCTTTTGTGTATGAGTTGAAGAGACAGGGGCATGCCCCGCTGGCTTATGAACCGCTGTCTGCATGGACGCAGCGGGAACAGTCGGGAGAGTGGACCTCCTGTCATCCGAATCCGGGTGCTCATCCCCGCTCGTCTCACTTTTTCCAGACTCGTCCGCATCATGCAAAAGAGCACCCTCAAAATCATGCCCCACTGCGTCATCATCTTCGTCTCCTTCAACGACTGGCAGCATTTCCGAAGATGCCTGTTCGCTATCGTCGGAGTCGTAGGCATCCTCATTTTCCTGAGCTGCTTGTACCGCTTTCCCAAACGCCGGATCTGCTTTCGCCACCTGGAAGAGAACTGCCAGGGAGACCACCAGACCGCCTCCCACTTTCCATTTCGACCATCTCGATTGTTTTCGCATGCCTTCTCTACAGTCCTTTCCGTCCTTTCTTCCCCTCCATCATAGCGAGCGCATCCTGAAAATATCCTGAAATTCAAAAACGGAAAAACCCGGGAACCATATGTCCCGGGTCTCGCCTCTCTCTACTTCCTATTCAAAATCCAGCCAGCCTTTTTTGATCGCATACCGCACCAGATCTGGACGCGTTCGCAGATGCAGCTTCTCCATGATATGCGCCTTGTGCGATTCTACCGTTTTGACAGAGACGGTCAACTGCTCAGCAATTTCCTTGTTGCTGAAGCCTTTGGCGATCAACACGAGTACTTCCTTTTCCCGTTCCGTGAGAATTTCGTATTTCGCCTGCTCTTCTCCGCTTTTGACCATCTGCAGAAATTCCTCGATCAACGATTTGGTCGCGGATGGATACAGGTACGCCATGCCATTGTGCACAGACCGAATGGCCGCGATGAGATCCAGATCGGGGGCGCTTTTCAAAATATATCCCGCCGCCCCTGCTTGCAGGACACGAAACAAGTATTCCTCGTCATCGTGCATGGTCAAGACGAGCACCTGTATCTCGGGAGCGGTCTCCCTTAGCCTCGCCGTGGCTGTCAATCCGTTTTCCCCCGGAGGCATGCTCAAATCCATCAAAACGACATCGGGATGGATGTCCACTGCTTTTTCACACGCTTCTTTTCCGTCAGCAGCGTATCCGACGACTTCCATATCCTCCTGGGCGTTAATCAGCATTCCCAACCCTGAGCGCACAACGGCGTGGTCGTCAGCGATCAGCACGCGAATAGCCATGTTCTGTCTCCTCCTTTGAAACCGGGATGCGCACGATGACAGTCGTGCCCTCATCGGGAGCCGAACGGATGTCTACCGTGCCACCCAATAGCTGTGCCCGCTCCTTCATGCCAAAAACACCCAAGCCCTTGCCCGTATGCAAAGCCTTCTCTACCTCAAAGCCGACGCCATCATCTACGATGGTCACCACAACTTCTTTTTCTCTGTCTTCGAACACGATCCCCAGCTGACTTGCCTTGGCGTATTTTGCCGTATTGGTCATCGCCTCCTGGACGATGCGGTAGAGCGCGGTCTCCATGGCGGCCGAATAGCGGCGGTGCCCTCCCTGCACATGCAGCTCGACCTGTATGTCAAAGCTTTTTTCCACTCGCTTCATCAAGGAACGCAAGGCCGGCAAAAGCCCCAAGTCATCCAGCGCGGATGGCCGCAGCTCGAGAGCCATGCGCTTTACCTCTTCCATCGCCTTGGACGTCATCTGCAAAAGGTCTGTCACATGCTGCCGGATCGGGTCGCTCAGTTGGCTCTGCCCGACTACGTTGAGCCCGACCAGGATGCTGTAGAGGGCCTGCCCCACTCCATCATGAAGCTCGCGGGCAATCCGCTTACGCTCTTCCTCCTGCGCCTGAATCACGTAATTGGTCAGCTTGTGCTGGTAGCGCTCCTTTTCAGCCCGCTGCTGCGCAGACATGTCCCGGATGACCATCACCAGCTCGCCGTTCGTTCCATCCGGCAATCGCGCAGAGCTCGCAGCAACTGGATAGTCCCTGCCGTCTTTCGTTCGCAGACGCATCTCAAAGGAAGGCATCTGCACCTGTTTGAAGAAGCAATCGGCACAGGTCGACTCTTCCATGCAGGTCGCCATCCCCAGACACAGCTCACAAATATGTTTGATCCCGACCAATTCACTCTCGGTCCAGCCTGTCATTTGCTCCAGTGCGGCATTGACCCTTATGATCAAGCCGTCGCGGTCTACCACCAGGATGGCATCACTTACGCCTTCAAAGATGGACTGCATCAGCGAAATCATTTCACTGGACGTACCCAGCTCTTCTCTCCACGTACTCATGCGCTCCTCCTCGTAAGACAATCTTCTTACCGCTATTGTAGAGTTTACAGGCGAGATTGTGTATCGGGGAATTCCCTGAACCTCGCTACCATCGCTAGTGCTATTGACACGAAATCTATTTCGCTTATTATCTAATTAGATAAATGTCTAACATCAATTGCAAGGAGTGTCCATTTATGCCTACCCCGTTTCCCACCGCCAGCAGCCGTCTCGTCTATACCCCCGTTGCCGAGCGTGATTTTCCCGAGCTTCTCGACGTCTACAACTCCAATCCTGCTTACATGGAATACGCCTATGGGCAGCGCGCCGTCTCCCTGGATGCCGTCGCCCAAGACCATGCGGATAACCTAGCTTTGGAAGGCTCGTACAGCTACTGCTTGCGCGAGTCTTCCAGCGATTCCCTGATCGGTATCGCCCAATTTATTCTGAAAAACCCGCGTGACGGACATCCGTGGCTCGGACTGATCATGATCGACAGTCGTGCCCATGGAAGGGGCTACGCCAAAGAATTTCTCGACTGCCTCATCGCCTGGTACCGGGAAAATGGCTATGCTTCTCTCCACCTCGGTGTATTGGAGAAGAATCAGGCTGTCGTGCCCTTTTACGAGAAGGTTGGCTTTGCCGCCTACGAAGAGCGTGTCACGGAGAAGCTGGGCCGCGTCATTTGCATGGCGTATCCCATTCATCCCGGCTCACAGGAGTAGGCACCCCCTCCCGTTCTCTCCATATAACTGATAGAAGCATCCATTTTGCACGGATCTGTCAGGAGGTATGGGATTTTGACGAGGAACGCTGCCGTTTGGTTGGTCACGGGTGCCACTACCCTGTTCGTCGTAGGGACGGACGTCTTTGTCGTCTCTCCCTTGCTGCCGTCCATCGCAGAAGAGTATGGCGTGACACCTGCCGTAGCCGGTTGGCTCGTGACGGCCATGTCCATCATGTACGCTTGCGGCTCTCCCTTGATGGGCGTTTTGTTTGACCGTTATGCAAAGCGGCGGCGTCTCCTTTTATGGGGAGGTCTTGTCCTGTTTTGCCTCGCCAATCTGTGGACCGGCTTTGCCGCTTCCTTTGGCATGCTTCTCACCAGTCGGGCTGTTGCAGGCTTGGCTCTCGCCGCCATCGCCCCTTGTGTCTATGCGTTTGTGAGTGATTTGGCTCCTCCGAGCCGCAGAGCAGCCTGGCTGTCCGTCGTCGTCTCCGGCAATTTGACTGGTCTTTGGGCCGGCACGCCGCTTGGAACCTTGATTGCCGATCAGTATGGCTGGCGCTTTACGTTCTGGCTGATCGCCGTCCTTAGCTTTATTCTCGCCTGGATCAATCTCGCCATTTGGCCGCAGCGCAGGCATTCGAGCCCGGCTGCGCGAGGTTTTGCCCCTTCTGTCACGTTGATGGTTCGTTCCGTCCTCGTCACTGTCTACTGGGCCACTGCCATCTATGGCGTCTACACCTATCTCGGTACGTCTCTGACGGAGGATATCGGCTTTCGTCCCTCCCAGATCGCAGCTTCCCTTATCGCGTACGGGGTCGGAGCCATGCTTGGCAGTCTAAACGGTGGAAACCTGGCAGACAAATTTGGAGCCAAAGCGATTTCTTCTGCAAGTCTACTGACGTTAACCGCCTGTCTTGTCTGCGTAGGGCTGTTCTACCAGCAGGGAGTCTGGCTATTTGTCTTGCTTTTCCTCTGGGCATTCGTCGGCTATGCCTTTGTCCCTTCCTATCAATCCCGCCTCGCCCTGGAATACCCGGACCACCTCGGAAGAATCATGGCATGGAACATCACAGGCATGTACATCGGGATGACGATCGGCTCCTATGTGGGAGGACCCGTTTATCAGGCGTGGGGTTTTACTGTGCTCGCTTGCCTGTGTGCGGGTGCAGCGCTCATCGCTGGCCTCTGCAGTCTGCGCCCGGCTCCCAAGCAAAAAGAAGCGGAACAGCCTCTGCCGTTCCGCTTCTAGCTCATTATTCTACTACGATTTTCTCAGCAACACCGATTGGCGGCAGGCTGCGAGTCAGTTTTGGACCATAATAAGCAAATACTTTCATCTCTGCTTTCAGATCCTCAGGTGCGAGCTCCTTGTTGTCTTTCGCACTCACGATTTTGGTATCTTTACCTACGATCAACGCTACTTTTTCAGGTGCATTCTCAGCCAGGGCCTGACCTTCCACCAGCATTTTGTAGCTGCCTTCCTGGTCTTTATCGATGCTTGCCACTTTCCCTGCTGTACCGAGCACCTCAGGTGTTTCCAGGCCGCTTTTTACCACGATGCTCACAGCGCCGGATTGCGGCGGCATGCTCATCGCCATGAATTTTTGGTGCGTCGCTTCTACTTCCATACCCAGCTGCAGGTCCTCTGGCTTCAGTTCTTTTCCGTCAGCCGTCGTAATTTTGGTCTCCTTATCTACGTGCAGAATGATTCCGGTCTCATATCCGTTCAATTGGAAGGATACTCCGCCATCCTCTCTTTTATTGAGGGTAGTGATGGTGCCGGTGCGCACAGGAGCAACGTCGGATTCTTCGTCTACCACGGTTACCGCATCATCGGTTACGTTTACTTCCGCTTGCAGGATTTCATCGACGAATGCCACTGGCACATACGTGTTGCCATTCAGCAGACGCGGCTCCGCACCCAAGGTTTTGTACATTTTCGCAAACGGGTAGCGGTCTTCGCCGACTTTCGCGTAGCTGAAGATAGCTCCTTTGTTTACTTCTGCCGCTTTTGTCTCAGCGTTCCATTTCACCTGGAACCCTAGGGATTCCGCTACATCACGGAGGGGAACCAGTACCGTTTGTTGACCTTTATCGAAAATCGCTGCTTGCTCGATATGCTGTCCGTTTACGTTGACGGAAAGCTCTTTTACTGGTTCGGAGGTTGCCGATACCACGTTGGTTCCCAAAACGGCCAGTGCCGCCAAAGTCATCATGCCTGTTCGTATTGTTTTCATGCTGTTTCAGCCTCCAATTTTTGTCTATTGTGTAGTGTCTCTATAACTTGGACGACAGCATTCAACAAACGTTTCAAAATAATTTTCAGGGAGAGATGCTCTGACCCGTGCGCGGCATCGGCACATCCGGCTTGCCTGAGGGATTGTCGTAGAGATAGGTCGGTACCTTGCCGACAATCAACGCCTCCGTGATCGGGATCTGTGTCGTGACGGTCTGCTGGTCGGTGGCAAACGGAATGATGACCCGCAAATCTACCTCGACGTAAATGTAGACGGTCACCAGAACCATGTTGATTCCTGCCTGCTTGAGCCCTGTTTCGAGCCTCGTTTTGACGGCGCCGATGGGGACAAACGAGATCGGGATGTCCGGTCCCAGGTGCTCCAAAAAGACGTTTTTCGTTGCCAGACCGAGCGGCACCGTCGTTTTTACGTTTTCTTGCTCAAATTCCTTCAGGCGATTCTGGATCCGTGCCGTCGTCTCCCCGACGATCCGGGAGTACTCCCGAAAATTGAAGTTCACCGCCTTGATGCTGCCCTCCTGATCCTTTTCCATGAGGACGACTTCGTTGAAATCAACCCCCTGCTGACTGAGTCGCTTGGTGACCGCATCTGTAATGGCGAGCTTCGCCACTTGATCCACTTTGGCCTGCGCGATCAGCATCAGCGTCGGCTCGATTCGTTTTTCTGCGATGAAAAACAGAGCGAACAACCCCATGATCACAAAAACCGTTATCCCCAGGGCTCTTCTGCCCCTTCTTCGCCATCCGCTTTTTCTAAAACGCACATCCATCCCTCTCTTTTGCCTAATCAGTCAGGACGCACGGTACGCATGGACGGGCGTTTTTGCTGTGTTTTCGCCTTTGGTCTGCCGCTCGAGAGCACCCCGCCGATTCCCGCTACAAACGTAGGCACTCCGGACGTGACCAGAATCAACGCCCAATCGCGCAGCGACAGATCCGTCGTCTTGAAGATCGGCTGGAGGGAGTCGATATAGACGACACCGAGGACGAGCACGAGGGATGAGATGACCGCCCAAACCAGATATTTATTTTCGAAGATATTGCGGTGAAAAACGCTGTACTGACTGCGGCAATCAAAGACGTGGATCAGCTGCGCCATCACCAGGGTGACAAAGGCAACCGTCTGCGCATGCACCAGATCGTTTGGATTTTCACGCAAGGTCAGCCAGAATGCGAGCAGCGTCATCGCCCCGATCAGGAATCCACGGCTGATGATTTTCCAGCCCAGTCCCCGGCTAAAGATATTCTCCGACTTGTTGCGCGGCCTCTGGTACATCGTATCCGCTTCTGCCGGATCTACGCCGAGTGCCATGGCAGGCAAGCCATCCGTCACCAGATTGACCCACAAGATTTGGATCGGGACCATCGGCAGAGGCAATCCGAGAAGCATCGCGAAGAACATGACGAGAATTTCCCCTACGTTGGAGGCGAGCAGGTATCGGATGAACTTGCGGATATTGTCGTAAATATTCCGACCTTCTTCTACGGCAGAAACGATCGTGGCAAAGTTGTCGTCGCGAAGCACGAGATCGGCAGCTTCCTTTGTCACATCGGTACCCGTGATCCCCATAGCGATGCCGATGTCCGAGGTTTTGATCGCAGGCGCATCGTTTACCCCATCGCCCGTCATTGCTACCACATGGCCTCTGCTTTGCAGGGCGCGCACGATCCGCAGCTTGTGCTCTGGAGAGACGCGGGCGTAGACCGATACCCGCTCGACGTACTCCGCCAATTGGCTATCGGACAAGTTATCCAGATCACGTCCTTCCAGCACTTCGCCATAACCGCGCACCAGGCCGATCTGCCTTGCTATCGCCTCGGCCGTCACCTTGTGGTCGCCCGTGATCATGACCGTCTTGATTCCCGCCTGATGGCACAGATTGATCGCGGGACGGACCTCTTCCCGTGGCGGGTCGATCATCCCAGCCACTCCGACAAAAACGAGATTGTTTTCAATTGACCCGATCGGCTGTCCAGGACGATAGCCTTGCAATGTTTTGTAAGCGAACGCCAGAACACGCAGCGCTTTTCCAGCCATGGCTTCGGTTTGCTCCAAAACCTGATGGCGAATGGTTGCGGAGAGCGGCTGCAGCTCCCCTTTCCACAGAATGTGCGTGGAGCGCGCCAGCACGGCTTCTACTGCTCCTTTCGTCAAGAGAGAGTGCACGCCATCCGATCCTTTTTCCACGACGGACATCATTTTCCGGTCGGAATCAAACGGAAGCTCCTCGACCCGGATCGACTGGTGCGCTGCTTTCCCCCGCTCGATCGTGCCGTTTTGTCCTTTGGCGGCCAGCACCTTTAGCGCGCCTTCCGTCGGATCGCCTACGACCTGCCAGAAACGAGAGGTTTTGCCCATTCCCAAAATATTGCGCGTGCTCTGCTCTTCACAAGTCAGCCGGGCGTTATTGCAGCGCTCCGCGATACGCAGGATCTGATTGAGCGCGCCATCTCGAGCCGGAGAGACCATTTTTCCCTGCAGAAGGAATGCCCCTTCTGGGGTATACCCGTTGCCGCTCACATCGTAGAGGGTATTGCTATGCCACACCTGTGTGACCGTCATTTTGTTCTGCGTGAGGGTACCCGTTTTATCCGAGCAGATGACGGACGCGCAGCCGAGTGTCTCTACCGAGGGCAGCTTGCGAACGATCGCATTGCGCCGTATCATCCGTTGCACACCGAGCGCGAGCGCCACTGTCACAATCGCTGGCAATCCTTCCGGGATCGCCGCTACGGCAAGACTGACCCCCGCGAGGAACATCGTGAACAGCTCATGTCCGTGCCAGACCCCTGCGGCAATCACGACGATCGTGAGGAGAACGGCTACGACCACGAGGATTTTGCCCATTTGCTCCAACCGCATTTGCAAAGGAGTCTCGACTTCCTCCGCCGTGTTCATCAGGTGTGCGATCTTTCCAATCTCTGTGCCCATCCCAGTGGCCACTACGACGCCGTGCCCCGTTCCTCCGGTCACCATGGTACCCATGAAGGCAAGGTTTTTCTGATCTCCCAGCGGTACCTGCGTCTCCGATGCCACTTCCAGCCTTTTGATCGATTTACTGACTGGCACCGACTCCCCAGTCAAGGCCGACTCTTCGACTTCCAAGCGGTTGGCAGCGATCAGGCGCATATCCGCGGGCACGCGATCCCCTGCTTCCAGCCATACCATATCCCCAGGGACCAGGCGGGAAGCGGGAATCATCGACAGCTGTCCATCCCGCATGACCCGCGCCATGGGGGAAGCCAGCTCCTTTAGCGCCTGCAGGGAACGCTCTGCCTTGGCCTCCTGAATGAAGCCGAGAATCCCGTTAATGATGATGATCGCAATAATCGTGATGGCATCGAGATACTCTCCGAGAACGTAGGAAATCAAGGTAGCGATGAACAGGATGAGTACCATAAAATCCTTGAACTGATCGAGAAAGACTGTATAGAGAGGCTTTCGCTTGCTTTCAGCCAACTGGTTGGCACCTTGCTTAGCCAGTCGCCGCTCCGCCTCCTGCTGAGTCAATCCCTGTGCCGCATCGCTATGAAGGGCTTCGGTCACGTCAGTCGCCGCCAGCGTGTACCATTTTCGAATTGGCTGTGTATCCACCTACATCTCCTCCATCCACTTCTCACTCATTCTGATATGTATGCAGACGAGCCACAAAATAAAACAACCCGTCCCTGTGCCTGGGACGGGCAGATGATTTTCGGTTATTTCAAGCTTTTCGCAAGCCCGATGCAGATCAGCAAAATCGGCGGCAGCCAGGTCAGCTTGGCAATCCACTTGCTCTGACCCGCTCGCCTCCCCAGCGTCATGCCAATTTGCAGGAGCAACGCGCTCATCAAGGCGATGCAGAGAGCGACAATCAACGGAGAATAGCCGAGGAACGTCAGGCTGATCCCGGCGCCGAACGCATCGAGGGACAGGGCCAAACCGAGCATGACAGCCTCCGAGCCCATAATGTGCCCCGAGCGGTCGGTATCGGCGCGAGAGGGATCGCGCAGAATTTGAATCATCAATCCAAACATGCGAAATTGCGAGAGAACCGTGGGCTCCTGCTCTCCCTGCCGCAAAGCGACGGACACCTGCTCCTTCTGGCTCTGCTCTTCTTCGGCAGCGGAACGCGGAGAGACGAGCCGCCACAGCGTGAACAGCCCCATCGCGATCAGGACGGCAGCCCCGATCTGCTTTCCAATCTCCGGAGTCAGCCAATACGTCAGAGACGAGCCGATCATCATGACACCGTAAACGACGATAAATGAACAACCAGACACGACGGCAAGCGACAAGAATGGCATTCTCATGTTACGCAGCCCGTACGTCAATCCTACGCTGACACTGTCCATACTGATGGCCAGGGAAACGAGCAGGAGCGAGAGCCATCCGCTCATATGTGGTCACCTCTTTCTCGTTGCCTACTAGGTATACGCGGATGGCTTTTCCGATGTGCGGAAAACGGGAAAAAAAGCTACGGTTCATAGGGCCACTTGCGCGGAGGTCATTCCTGCACGGCTCCACTTACTTTTGTTTTCTATATTGGGTAGAAACCCAAGCATTTTTTCACGTCGTTCGTATACTGTACCGTACAACAGCACACATGAGGCGGGGTGAAATGTTGAAAAATGGGAAAGGTCCAGAATTATCAATGTCTCATGAACGCGGGGATAAGGAAGACCTCATAGAGCTGGAGCAGTTATTGGCAGGTCCGCATAAAATTCTGTACGAGGGTACTAGCAAGTATCAAAACGTACTGGTTTTGGAATCGCCAAATATCCAAATGTACTTGAATAATCAGATGCAATTCAACTCGATGGACGAACGGATGTATCATGAAGCTTTCGTTCACCCTGCGATGAGCCTTGCTCCCAAGCGCGACCGAGTTTTGTGCATTGGAAGTAATGATGGTCTGCTGCTGCGTGAAGTTTTCAAATATGCGGATGTCAAACAAGTCGATTTGGTCGGCATCTCCGTCCGTTTACTGAATGCCATCAAGAAAATGCCTGAAATGAATACCCTCAACGAGCGAGCGTTGTTCGACAAGCGTTTGAGCGTTTTTAAGGATGAAATTCATACGTACTTAGCAAGCGCTAGCGAAAAATACGATGTGATCCTTGTAGATTTTCCAGACCCGGTAAATGAACAGATTGGGAACTTATATTCCCTGCAGGTGTTTAATGGTCTGTTCTCCCTTTTATCCGAAGATGGCATATTAGTCTGTCAGTCACTTTCTCCGAAGAAAGTACCTTTGTTGTTCTGGAGTATAGCGCGTACACTTGAAAGGGCCGGATTTAAGACGCTCGGCTATCATCTGACTGTCCCTTCTTTTGGTGATTGGGGATTTCATTTGGCAGGAAAAAAAACCGTCGTCTGGCCAAACAAGTCAATTGCTGTTCCGCATCGAACACTTCCTCCAGATATTTCTGCATGGTTTCAATTCCCCACAAATGTTCTATCCGTCCGCAAGAGCGCCCGTGTCAACACATCAGACAATCCAAATTTGCACAAACTCTACTCCCCTCTGCTTCCAGCTCCTACTGCAAATCTCATCGCATTGAGCGATCTCCAAGATTACGATAACAGCCATTCGAGCGAGAATGGTTCCAGTGACACCGAAGACTTAATTGAATTGCAGCAATTGCTGTCTGGACCCCATCGGATCCTGGAGCAAGGTTCCTTTGACGGCAACCAAGTTTTCATCATCCAATCGAAAGATGTTCGCATGTACCTGGATAAGCAGCTGCAATTCAGCTCTTTGGATGAACGAATTTACCATGAAGCACTCGTTCACCCCGCAATGACGCTCATTCCCAAACGTGAACGTATCCTAATAGTGGGGGGCGGCGACGGTTTTGCCGTGCGGGAAGTCCTCAAATATACGGATGTGAGGAACGTTGATCTCGTAGATCTGGATCCGCTGGTTCTCAAAGTGGCGAAAAGCGTAAAAAAAGTGGCGTCATTAAATGAGCATTCTTTGAGTGATGCGCGAGTCACCATCTATCAAATGGATGCCCGCGAGTTTTTGTCGGAGCAAAGGGATCTTTATGATGCCATCATCGTTGATTTCCCAGATCCTGCAGATGAAGTGGTAAGCAGCTTGTATACGGCAGAGTTCTTTCGAATCATGTTCCAGCAATTGACCCCGAACGGCATCTTGGTTTGTCAATCTCATTCGCCGGAGAGCGCTCCGTCTGTGTACTGGAGCATAGGTAAAACACTGAAAAGCATAGGATTGAACACGCTAAGCTACCACGTCACCGTACCATCGTTCGGTGATTGGGGATTTCATTTGGCTGCAAATGAGAGTCTTGAGTGGGGAGATAGAAAGATTTCCGTCCAGACTGAAACGATTCCGGTAAAGCTCGACTCATGGTTCCATTTCACGAAGAAAATCCGATCGGTTCGAAGGAATGCCAAGGCAAACAGAATGAGCAACAAGAACTTACACAAAACATATAGGAAGGAAGTCGGAGTCATCTTAACGTCTGCTAGACGAGAATGATAGGATTGCATGTGTTTAATCCGGACAGCAGCTGAAAGGAGGATTTCATGGTGAATAAGATACGGCAAACGGTATCTGACGGTTCTCTGTTCGATGCAAGAACTGTATCCTTGCGCGATTATATATCCAAGGAAGACGAGCCGGACGGGAAATACCGCATTCTGCGCCGACTGAAGACACCTTTCCAGCGAATCGCGGTAGTCCGACAAAAAGATGGGCAAGTGCTGGTCTATGGCGATGGCTACGTGATGTTTGGAACGACAGAGGATGACGATATATGGGCCGAAACCTTGGTACATATACCGATGTCCGTTGTCCCATCGCCGAAGCGAATCCTGATCATTGGCGGCGGAGGCGGAATAACCACGCGAGAAGTGCTTCGATACACTGAGGTGGATAAGGTCACGGTGATTGACATAGACGATGCAATGATGGATTTAGGGAAAAACTTCAAGCCACTGGTGAAATTTAACAAAGGCTCCCTGAACGACCCCAAGGTGCGCACAATCATAAAGAACGGCAGGGCATTCGTGGAGAAAAGCCGGAAGCAGTGGGATGTCATCATCATTGACGTCCCAGAACCCAGCAATAAAGCCCTCGCGCTTGGCAAACTGTACAGCAGGGAGTTTTACAGACTCCTGAAGAAAAGACTGGCACCAGGCGGAGTGATAGCCATTGCATCCTCCATATTATCGGAGATGCCAGAATTCTGCTGGAGTGTTGTGGCAACCCTCAAGGCAGCCGGTTATTATGTGTTGCCCTATCACTATGACGCGATGGAGAAATATGAACAGGACTGGTGCTTTTGCTTAGCAGCCACCAGACCGATATCGCCCAATGAGGTGAGCATGCGGATCAACACCTGCTACCTGACTCCAGAAAAACTCAGGGAGATGTTTCAGATTCCGCTCCATTATCAGCGAAAGTGGAGCGAAAGAATGATACAGACCGATGGCAACGACGTTTTAGCCAGAATCCATGAGAAGCACTGAAAGGATTGAACAGAAAAGCCACTGCCTGCCTTCTTGGCAAGCGGTGGCTCTTCTATGTGCTCCGATCCTCTTACAGCTCGTCGTCAAATCCACCGAAGTCGAAGCCGCCGCCGTCTTCTCCTTCGTCGCCGCCCATGTCGTCCGAAGCGACTTCATCGTCTCCGAACATCATTTCATTGAGCAGCATCCCCCCGAGGAAGCCTGCTGCCATACCGCCAATCATGCCGCCCATGCCGCTTCCGCGGTGAGAGTGGTGACCGTACTGCCCTTGGCGGTAAGCGGCCATCGATACGTACGGGATGGCGCTTGGGTTGTTTGCATACTCGCGGATCGTCTCCAGCAGAAAACGGGAGAGCTCCTCCTCTTGGCCTGCTTCGAGCAGCCCCTGCGGAATGACGATCTCCGCCTTATATTCGACCTCTCTTCTCAGGAAGCCCGTTGCCAGATCCAGCTCGACCAGCAGCTTGAGCTCGCCTGGAGCAGAGAAAAAGATGACTTCCAGCTCCTTCAGCGGAATGCCCAGCTGGGTCCCTGGGAAAAAGGAAAACTCCTGACCGTACGGAGTCAGCTTGCCGGAGTCCGGTTTTTGGCGCAGGTCCAATCGTTCCAGAGCATACAGGACACGTTCCACCGCTACCGGCGCAAGTACTTGAATGTAATCCATGTCCGTCGGATCCAGCGCCATTTCCACATCCAGCTTGGTATGCAGGTAGTACTGAATGGACGGCGTGGACATCGCCAACCCTTCCGGCAATTCAAACGCAAAAGGAATCTCCATTACGGAAGGCTTCGGCTGAACCGTGAAATGGCTTTTGATCGGGAACAGCTGCACCGGTTTGGTGACTTCCTGCCCCTTCACATAAGCCTTCATCATGAACATCGCACTCAAATCAGAAATGCGTTGCTCGACATTGCCGCCCTCGATCCGAACCACACCTGTCATGGTTTCTCCGAGGCGGTACCCGGAACGATCCAGCTGCAAGTCCACCTTGGCAGCACCCACACCTATTTTCGCCATCAGCTTTTTCAGCATAAAGCCTCTCCTCCTCCACTCATAAGCAAATACTTATATCATTAGTGTATCAGAAGAAGCCGTGGTTGCGCGAGTAGCCAATGCATTTCCCAGCAATCGAACCAGGCGTTCGGCATATATTCCCGTTGTGTCCCGCAAAGCGGAAAACTCCGTTACCTCCAAGCCTATTACCCGATGATCCCGCAATACTGCAGCAAGCAAACCCTCAGCCTCTTCCAGAGATAAGCCGGTTTTGCTCGGTGAGTACGCGGCAGCCATTGCTTCTTCGTCCATTACATCTACGTCAAAATGAACAAGCAGTTTCGCATTCGCCGGAATTTTCTCCAAAATGGTGCTGACCGACTGCATGAGTCCGCCCGTTCGCATTTCGGCGAGCGTAACGATTTCTACGCCGTAGTCTTCCCGCGGCTTTTGCTGACACCCGATTACGTGTATTCGCCCGGCATCCCATACCTTTTCAGCCGCCCACATCGGGTTATCGCGGAGCAAAAACCATAGCCCCATTCCCGCCGCTCCCACGCAGCGATTCGCCGAAGGGGCCACGGCATCGAAATGGCCGTCAATCACCAGCACGTACGCCGCATCTCCGTGCAGCTCCTGATGGGCTGTCGCAGTGCCTACGATCGTGCTGCAATCCCCACCGAGCATGAGGGCAAAACCGTCGCCGCCAAGCCAGCCGCGCACTTCTTCCCGCAGCAAGTCCCACAGCATCCGGGGAGCCGGCCAATTGCGGACGGGCGGAATATTGTGTCTGGGCAAATAATCCGGAAGCTTCAGATTTCCTTCATCGCGCACACTCAGTCCAGCCTGTTGCAAATGCTCGATTAAGCCCGCTGCTCGCAAAGCTTCTGGAGCGAGCTCCGTCCCTGAGACGTACGCTCCCGCAAAATGTGGTATGCCAACCACATTTACTTTCATAGCCGATCCCTCCTGCCTCCAACTGTGCACATGCCTACAGTATATCACAGCCCAGAATCCAGATATTGGATCAATTCACTTACCGATGGACGGAGCCAACGATCTGGCAAAGCCGCCGTTTCCCTCTGAATCAGCTGACAGGCAAGTGCATTCGGATGAACTTCCGCGCTCAAGAAATAGAGCTGCCGGGCAGGATCAGGGAGTGCCTCCATCGTCTCCACGCATTTGGTGACATAGTCCTGAAGGGCCTCCCGATACGCCGGCGCCGTAAGTGCTGTTCCGCTCCACACCTCGATTCCAGTCAAGGCCTTGGCGTGAGCTGCATCGAGACTTTTGGAGAGCGAGCAGACGACAAACAGAAGCTGTTCAGCTGCCAGTCGATACCGCTTTTTATACTGCCCCGCAAAGCGAGCGATCGTCGCATTCCAGGAATGGGTATCGTAGCTGCCCAAATCCGGGATGCATTTGATCACAGCTACGACCTTCCCTTCCTTTTTGGCAAAAAGCAAACCTTCGACAACCCCAAACTCATAGCCAGTCAGCCTGTGCC
The DNA here is from genome assembly GCF_016811915.1 of Brevibacillus choshinensis. Classification (NCBI taxonomy): domain Bacteria; kingdom Bacillati; phylum Bacillota; class Bacilli; order Caryophanales; family Paenibacillaceae; genus Brevibacillus; species Brevibacillus choshinensis. The sequence continues at coordinate 392,336 of NZ_CP069127.1, read as the reverse complement.
CGAGGAAATTCCCCATTCTTTCATGCAGGACTCGAGAGATACGCTGCGAGGACTTTCGTTTTAGCTTTTGCCTCACGCGCACCTCCTCTTCCATCAAATAGACCTGTGTCATCAAGGCAAACAACTGCTTTTCCACGCAAGGCCCTTTGTATGCTTCCCCCTGCCCTACTTCTTGCTCTGATACGAGAGACTCCAGCCGTCTATAGGCGTCCGCCATGCTTTGCTCCCATCGCACTTCCTTCTCTCCACCCATCGTTATCCTCCCTCACATCGAGTCGGGTGTCTGATCAGCCACGACCAGCACATCCATGTGCCTGACTTCCCGCAGCAGCCGCAATATGACGGACCCTTCCCGAATTTCCTTCCACCTCGTCCTCGCCGACTGTCCGATGACTGCCTGAGTCGTTTGTCTCTCATTCATCAGGCGCACCAGCTCGGTAAATACCTTGCGCCCGTTCGCTGCCTTCCCGTGCTCAAAAATGCCTCCGAGCCGCTGTGTCAGCTTCTTCAGCTTTTCCAGCTGCAGCTCTTCCTCTGCCGTCAAGGGCTGGTGATCCTGCACGTACGTGACATGCCAGCGCGCCTTGAGACGATAAGCGATGCGAAAGCCCTGGCGGATCAGCCTCTCACTGTCTGCCCGCAAATTGACGCAGACAAAAATCACTTCCTGCTGCCGCCAAGGCCCGCGCAGCGTCCGCCGCTCCCAAGCCTCCAGCCGTTCATCGACATCGTCTGCCACTTCCCGCAACGCTAGCTCTCTGAGCGCGATCAGATTGCCTGTTTTGAAAAAGTGATTCAGAGACTGCTCCACTTTTTCCATGGCGTAAATGTTCCCTTCACGCATTCGCTGCCGCAGGGCTTTGGGGGAAATATCGATCAGCTCCACCTCGTCCGCCTGATGCAGAATATGGTCAGGCACCGTTTCCCTCACCCGGATGCCCGTGATCTGCTCGACGCTGTCATTCAGACTCTCCAGATGCTGGATGTTCATCGTGGAAATGACGGAAATGCCTGCCGCCAAAATCTTCTCCACATCCTGATAGCGCTTCTCGCACACGCTGCCCGGCACGTTGGTATGGGCAAGTTCATCGACCAGCACGACCTCCGGATTGCGGCGAATGATCGCGTCCGTATCCATTTCCTCGAGGACCACGTTCTTGTACGGAATTCGTTTGCGGGCCACCACAGGGAGATCGCCTACCAGCTCGATCGTTTCCTTTCGTCCATGCGCCTCCAAGAGGCCGATGACCACGTCGATCCCCTTTTGCACGAGCTCGTTTCCTTCCCTGAGCATCGTGTAGGTTTTGCCGACTCCGGGTGCCGCGCCGACGTAGACTTTGAGCGTGCCTCTTTGGATTCTTCCGATTTCCCGCTTGACTTCTTCTTGTGACAAGCGGCGATACGGATTTGGCTGCGGAGTCCTTCTCTTGGTCGGCAGCACCCGCTCACCATCCCGCTCGGAGCGGTCCGCCACGATGAAAATATCAATGTTCCTCGTCTTCCGTAGGATCTTGTGGACGACAGAGCCCCGCCAGATTTCTTCCCACCTCGTTCGCTTGGACTGCCCCATGACTATTCGCGTCACGTTGTTTTCCATCGCGTAGGCGACCAGCTCGTTTGCCACGTCCAAATCCCGCTGCAAAGGGCGCTCCTCAAAAACTCCCCCTACCTTTTCGACCAGCTTGCCGATCGATCGCCGAAAGGTTGCTTCCTCTTTCGTCAGCTTTTTTGACGGGGACCGAAAGCAGACCACCAAAAGCTCTCCTCCGAGCCGCTTGGCTACCTGCTGGCCCCGCCTGACCAGAATCGAGCCGTTCCAGTGATACTGCGCCGTCACCAGTACACGCTCTGTCGCTCCCGATGCCCCGACCAGTCCATGCCTCTCCCGATAGTCCTCCAAATCCTCGTTGACGCCATTCGCAACAAACCGAAGCGCCAGCTCCCGCAAGACTTGGAGATTGTCCCGGCGAAACAGCGTTAGTCCCGACTGCGGAACCTCGATATGACCTTCCTCCAGCCGCTTCAGCATGGACTCGGGCGTGACATCCAACAGCTTCACCTCATCCGCCAAAGCCAGCGTATCCTCTGGCACACACTGTTCGATCCGCACCTCCGCCTTGGTCAGGCGTTCCGCCAGCTCCATCATGCCTGCCAGCTCGTAAATATTGACGGTCGCAATCACGCTGATATTGCGGTCCAGCAAGTAACGGACATCGTCCAGACGAGTCGGCCTGAGGGCCTCCGGTCGATTGCGATGCGCCAGCCCGTCTACGAGTACGACCTCTGGATCGCGCGCTAGTATTGCCTCCACGTCCAGATCGCACCTATCTTCATCGCGCGTGCTCCAGGCAATCTCCGCGATCTTCTCCAGCCCCTCGAGCTGCTCTGCCAGCTTCGGACGAGTGGCGATCCTGAGGGCGCCGATCACCACATCGATCCCCTTTTTCTTCAAGCTTCTCCCTTCCATCAGCAAATGATAGGTTTTTCCGGAACCGCTCACTGCCCCGAGGATGATTTTCAGCCTTCCCCGATGCATGTTGGAAATGGACTTCAAGATCTCTTCAGGGGACTTTCTCCGAAACTGCTCTCCCATGCACTCGCTCTCCTTATTTCAGTTGATCCAGCGCCAGATTCAGCTTCAGGACGTTTACCCTCGGTTCACCGAATACCCCCATGCTTCTGCCTTCCGTATGCTGCTCGATCAACGCTTGCAGCTTGGCTGGATCCAAATTGCGCGCTTGGGCGATGCGCTCGACTTGTACCCGCGCTGCCTGCGGGGAAATGTGCGGGTCGAGACCCGAACCGGAGTTGGTCAGCAGATCAGCGGGAATGTCCTCAAGCTTGACCCCCGGGTTGGCACGTAAAAAGGCATCCAAATCTTTCCTCGTCCGCTCGATTAGCGCCGGGTTGGACGGTGCATAGTTGTTGGACCCCGAACCTGCTGCGTTGTTTTCTATCGATGAAACACGTCCGGAAAAGTACCTCGGATCCGTGAAATTCTGGCCGATCAGTTCAGAGCCGATTACCTTGCCCGAAGAATCGACGATCAAGCTGCCGCTCGCCTGCGCCGGCATCACGACCTGGGCAATCCCCGTCATCGCCAGGGGATACGCCAGACCGCAGATCAACAGCAGTGCGATACTGAGACGCAGATTGGTAAGCCACATAGATCTTCACCTTTGCTTTCCTTGTATAAATGATGGTTACACCAGCCCGACCGAGATCAGGACTAGGTCAATGAGCTTGATCCCGACAAACGGTGCGAGTATGCCCCCAAGTCCATAGATGACGAGATTGCGGCTGAGCAGCTTGGAAGCGTTCATCGGCGTATATTTGACACCCTTCATCGCGAGCGGAATCAGGATCGGGATGATGATCGCATTAAAGATCAAAGCCGACAGAATCGCGCTTTGCGGTGTCGCCAGGCTCATGATGTTGAGCGCGTTCATCTGCGGAATCGCCAGCATGAACATCGCCGGGATGATCGCAAAGTATTTCGCCACGTCATTCGCGATACTAAACGTCGTCAAGGCGCCGCGGGTCATGAGCAGCTGCTTGCCGATCGCAACGACCTCGATGATTTTGGTCGGGTCAGAGTCCAGATCGACCATGTTGGCCGCCTCCTTCGCCGCAACAGTCCCCGTGTTCATCGCGAGCCCCACATCAGCCTGTGCGAGCGCAGGTGCATCGTTCGTTCCGTCACCGGTCATTGCAACCAGCTTGCCTTCTGCCTGTTCTTTGCGGATTAATGCAATCTTGTCTTCCGGCTTCGCCTCCGCCACGAAGTCATCGACGCCGGCTTCCTTGGCAATGGTCGCTGCCGTCAGCGGATTATCCCCTGTACACATCACCGTGCGGATTCCCATGCGGCGCAGCTCCTCAAAGCGCTCCCGCATACCTGGCTTCACAGTATCCTTCAAATAAATCAATCCCAGAATGGTCTTGCCTTCCACGACAGCCAATGGTGTGCCGCCGGCTACCGCAATCGCATTCGCTTTCGTCTCCAGGTCTGCGGGAATACTGCCTCCCTGCTCGCTGACGTATTGTTTGATCGCATCCACGGCCCCCTTGCGAATGAGGGTGCCGTCTGCCAGGTTCGTACCGCTCATTCGGGTTTCGGCACGGAACTCTACGACTTCTGAACCAGGCAGATCCAGCGCTTCGCCAGCCAGACCTTGTTTCTTCGCCAGCTCAATAACGGAGCGGCCTTCGGGGGTTTCATCGTAAATGGAGCTTTGCGCTGCTACTCGATTCAGCACGTCCGGTTTGGCTCTCCCTACGGTTACAAACTCCGCTGCCATCCGGTTTCCGTGCGTGATCGTCCCGGTTTTATCCAAAATGATGGTGTTGATGTCACCGGATGCTTCTACTGCTTTCCCGGACATGGCGATGACGTTGAATTGCGTCACGCGATCCATCCCTGCGATCCCGATCGCCGATAACAGCCCGCCGATCGTTGTCGGAATCAGGCATACGAGCAAGGCTATGAGTGTCGCCACGGGAATCGCTGCATTCACATAACCGGCAATCGGCAGCAGCGTCGTGCAGACGATCAGGAAAATCAGGGTCAAGCTGACCAAAAGAGTGTTTAACGCGATTTCATTCGGTGTCTTTTGGCGTTTCGCACCCTCTACCAGCGAAATCATGCGATCGAGGAACGATTCACCCGGATCCGTCGTGACCCGAATCCGAATTCTGTCACTGACGACGCGAGTGCCGCCTGTAACCGAGCTGAAATCACCGCCAGCCTCCTTGATGACAGGAGCGGATTCACCTGTAATGGCGGATTCATCGACGGAGGCTACCCCTTCAATGATTTCACCGTCGCTTGGGATCAGCTCGCCTGTCTCTACGACAACGATGTCGCCTTTTCGCAGATCAGTGGAATCGACCGTTTGTATGGAGCCGTCTTTGGCGAGACGCCGCGCCTTTGTATCCTGCTTGGTTTTCTTCAAGCTCTCAGCTTGCGCTTTGCCTCGACCTTCCGCCAATGCCTCTGCGAAGTTGGCGAACAGGATGGTCACCAGCAAGATCAGACTCACGACACCGTTGTAAAAGGGTTCCGACGCTCCCCCGAACATGTTGGGAATGAAGGTGAGGAGCAGGGTAATGACAAACCCTACCTCCACTACAAACATCACCGGATTTTTCATCATGATGCGCGGGTCAAGTTTTTTGAAAGACTCCGCAAAAGCCCGCCGATACAAATCCTTGGGCAGCGCAGCCGTGCGCGTTCTGCTCATCGCAGCCATCTCCTTTGCCTCTATCCATTTTCAAATCCGACTCACTCTATCGGATGGTCAGCCACTCCGCAATCGGCCCCAATGTCAGCACAGGCAGGAAAGTCAGCGCGCCTACGATCGCTACCGTTGCAATCAGGATCACCAGGAAGACGCTATTGTCGGTACGAAGGGTCCCCATCGTTTCTGGCACCGGCGTTTTGACAATGAGCGAACCTGCTACCGCCAGCATGGCAATGATCGAGACGTACCGGCCCAACAGCATGACCAGGCCCGTCGAGATATTCCAGAACGGCGTGTTGTCTCCCAGTCCTTCGAATCCGGAGCCGTTGTTGGCAGCCGATGAAGTAAATTCGTAGAGCACTTGCGAAATGCCGTGGAATCCAGGGTTTGAGATCCCGGACATGCCCATATCCGTCGCCAAGGCAATCGCCGTTGGTGCCAGGATGATCAATGGATGCACGAGGATTGCGATGGCGATCAGCTTCATTTCTCTGCCTTCGATCTTGCGTCCCAAAAACTCTGGGGTGCGCCCCACCATCAGACCTGCGATGAAAACCGCCAAAATCGCGTACATCAGGATGTTGACCGTACCGACACCGTCTCCGCCAAAGACGCAATTGAGCATCATTTCTCCTAGCGGTACCAATCCCCCCAGAGGTGTCAGCGTATCGTGCATGTTGTTCACCGTACCCGTAGTGGCCGCAGTCGTAACAGCGGTAAACAACGCAGTCTGCGCCATGCCAAAACGGACCTCTTTTCCTTCCATGCTGCCCATTGTCTGGGACAGTCCCGCACGCTCCAACGCCGGATTTCCGTTCACCTCATTGAAGTAGGCGAGGAGCAGGAAGCCGAGAAACATGACGCCCATTGCCCCAAAGATCATCCAGCCTTGCTTGCGGCTTTTTGCCATGAATCCGAACGTAAACGGCAGCGACGCAGGAATCAAGAACATCGACAGGATTTCCAATACGTTCGAAAACGGCGTCGGGTTTTCAAACGGATGGGAGGAGTTGACCCCGAAAAATCCCCCGCCGTTCGTACCCAAATGCTTGATCGAAACGAGCGAAGCAACGGGTCCCCGTGCGATCTGCTGCTCCGCCCCCGTGATCGTAGTCGCTGTCGCCGTTGGTTCCAATGTTTGCGGAACCCCTTGAGTGACGAGCAGCAGCGTGACGACGATCGCGAGAGGAATCAGGACTCGTGTATGAGCACGGATGAGGTCGACGTAGTAGTTGCCGATGCTGCGCTTGCCCGTCAATCCGCGCATGAATGCCATGACGACGGCGATGCCTGTCGCCGGCGTGGTGAACATCAGATAAATAATGACCATCATCTGGGAGAGATACGACAGTCCGCTCTCACCGCTGTAGTGCTGCAGGTTGGTATTGGTCAAAAAGCTGGCTGCCGTATTGAACGACAGCAGTGGTTCCATCGAGCCAATGCCGCTTGGATTACCAGGCAGTCCCCCTTGCAAGCGAAGCAGCAAATAGGCGATTGCCACCATTGTCATATTGCTCACCAGTACTGCCGCTGCGTACTGCTTCCAGCTCATGTCGGCTGCGCGGATCCCGCATACCTTGCAAACCAGCTGTTCCATCCCGCCAAAAAACCGATCCAATCGGGTCCTCTCGAGCGAGAATGCGCTAGCCAGATATCGTCCCATCGGTATGGCCACAACGAGCAGCACGGCCAAGACCAACGCTATTTGTAAAAAGTCCACGACAGTTTCCTCCTAACTCCTTTTCAATGAAACGAGCGAACTCAGTATTTTTCCGGATAAATCAAGGCATGGCACAAATACAAGGCGAGTGCTGCCATGATCAGCAGTAACAAGATCATTTTTCTCCCCCTCCCTGTTCTCTCACCACGGCGTCGCAAAATTTGATGAAAGCGAAAAATGCACCAAATGAAAGCGCCAAGAGCAGTATGGAAACCGCGTCCATGTGTCTTACCCCTCCCTCTTTTGTCAATTTCCCGACCCTTACGCTGCTTCGTTGTTTGGCCCACCTCCGAGCCCAAAAGCCCTTTTTATGAAACTGTCCGACTGGGTCGCCTCTTTCGCTTATCCTTTACGTGCCCTCTCTTATGGAAAAGGCCTGCCTTATTGGATAAAAAAATAGACCAATGCTTACGATTTCCCCGAGAATCGCCATGGAATTGGCAAGCGAAACAGACGAACGCAGTCGTCCGCAGCCCGCGGCCATAACGATCCGATCATCGGAGAAAAAGTACTCATTGGTCTACCGAACGCCCAGCTGACAGTGGTTTGCCATCTTTGCGTTTTGTCTCCCGTTTCCTTCTTCCGAAAACAGCTTATTCAGTTTGAGAGCAAAACAAAAAGACCTGCAGAATGATTGGAGCGCAGCCTTCCCGTGCCATCAGGCAACAAAAAAGGCCTATCCAAATAGGCGGTCTTTAGACCTCCCTCGCTTTAGCCGACGAAGTTAGCTGACGGGTAGGATGGCGAAAGAGTTACTCATCCCTCCCACGACGATGCGTGAGATTAACCCCTACTGATTGGGTCCTCCGTTCCCGAGTGCCCCGGGATTTGGCCAGATTTGCAATTGTTGGTTACGAGTCTCATTATACGACCGGCATAACCGGTTGTTAATGTCCTGTTTTTGTCTGTTTTGCACGATTTGTGGATTCTTTATCGATGTAAGCGCTTTATTACCATCAAGCCTCATTCGCTCATGATATTTCGTGAGTTCTCTTTTATTTTCGAGTAAATTGCTTTTCATTTTTCCTCCCGTGCCATTCAAGTTGACAGGCCCAAGACCCCTGAGTAATATAAGGCACAATGACGATTGTGGGAGGTATGGCGCTTGGCCATCTCAAATAAAAAAAAGCTGGAAGCCGAGATTAGCGAGGCTTTTATCAAATTCCAGCGCGACCTGATCGGGCGAGGACCTCAAGAGGCAAAGACGTACATCGTCGGAGATATGGTGATCTGCCGTTTCAAAGGTGTGCTGACGGTAGAGGAACGCCATCTGTCCACCCATGACAAGGGCCGCCGTATCGTAAAGGAAATGCGTGAGGTTCTGCGCGAGATGTACAGCGAGGAATCCGAGGCGATCGTAGAAAAACATACCGGATGCAAGGTGCTGTCCAGCCACAGTGACATCAGCACCAAGATGGGGGAACGCATCGAAGTGTATGTGTTGGACAAGGATCTCGAAAAAAACATGGCTTAACCTCTGGATAAAAAGGAAGCTCCGCCTGCATGATAGGCGGAGCTTTTCGATTACCCTAACAAAACGGCCCTAACGATGATCCGTTAGGGCTGTTTCTCATTCCTTTACATGGTGACTTCAACTTACACGACGTCGTAGCCTTGTTCTTCAATCGCTTCCTTGATGGCGTCCACCGACAAGCCTTTCTCGTCATAGGAAACCTCGACTGTTTTCGCTGCCAGATTGACCTTTCCAGCCGCACCCATTTCTTTGAGTGTTTTCTCGATGGTGTTGACGCAGTGGTTGCAGGACATTCCTTCTACATTCAGGGTAATGGTTTGCATGATGATCTCTCCTTTGTTTTTTCCATATGATTATGCGGACAAAGCCGCTTCTTGCCTGTTTTCACTCCTTCCTGCCGTCACAGCTTCACTCGCTGCAAGCGCAGGGCATTGAGCACTACCGACACGGAGCTGAAGGCCATAGCGGCTCCTGCCAGCCACGGAGCGAGGAACCCCAGAGCTGCAAAAGGAATCCCCAGCGTGTTGTACGCAAAAGCCCAGAACAGATTTTGCTTGATATTGCGGATCGTGCGTTTGCTCATCTCGATGGCATCCGCTACACTGGTGAGCTCGCCGCGCATCAAGGTAATATCTGCAGCTTCCATTGCCACATCTGTACCGGTGCCGATCGCCATTCCGATATCGGCGGTAGCGAGTGCAGGGGCGTCGTTGATTCCGTCACCGACCATGGCTACTTTCTTGCCCGCTGCCTGCAGCTTTTTCACTTCTGCTGCTTTGCCCTCGGGCAGCACTTCTGCGATGACGTGATCGATTCCTGCCTCACGAGCAATCGCTTCGGCTGTTTGGCGGTTGTCACCCGTCATCATGATCACCGTCAGCCCCATGGCTTTCAGTCGCTCTACCGCTTTTCTCGAAGTAGGCTTGATGGTATCCGCTACGGCGATCAGACCAGCCAGCTTGCCATCTACGACCGCGAGCATCGCCGTTTTCCCCGATTTCTCAAGGGCGAGCATGGTCTCCGCTACTGGTTCAAACGAGATACCCTCGCGCTCCAGCAACCGGCGGGTTCCTACCAGCACTTCACGCCCTTCTGCCACAGCATGTATGCCGTAGCCGGGGATCGCCTCAAAGGAAGTCGTATCCGCGAGGGCCAATCCCCTCTCGCCGATTCCTTTCACGATTGCCTGCGCCAGTGGATGCTCCGAGTTTTTCTCGGCAGCGCCAACGAGCTTGAGCAGCTGCTCCTCCGCGATCTCCCACGCGATGACATCCGTCAGCTCCGGCTCGCCTTTGGTCACCGTGCCAGTTTTATCGAGAACGATGGTGTCCAGGTGGTGAGCTGTTTCCAGATGCTCGCCGCCTTTGAATAGAATACCCAGCTCTGCAGCACGGCCCGAACCCGCCATGATGGACGTCGGCGTCGCGAGTCCGAGGGCGCAAGGGCAGGCGATCACGAGTACCGCAATAGCTTTTTCCAGCGCCTCCGCAAAGTTTCCGGGGAGTACCCAGAGGAACCAGACGAGAAAGGTCAGAACCGCAATGCCGACCACGATCGGGACAAAAATACCCGAAATGCTGTCCGCCAGCCGCTGAATCGGTGCTTTGGTGCCCTGGGCTTCCTCCACGACCTTGATGATTTGCGCCAGCGCTGTTTCCTTGCCGACTTTGGTCGCTTGTACTTTCAGGAAGCCGTTTTTATTGAGTGTGGCACCAATGACATTGTCTCCTGCTGCTTTATCCACCGGGATACTCTCCCCCGTGAGCATGGATTCGTCTACAGCGGATTGTCCTTCCAGCACCAGCCCATCGACGGGGACTTTTTCACCCGGTTTCACATGGACGATATCCCCCAGCCTCACATCTTCGACCGGAATGGTCATTTCCTCGCCATCCCGTACGACGACGGCCGTCTTGGCCTGGAGGCCCATCAGCTTGCGGATCGCTTCCGAGGAACGTCCTTTGGCTTTGGCCTCGAACAATTTGCCCAGCAGAATCAATGTGATCAACACCGCGCTGGTCTCAAAGTACAGCTCAAGCATGTGCGCATGGGTGCCGATGGAGGAAATCGCCACATACAGACTGTAAAAGTAAGCGGCGGAAGTCCCGAGGGCGACCAGCACATCCATATTGGCGCTCTTGTTGCGCAGTGCCTTGTACGCTCCTACGTAAAACTGGGCACCGATAATGAACTGCACAGGTGTGGCCAAGGCAAGCTGGACCCATGGATTCATCAGAGCATCCGGCAGCCAGATAAACGAGGTGAAGGAGAAGTGACTCACCATCGCCCACAGCAGCGGAAGGGATAAGAGCAAGGAGAACCAAAACTTCTTTGTCTGCCGCTTGATTTCCATCTGCCGACGATCTACCTGCTCCTGTTCTTTCCCCTCTTCCTTGCGTTCAGCGCCGTAACCCAGCTTGTCGACCTGGCGAATGAGATCGGCTACGCCGACCTGACCAGCATCGTACTCCACCACTGCTGTCTCCAACGCCAGATTGACATTGGCCTTTAAGACTCCGGGCAATTTGTTCAACCCTTTTTCAATTCGGGTGGCGCACGCTGCGCAGGTCATGCCGGTTATGTTCAGCTCAATCTTGTCTGCCACGACCCCGTAACCGAGAGCTTCGATTTTTCCACGGATGTGATCCAGATTCGTAACAGCCGGATCATAAACGACCGTCGATTTTTCCAATGCGAGGTTCACGTTGGCTGACTCTACGCCATCCAGCTTGTTCAGGCCCTTCTCTATGCGCAAAGCACATGCCGCGCAGGTCATCCCTGAGATCGGAACTGTCGCTTCTGCTGTTTTGGCACTCATGGCGAATACCTCCGTTACAGATACCCTTTAGGGGTATATTTATAAGTATGGTTCCCCATCGCTGTCTTGTTATTACACTCTAACTATACAATACCCCCTCAGGGTATATCAAGGGGTTTTTGCAAAAAAAAAGCCCCTGATTTCTCAGGAGCCTGCAGCATCAATTTTCCCTTTTAATTTCCTTTATTGACAGCGGCTTGATACGCTACCGCGATCTTCGCTGCTACCTCTGCATTGTGGCGCACCAGCGCGATGTTTGTTTGCAAGCTCTTGCCTTCCGTCAGCTGTTTCACTTTATCCAGCAGGAACGGTGTCACTTTTTTGCCGGCGATGTTGTTGTCTTTCGCCTCTTTCAGCGCTTGCAGGATGACTGCCTCGATTTTTTGGTGATCCAGCGCATCTGCTTCTGGCACCGGATTGGCGATAATCATGCCGCCTTTGAGGCCCAGCTTCCATTTGGTATCCATCAAGGTTCCCACTTCTTCCGGTGTATCCAGGCGGAAGTCTACCCCAAAGCCGCTCTCACGGGCAAAGAAGGAAGGGAATTCGGAGGTGCGGTAGCCTACGACTGGCACACCTTGTGTCTCCAGGTACTCCAGTGTACGGCCGATGTCCAGGATGGACTTGGCGCCTGCGCAAACGACTGCAACGTTTGTTTGGGCCAGCTCCGTCAGGTCAGCAGAAACGTCCCATGTAATTTCTCCTTCACGGTGCACCCCGCCGATCCCGCCTGTCGCAAACATATGAATGCCAGCCAGTTCAGCTGCGATCATCGTAGCTGCCACCGTCGTCGCACCGATTTTACCGCTCGCGAGGATGTAAGGGAAGTCGCGGCGGCTTACTTTTTCTACGGACTTGTTGGTCGCAAACTCTTCCAGCTCGCTCTCCGTCAGGCCGATCTTGATTTTTCCGTTCATGATCCCGATCGTGGCTGGAACGGCCCCGTTGTCACGGATGATTTGCTCCACTTCTTTCGCCATCTCGATGTTTTGCGGATATGGCATCCCGTGCGAAATGATCGTCGTCTCCAGAGCCACTACCGGCAGATTGTTTTCCAGGGCGTGACGTACTTCCTCTGTGAAGGTCATATATTGTTTCATTGCTTATCGCTCCTTTTCGAATTGATCTACGGTCATCTCGAGCTGTTCCGGTTTCAGCATTGGGGATACGGACTGCTCTGTCTTCAAGGTCAGGGCAGAAGCAGCCAGCCCCAATTGGCAGGCTCGTTCAAAGGACTCGCCACCCACATACCCGTACAGTAATCCCGATGCAAAGGCATCTCCCGCACCAGTCACATCCACGACCTCCGTAGGGTACGGAGTGAAATGCTTGGATACATCCTCTGACTGATAATAAACGCCTTGTTCTCCCATGGTCACGATGACGTGCTTCACGCCGCGCTCCCTGATTTTGCGGCAAGCCTCGGCGCACTCCTCGATGCTGGAGATGCTCATTCCTGCCAATAACTCAGCCTCTTCCCGATTGGGCAAAATGGCTTCGACTCCGTCCAATCGCTGTGGCAGCTTTTTGGCTTTGGCAGAAGAGACCGGGTCCACAAAGAGCGGAATGTTCTCTTCCCGGCAGCGCTCGATGATATAAGCCAAGCAATCGGCCGGTACGTTTGTATCGAGGAATATTGCTTGGGCCGCCGCGATATGAGACCACTTGTCTGCATACATTTCCGGTGTCAGCGCATCATAAATATCCATGTTCGCCAGCGAGACAACCATCTCCCCGTCGATGTCCAGCAGAGCCGTATAGGTGCCTGTCCGCTGGGTTGGCAAGCGCCATACCTGGCTGATGTCGACACCGTGCTTGCGCGTCTCTTGCAGGATCCATTCCCCTTCTTTATCTTCACCTATGCTGGTAAAAAGAGAGGTTTTGCAGCCCAGCCTGCCCAAATTCTCGGCAATGTTCCGCGCCACCCCTCCGCATGATTCCATAATCGTGACGGGATTGGAGGAATGCAGCCGCACTTGCTGTTTCCCGCGCGCTTTGCGGTCCAGATTGGCTCCGCCGATGCACGCGATCGAGCCCTCTTCTCGCAGGACATACGCACGTCCCTTGATCTCTCCCCGCTTGGTCAGCTGAGCGATGTAGCCTGCGACAGCGGAACGGGAGATTCCCATCAAGTCTGCCAGCTCCTGCTGGCTGATAAAAGGATTGTGGCGGATATGCTGTAAAATCTGCATTTCTTTGTCCACGGTCATCCTCCTTTCTTCCTAAATAGCATTCACAGCTTCGTTTACAAACAAAAGTCTATCACACAAACAAAAGTTTTGCAAACCGACTTCAATTAGAAAATTTATCTGCGCCAAGCCTTTTGCGGATGCACTTATACTGGATAAGAATCTTATCATTCTCTTATCAGTACAAAAAAAGCTGCCGATTTTCGACAGCCTTTTTGCACCTCCTATCGCTACGAGCACTTCCTTTACACAGTCAGACTGCCGTCGACAGCAACGACGGAACCCGTCATGAAGCTCGCTTTTTCAGAAGCCAGGAATAGGACAACCTCTGCGATCTCATTTGGCTGACCGTGCCGTCCCATTCGCATAGGCGAAAGCTCTTCCGGCACGTATCCACCGTTTGCAAACGTATCGGCCACGCTCTTGAAGATCGCAGTCTCAATCCCGCCGGGGCACACAGCATTGATCCGAATCCCCTTTTTCGCGTACTCGATTGCGGCTCCCTTCGTCAGACCAATCACCGCATGCTTGCTGGCAGAGTAGACCGCGATGCTGTGCTCAGGGCGTATACCGGCCGAGGAAGCTGTATTGACGATGGCTCCCTTTCCTTGCTGCTCCATGATCGGGAGGACATATTTCATTCCCAGAAAAATGCCTTTCAAATTAATGGACATGATCCGTTCGTACTCCTCGATAGACACTTCGGTAAACGGAGCGAACTTTTGAATGATCCCTGCATTGTTGAACAAGACATCAATACGCCCGTACTCATCCATGGCCTGCTTCACATAGTTTTCCACATTGGCTGGGTTCGAGACATCTGCTTTCACGAAAATGCCTACTCCCCCATTGCTTTGAATTTGCTGCAGGGTTTCCTTGCCTGATTCCTCATTGAAATCTACAAGCACCACTCGATATCCGTTTTCCGCAAGCTTGATGCTGGTCGCCCTGCCAATTCCGCTTGCTGCTCCTGTTACTACCGCTACCTGTGTATGAGACATATTGATTCTCTCCCTTTGTTCCTGTTTTTTTTGATGATGCCTTCGGACTGCCTGCTGCTTGAGTGATACTTCGGCTACCCTCACCTCCTTTTGAGAACGCAAAAAAGACGCCGTAAGAATACCGGCGTCTTCTATAAATAATCGCATCACGATATAGCAATCCACATGAAGTCAGCTTGCAGTAAAGTGTGAGCTATCGAGGGGCAAAAGCATCCGGTACCTGTTTTCGTATGAAATTGGCATGCCAAAAAAAGGGCAGACTGATCCCGTTGCACGCAAATCCCCAAGCAGTCTGGGTGCTTTTACCAACGCCTCGACCATCGCGAAAACAGTGTCCATCATCACTTTTCCCTCCCTTCGTCCTCAGACCAAAATTACTTAACCCTTTTAACAATAATTCATTCCTTGCAAAAGTTCAACCGTTTCTATGGAAATGTATGCACCTGAAGATGGCATCTATGGATGAATCCCTTCGATTTGAGAACAATAAGAAAAAACAAGGAGGATATCATGCCAGAAAAACGTCCAAAGCAAAAGCAAAAGGAGCCGCCCGAATACTTTTACTTCGACCTCTCCAGTGAGGGTAACCAACGTTTGCTGCAGCATGAGCTGGAGGAAGCAGAGGAAAATCCCCTCTCTCCATTAGAAGAGGTAACGAAGATCGAATATTGATCAATCCACCCTCTAAGCCCTGACACTGCTTTCCTAGGTCAGGGTTTTGTTTGACAAGCATGGGGAGATTCAGGTATCATTATCTCAAATTCAAGATATCGCAAATTCTTGATAAATGGTAAACAGAAAGGAGGGGCATGATGTCGGACAAGTTCATCCGAGATGATTCCCTCGATCTGATGGTCGTATTATCGAGATCGTACAACTGGGTCACGGCCCATACCAATCGTGATATTCGCCAGCATGGCCTCAATCCTACCGAGTTTGGCGTACTGGAGGTTCTCTTCCATAAAGGTCCCCAGCCACTGCAGCAGATTGGGGAAAAGATCCTGATCTCCAGCGGAAATATCACTTATGTCGTGGACAAACTAGAGAAGAAGGAATTGCTCATTCGCAAGCCTTGTTTAGAGGATCGCCGTGTCATTTACGCAGAGCTGACGGAAAAAGGCCAGCAATTACTGGCCGACATTTTTCCTTCCCACAAGCAAGCGATTGAAAAGGCAGTCAGCGGCCTTTCGCCAGAGGAACAACGTCAGGCTATTCAATTGCTGAAAAAACTGGGTCGCGCTGCTCAGGAAAGCTACTAGCTTGAGCGGCTCGATTGGTCTCAAAAAAAGACCTTGACAAAATCTCCAAGGCATAATAATCTTAAAATCAAGATTTACAAACAAAAGTAAGCTACTTACAAAAAGGAAGGGGAATAAACATTCCATGAGTAAAGTACTCTTAATTAAAGCGAACGACCGCCCAGTGGAGCAAGCAGTCAGCGTAAAGCTGTACGAAGCTTTTGCTCAATCTTATAAAGAAACGCATCCAAACGATGAGGTAGTCGAGCTGGATCTGTTCGCAGAAAACCTCCCTTACTACGGCAACGATCTGTTGACTGCTATGTTCAAAGCAGGCCGCGGTATGGAACTGAGCGCAGAAGAGCAAAAAGGCGCTGATCTGGTTAAAAAATACCTGAACCAATTTGCTGAAGCAGATAAAGTGGTTTTCGCGTTCCCAATGTGGAACTTCACTGTACCAGCTCCTCTGCACACGTACATGGACTACCTGTCCCAAGCAGGCATCACGTTCAAATATACTGCTGAAGGCCCTGTAGGCCTGATGGGCGACAAAAAAGTGGCTTTGCTGAGCGCACGTGGTGGCGTTTACTCCGAAGGCCCTATGGCTGCAATTGAAATGGCTAACAAATACGTTCGCACCTTGCTCGGATTCTGGGGCGTTTCCAACATCACTGAGGTGATCGTAGAAGGCCACAACCAATTCCCTGACAAAGCAGAAGCAATCGTTTCTGAAGGCGTTACAAAAGCTGCGAAACTGGCTGAAACATTCTAAGAATGCTTTGCCATGGAAAGAAAGCCTCGCTTTGAGGCTTTCTACAGCCACAATATCTCAAATTTAAAATACTATAATTCAAACTAATTTAGGAGTGATTGAAAATGATGGATCTCGGTTTGCTCATTATTCGTTTGGTTGTTGGTCTGACGTTCGCTGCTCACGGTACACAAAAACTGTTTGGCTGGTTCGGCGGTTATGGCTTGAAAGGAACGGGCGGTTGGTTGGATTCCATCGGGGTCAAACCTGGCGTCATGATGGCACTGCTCGCAGGTTTGGGTGAGCTCGTAGGCGGTCTGTTGTTCGCTGCTGGTGTCGGCACTTGGATTGGAGCGATTTTGATTGCTTTCACCATGCTGGTTGCGATTGTAAAGGTCCACGGTCAAAATGGATATTGGGTAACGCAAAACGGTTATGAATACAACCTGGCTCTGATTGCAGTAGCCATCGGTGTCGCTTTGATCGGACCTGGCGCATACGTTCTGCTTTAATCCCCCTCTTCTCGCTGGGGCGCCAATGACTTGACTAAAGGAGGCAGAAAACATGGATATCCGCGTCTATACACGAGATGAACAAGCAAAAGGGCATTTTGGCGACGGTGAAATCGTGGAAAATAAACCGATTGGCTTTCCCCGTGAAGGATCGGTTGTAACCCGGGTAGGTCCCCTCTTTTACTGGGCTTGGGCGAAATCATTGAATACATTCGAAATTCCATTGCATCCGCATTCCGGCTTCGAGATCTTGACCTATGTCTTGGACGGCACAGTCGGTCACCGCGATACTTTGGGCAATGTACAAAGAGTAACGACTGGCGGCGTCCAGATCATGCAGACCGGTTCCGGTGCCCACCATGCGGAAGAGCTGAGCCAGGATTCGGAGCTGTTCCAAATCTGGTTTGAGCCCCATCTGGCAACAGCGGTCAAACGTCCTCCGACCTACAATCAGTACGATCATGAAGCGTTTCCGGCTGAGGTCTCAGATGGAGTTCAGATCAAACGGATCATCGGACCCGACACACCGATCCAGCTCGTCACGGATTCCCTTATGAGCGATATCACGATCCCGGCAGGCCAATCCTACCCCGTGAGCATTCCCGCAGGCTACAGCCATGCAGTCGTTGTGGTCGAAGGAGACGGGCGAGTCGAAAGCGACAATCTTCAGGATGCAAAATCGATGAACACAGGCGATTTTGTCGTGTCCTCCGCTGATGTGGACGGGAAATTGGTGTATGCAGCCTCTGAGAACACACCGCTTCGAGTGGTACTCATTCAGGTGCCAACCGAAGTCGATTATCCGCTGTATCGGAAATAATCATTTTACTCTTCCACTTACAAACAAAGGGGCACCCCAGAGTAGATCCTTCTCTCTGGGGTGCCCTTTCCTTATGCTTTCGCCTCTAATAGAAAGACAGATAAAAATTTCTTCACACTAATTCGGCACTTCGTCGCTTTTTCTCCTGCCTCCAATTCCTGCATGCGCACCCGAATCTCTTGAAAATCAAACAATCGAGGGGCAAAATGCTCAAAGGTAGGATTGGCGTAATCCGTCAGCCCCAGTGATGCCAAATGAGTAAATGCTTGTATCACCATGCGTCGTATGCGCTGCTCCATCGCACGCACTTCTTTCACGATCGATTGCTCATCCAGATCGCCATGCACTTTATGCAGGATGTGCGTGTACAATTCCTTTAACTGCAATTCGCGCAGCTTATCTCCCCTCTGCTCTTCCTGACCCAGCCAACGCATGATCAGCAAGAGATCAGGAGCCCCCGCTTCACTGGCAATACCCAGCTGCAGCAGCAGTTGCCGAGCTTTTTGCTCCAGGCTGCTTCCCACGTAACCACCCGATCCATGCAAGAGCGTGCTCTTGCTGTCATGATCAGCGGGTTCCTTTGCCTTCACATCCAGGATCTGAAGGGATTTGCGGATGGACTGCAAGGAAGCTTCCAGCGAAAGGTGATCGGCTACCCGTCTCAGCACAGACATGACTTCCAACCGGTTGATCGGCTTTTGGATAAAGGTATCGATTCCTTGCAAATACGCCTCGCCGATCATCTCTTTATTCTCCACCTGTGACACCATGATAAATCGTCCTGCAAATCCTTCCGATCGCAGCTTTTTGATCGTCTGAATTCCGTCCTGGCCAGGCATGAGCAGATCGATCAGCACAACATCGACACCGTACAGTTGATCGATGGACACGCCGATCCCGTCGCTTGCTTGCCCCGCGATTTCCCCCAGGCTGCTTTCCATGATAATGCGCTCCAGCATCCTTCGCACCACAGGGTCGTCCTCGATTAGAAAAAATCGTATCATCATACCCCCTCCTTTCGTAAAAGTTGATCCGTTGGGAGGCTCACTGCAAAATGAGTGGTCGGTCCCCAGTCGTTCATAATCTGCAGGCTTCCTTGCAAGCTGTGCACGATCCCTCTGGCATGTGTCAATCCGATTCCCGTAGAGGCATTCCCGTGCTGGTCAAACTTGGTGGTATACCCTGGTTTGAACACCCACTCCCGTTCCTCGCTAGGAATCCCTGGCCCACTGTCCACTACATGAAAAAGAATATTTCGTTTATCCAGCTTCACCACAAGCTCAATCCAGCCGGTGGAATAAATCGCCTCAACCGCGTTCGCCACCAAATTGTTCAATACGGATAGCAGTGCATAAATTTGGCTCGTACATAAATTTACGTCGCACCTCAAAGAAAATTCGATATCTTTCCCCATCATTTCGGCATATTTTCGATTCGCTCTCATCACCAGTCCGCACAGCTCCGTGATGGAAAGCTGCGAATCCAGTCCTTCCTGATTGATCAGCTTGGACAAGCCCGCCAGCATACGCTGAGAATCCTTTTTCACCTCGTGGACATTTTCCGCGATCAGAAGTGCCGTTGACGATTCTGTATTTTCTGATGAGAGAAGTCGTGTATAGAGCTGGTAGCTCTCCCGCGTGATTTCCTCCATATGAGACATGGATTTTCGCAGGTAGAATGCTTCCTCGTAAAGCTCTGTGTTGATCATCCGCAGCTTTTCCAACTCTTGTTGGCGCACTTCTCCTACAGCCCGGACCTGACGAATCGAAAAGCTGTTGTACAGACCCACGGCAAAAAAACTGCGCAAGACCCCAAAAAAGAGAAGCATGAAGACGCTCTCCCAGCTGATGGGAGGAAAATGATTGAATAAATGTCGCACCTGCAGCTCCACCATATTGGATGCAAAATCGACCGAAGCTCCAATCAGTCCAAGCAGCAACGGTGACTCCAGATACCGCCTCGCATGGATGAAATGAATGAGCAAAGAAAAGCTGAAGTAATAGAAAGCAGACGGCATATGGACCTGCAGACTTTCCAGCCATCCCGCTTGGCCGATGATTTGATCGAGTCCAATCCGAAATCCGAGAATAAACGTCCCGGTCAGAAAACCAGTCAGCAGCACAGGCACTGATTGAAACCATAACAACCCAAAAAAGAAAGCGGCAATCCCCAGTGAAAAACGAAAAGAGCCCCCTAGAGGGTTTACCTTCATTTCCCCGAAGAAGGCGGTTGCCAGCATGATGATGAGGAGTACCACCAAACGCTCTCTCATAGACGCCCCTCTCCCAATAGAAAAGATCTCCCATTCCTATTGTACCGAGAATCGGAGACCTGCAAAGTGTAAAAGATTAGGCGTGCTTATTTTCCAAACGCTTTGAGATGATGGAAAGTGCATAGTTCACCACAAAATACATGACAGCCACCAGGAGGAATGTCGGAATGACGTAGTTCACGTTCCGGCCGTTGATGATCTGAGCGTGGTTCATCAGCTCTGGCAGGGCAATCACGACTGCCAGCGACGTATCCTTCAATAGCGAAATGAATTGGCTCACCATCGGCGGCACCATACGGCGAAGCGCTTGCGGCAGCACGACGTGCCAGAGTGTTTGCATGTAGGTAAGCCCAGAGGAACGGGCCGCTTCGATCTGTCCCTTCTCGATCGAGTTCAGACCACTGCGGACGATCTCGGAAATCATGGCCGATTCAAAAATGACCAGTGCCATAATAGCCGCATAAAACTTATCCAGCTTGATCCCTACCTCCGGCAATGCGAAGTAAGTGAAGAAAATGATCAGCAGAAGGGGCAGATTGCGAACCAGCTCCACAATCGTGGTAAGTACCTGTGACACCACGGGAATGCGTGCATAACGCAGGACGCCAACGATGGTCGCGACCACAAAGCTGAGAACGATGGACAGGAAAGCCACTTGCAATGTGACCCAAAAACCTTCAAGCAGGAAGGTAAGATGACTGGGAGCGTATGCGCCGATAAAGTCCATGGTTTACCCTCCTTTTATCTTGCTCTCGCCAAGCGTCGCTCCAGGTATCCTACGAGCAGACTCAGCGGAAGAGTGAGAATCAAATAAAAAATGGCAACAAAAATGTACACGTCAAACGT
Organism: Brevibacillus choshinensis; assembly: GCF_016811915.1. Classification (NCBI taxonomy): domain Bacteria; kingdom Bacillati; phylum Bacillota; class Bacilli; order Caryophanales; family Paenibacillaceae; genus Brevibacillus; species Brevibacillus choshinensis. The sequence continues at coordinate 371,452 of NZ_CP069127.1, read as the reverse complement.
AACGAAGGTATCCGCCGAAATCAGGTCGCCGAAATACATCAGGTCGAGACCTGCAATCACTCCCAGCACGGAAGAGTTTTTCACCAGGTTGATAAACTGGTTGCCCATGGGCGGAATGACGATTTTGATCGCTTGCGGCAAAATGACGTAACGCATGGTTTGGACATAGGTAAGCCCTGATGAACGAGCTGCCTCCGTTTGTCCTTTGGGTACAGCCTGAATTCCCGCACGAATCGTCTCCGCGATGAAAGCTGCCGTGTAAACGGTTAGCCCCAGAGTCCCGGCAACAAATGATTCCAAGCGGATACCAATGGCAGGAAGCCCGACAAAGAATATGAAAACGACGAGAATTAACGGGATGTTGCGGATGAATTCCACATACGCTGTCCCCAGCCAGTTGAGAGGGCGCACGGGCGCAATCCGGAACACGGCCATGAGCGTACCTAACAGAAAACTCCCAATGAGTGCAAGCAAGCTGGCCTTCAGCGTGTTGCCGAATCCTTGGAGAAACATATCCCAGTGATCAAACAGGATGGACATATCAATCATCTCTGTAGTCGATCCCCCTTTGCCAGTTAGAAATAAGTGGATGAGCGGTAGGGTGTCCGCTCATCCTTCTTGAAGTCCTACCGCTTTACTTTTTCGGTTTTTCGCCGATCCATTTTTCGTAGATCTTGTCGTATTCACCATTGTCCTTCATTTCTTTCAACAAATCGTTCACCGTCTTCACGAATTCCGCATCGCCTTTGCTGATCGCGATTCCGTAAGGCTCCTCGGTAAAGGTCTCTTCGGTTACGCGATAATTCGGATCTTGCTTGGCCATGCCGTACAAGAGTGCGTTATCGGTGGTCAGTGCGTCGCCTTGTCCCGCTTTCAGTGCAGTGAAGGCTTCCGCGTAGTTTTCAAATTCCAGCACTTCTGCGTCTGGCGCTTTTTCACGAATGTTTTTCGCAGAAGTGGAGCCCTTGGCAGTCAAAACCTTCATGCCTTTTTGCAAATCTTTGAGTCCGTTGATCGGGCTGTCCTTTTTCACCAAAAGGGATTGACCCGCCATGAAATAGATATCCGAGAAATCCACTTCCTTTTTCCGCTCTTCCGTGATGGTCATTGTAGCGATGATGGCATCAATCTCACCGTTTTTGAGCATCGGAATCCGCGTTTTGGAAGTGACTTCCTTCAGCTCGATTTTGTTTTCATCGCCCAGTACTTTTTTGGCGATTGCTTTGGCGATGTCGATGTCGAAGCCTTCTACGTTTCCGGAAGCAGGGTCTTTCAAGCCAAACAGGTTCAGATCATACTTCACGCCAACAACGAACTTGCCTCTTTCTTTGATTTTCGCCACGGTGCTAGCTGCTGCTCCAGAAGCTGCCTGTCCGCCCTGGTTTGCACCCTCGGAGGTCTTGCCCGCGCCACAGCCTGCCAAAACGCTTGCGCCGAGCATCAATACCAGGCCCAAGCCCGTTACTTTCTTCCAAACGCTTTTTTTCATGTGAATGCCCCTTTTCTCTATGTTTTGAAAGCTTGATACCTTTGCGGCAGAAAACTAGTGATTCAAAATGCGGCTCAAGAACAGACGTGCCCGCTCTTCACGAGGACTGGCGAAAAATTGTTCAGGAGTGGACTCTTCCAGGATCTGTCCTTGGTCCATGAATACGATGCGGTCCGCTACTTCACGGGCAAAGCCCATCTCGTGGGTAACGACCACCATCGTCATGCCTTCCTGCGCCAAGCGTTTCATGACATCCAGCACTTCGCCGATCGTCTCCGGATCGAGCGCTGAGGTTGGTTCGTCAAACAGCATGATTTTCGGCTTCATCGCCAACCCGCGGGCAATCGCCACGCGCTGCTGCTGTCCTCCCGATAATTGCAACGGGTATTTTTCAGCCTTTTCAGGAATACCCACTTTTTCCAAGTAGTACATCGCTGTCTCGATCGCTTCCTTTTCCGGAATGCCCAGCACTTTGGTGGGAGCCAGCGTGATGTTCTGCAGCACGGTTTTGTGCGGATACAGGTTGAAATGCTGGAAGACCATGCCGATATCGCGCCGCAGCTTGTTGATGTCCGTGTCCTTGTCGTTTACCTTCACATTGTCGACTACCAGCTCGCCGCTTGTAATCGTTTCCAATCGATTGATACACCGAACCATCGTGCTCTTCCCCGAACCGGAAGGCCCGATCACAACGACGACTTCGCCCTGGTTGATGTGCAGGTTAATGTTCTTCAAGACATGGAAGCTTCCGTAATGTTTGTTCACTTGATGAAAACTGATCAACCAGAATCCCCCTCTTTTCTCTATTTGTTAGACATATCGTAACGGGATTCTACACGAATCTACACGAAAAGACGAAAGAAATATCTCTCTCTTTCTAATTTTCTAATAACGTCTTTTGCATAATCGCTCCCCCCTCTTGGGACATTATCAGGGAATCCCTAACAATTCAGGTGTGAACTAGAAAGGAAGCTGCCCCGTGGAAGACATCGTTATGACGAGAGCCGCCTTTGGGACAACCATGGCCTTTCATATTATTTTTGCCACTCTCGGTGTGGGACTTCCTCTCATGATCCTGCTTGTCGAGCTGCTCTTTTGGCGCACCAAAGACCGCGATTACGAGACTATGGCGAAACGCTGGACAAAAGCGCAAGCGATCCTGCTCGGCGTCGCCATTCCCTCGGGCACCATCTCCGGGGTGCAGCTCTCCCTTCTGTGGCCAGGCTTTATGGAGGTCGTGGGAAAAGTCATCTCGCTGCCCTTTCAAATCGAGATTTTCGCTTTTTTCCTCGAGGCCTTGTTTATGTCCATTTACGTGTACGCAGCTCATCGCCTCTCCCCCGCGATGCGCCTGCTCAGCGTGTTTATGGTGCTGGTGGGAGCCACGGCATCTGCCATTTTGATTACCAATGTCCACGCTTTTGAAGGCACTCCGGCGGGCTTTCGCATCAGCAACGGAGAGATCGTCGATGTTGACCCGTGGGCTGCCTTTTTCAACCCCAGCTTTTTTGTCACCGCTGGCCATGTCACCGTCTCGGCGTATATGACGGGAGCATTTGCGATCGCGGGTGTGGCGGCGTGGAAGTTGCTGCGTTCGGAAAAAGGTGGCCGAGTCTACCGGTACCATCAAAAAGCCTTGCTGCTCGGGTTGATCGTCGGTGGTTCTTTCTCTCTCCTGACAGCGTTGAACGGCCATGAATCCGCTCAGCTCTTGCACGAGTATCAGCCGGAGAAGCTCGCCGCCGCAGAAGGCTTGTTTGAGACACAAGCGTACGCACCGCTAGCCATAGGAGGCTTTACCGATCGGGAGACAAAGGAAGTCAAGTACGCCATCGAAATTCCATGGGCTCTGAGCTTTTTGGCGGCAAACCGGTTTGATGAAGTCGTCGTCGGCTTGAATGACTACCCTGAAGAGCTGTGGCCGCCGCTCTACATCCATACGCTTTTCAACGGGATGGTCGGCATCGGGAGCCTGTTGATCGTGGTCGGCTTCCTCGGATTTGCCTGGAAGAAGCTGCTGAGGCGCTCCGAGTTTCCCCGCTGGGTGCTCTGGATATTTGTCGCCAGCGGTCCGCTCGCACTGCTAGGAATTGAATTCGGCTGGATATTTGCCTGCACAGGACGCCAGCCGTGGGTCATTTACCGCGTCATGAAAACGGTCGACGCTGCCACTGCGGCTGCCGGAGTTTCCACGTTTTTCTGGATCTTTTTGGCCGTCTATCTATTTTTGGCGATTGTCACGCTGCTCGTCTTTCGCAGCTATTTCGGCCGGCATCCTCTCGAGCTGGACCCCCATGACCAGCCACGAGAGCGTACGGCTGAGTAATCCTTGATCCCGGAGGCCTGCATGACATGACCGATACCATCATTGCCATTACCCTGCTGTGGATCTTCGTCGTGATTTACTCCGTGGCCGCCTCTTTTGACTTTGGGGCAGGCTTTTGGTCCATGATCTACCTGAACCGCGAAAAGACCAAAGCCACGTCCATCGCCAACCGTTACCTTTCCCCTTCGTGGGAAGTCGTCAACGTCTTCATTGTGCTGATAGTCGTCGCGCTGGTCACCTTTTTTCCCGGAGCCACCTACACACTCGGGTCCGTGCTGCTGATCCCCGGCAGTCTCGTCCTGCTGCTGATGCTGATCCGCAGCGCATTCATGGTTTTCTCTCACCTGATCCACAAGTACGACAAAACCCTTAGCATCGTCTCGGGCATCACGGGCATATTGGTGCCCGCGTTGCTGATCAGCGTCCTGCCTGTCACTCAGGGCGGCTTTATTCAAGCCACGGACGGCATCGAGCATCTGGACTGGTCGCTCTTCTTTACCAGCCCGCACGTATATGCCTACATAGGGCTAGCCGTCAGCAGCACGCTGCTGCTCTCCTCCCTTTTGCTCGCGGACTACTCCTACGTGGCAGGTGCACACCAGGCGTATTCCGTTTACCGGAGGGATGCGACCTTGCTCGGGCCCATCACCCTGCTCATGGCGGTCTTGACGGTCGTGACCATGCAGATCGAAGCGACGTGGCTGTACGACCGCATCCTCGCCTATATGCCTTGGCTCATCGCATCCGTGCTCTTTTTCTTTGTCGGCTATATCGCGGTGCTACTCCCTCCTGAGCGGCGCTTGATCTTCCATATGCCCCGTTTGGCAGTCGTTGCCGTCACGATCCAATACTTGCTCGCCAGCTATGCCTACGGGGCGGCGCGCCTCCCGTACATCGTCTATCCACATGTCACGATCGAGTCGAGCTTTACGCATCCCGATACCTTCCACGCCCTGTTTATTTGCTATCTGGTCGGCTTTGCTATTCTGGTCCCGGGATTTATTTACTTCTGGCGGCTCTTCATGAAGGACGAGCAGTATGTTCGGCAGAAATGAAAAAAGCGATGCCCCTACCTATCGGGCATCGCCTTATTGATGATTATCGAGCCAAAGCCGGTTGTTTTTCCAGCATGGTTCCTTCCTCGGCATAGCGCACGTGCCAGGAGAACGCCTTTTCCAATACATGCGGTGTATGGCCGCCGCGAGTGAGTGCTTCCTCGTAATAAGCACGCAGCTGACCGCGATACATCGGATGTGCGCAGTTATCGATGATTTTCAGTGCCCGTTCGCGTGGAGCCAACCCACGCAGGTCAGCAAGTCCTTGCTCGGTCACGATGATGTCCACGTCATGCTCGGTATGATCCACGTGGGATGCGAATGGTACGACGCTGGAGATGTTCCCGCCTTTTGCGATGGACTTGGTGACGAAAATCCCCAGACGCGAATTACGGGCAAAATCACCCGATCCGCCGATACCGTTCATCATTTTCGTACCGGATACGTTGGTGGAGTTTACATTTCCGTAGATGTCGACCTCGATCGCGGTATTGATCGCAATCAGCCCCAGACGACGGATAATCTCCGGATGGTTCGTGATCTCCTGTGGACGAAGGAGGAGCTTGTCGCGATAGTTGGCGAAGTTTTCCGTCACGTGCTTCATCTTCTCATCTGTCAGCGTAATCGAACAGCCAGAGGCAAAAGCGATTTTCCCGGCATCGAGCAGATCAAATACTGCGTCCTGGAGCACTTCCGAGTATACGGTCAGATCGGTGAACTCCGAGTCCAAAAATCCGTTGAACACCGCATTGGCAACCGACCCGATTCCGGATTGCAGCGGAGCGAGGTTTTGCGGCAAGCGGCCTTCTTTCACTTCCTGACGCAAAAACTCGATCAGGTGCGCTGCGATTTGAGCTGTCTCTTCATCCGGTTTGACGATGGAGGAAGGAGAATCGGAAATATTGGTTACGACAATTCCTCTTACCTTTTCAGGGTCCACAGGAATACCCAAAGTCCCGATCCGTTGATCGACCGCCACGAGTGGAATCGGTTCCCGCTCCCCTTGCCCCGCTGGGGTGTAAATATCATGAATGCCTTCGAGTGCATCTGTCTGCGCCAGATTCAGTTCAATGATCACGTGTTTGGCTTGCTCGACGAAGATGTTGGAGTTGCCCACAGATGTGGACGGGATGAGCATTCCATCCTCCGTGATTGCAACCGCTTCCACAATGGCATAATCAATCGCTGGCAGAGCACCGCTCCGAATCAGCTCAGCAGTATGCGACAAATGCTGGTCTACAAACATGATGCTGCCGTCATTGATTTTTTTGCGCATGGTCGCATCGGCTTGGAATGGCAGTCGTTTCAGGACAATCCCCGCTTCTGCCATGATCGAATCCACATCTGCTCCCATGGAAGCTCCTGTATATACGTTCACCCCGAAAGGTTCTTTTTCATTTTTTGCCCGTTCTGCCAGCGTGACCGGCACGACTTTGGAATCCCCAGCTCGCGTAAAGCCACTTAGCCCGATCGTCATGCCATTTTCGATCCAGCTTGCAGCTTCCTCTGCTGTCACGATTTTTTCTGCCATTCGTTTATCGCGTAAGCGCTCCCACATGATAGTGACCCCCCGTATGTTGTTCGTTCTCGAATTGTTGTGTATTTACACTAGCACATCCAATCTGAGCGGGCACTCGATTTCACGCAAAGCAGAATAATCGGAGGAAAAGCCAGAAAATTAAGCCGCGAATCGTTCTCAACAGAACGGACTTAAAAACCCAATAATTGCCGAAACGAGCTGGAATACGTTTGACTGACGGGTACTCTTGTTTTTTGCTTGTCCTTCATTTCCAGCATAAACGTAGAGTGAAAATGAGGATGAATGAATCCGATCGATTCCACATTCACAAAGTAAGAACGGTGGCAGCGAACAAACTTGCCCTGAGGCAGCATTCCTTCGAGTTCAGACATGGAAAACTTATTCGCATACGAGCCTGTCGTCGTGTGCAAAAAGGTCTTCCCGTCGTTGGAGCTGATGTACACAATCTCGCTTAAAGACAGTGGCCGCCAGCCATCTTCATCCTTGCCGATCAAAAAGGAAACGCTAGGCTCCGGGGCTGCCATCGGCAAAGCTTGCGGTGCATAAATCGCCGTAATGCACCCCATGACTTGTCCGTGACTGACCAGAGGCAGAGACAGGCCGTAATACGGCACGCCAAATATCCGGCTCTCCACATAATGACCGACTTTTCCCATCTCTTGCAGCGCTTTATAGGTAGCTGAACCCACAGGCACGGTATCGCCTGGCATGATTTTCAGATCAATGACGGCACTTGGCTGATAGTACAGGTAATGCGAACCGTCAGATATGGCGATGGATACACCATCTGGCACGACTTCCCCGATCATTTGCAGCACTTCTGGCACCAATGTGTTATCCATGAAGATTCCCCCTGACCCTAGTGACTTCGTCTCTCCTTCTATTAAATCATATTTTTCGCATGTTCGAGCGAGCCTTGTCTTTCCATCCGGTGACACTTCGTGTGCTATCATGGAGGCAACTGATTTGGAAAAAGGCGGTGCAGCATGGAAAACACCATTGTCTTGATTGCCAAAGGCACGGATACCCTTGAGTTTTTGCTCCAGGAATTAAAAGCGTACTTCGAACCCTACTGTCGCGTCATCGGGTTTGCGAGTCACCAGTACATCCCCGATCTGCACGAGGCCGCTCATGTTTTTCTCACGACAAAGTCGCCGGAACTCTTCACCATCGCTCGGCAGGCAGTGGCAGACGCGGTTCCCATCACGGTCCTGAACCGCTACTTTGAGCTGCGAAAACTCAAAGCATTGATGCAGATTCCACCTGGCACGACGGTTCCCGTCATGAACAACTCTCCCGTCACCGCCCAGGAGGTCATCGAAAACCTGAAGGAAGCAAACGTCGATCATCTGAACTATATTCCGTTTCATCCCGACTGTACATTTGATGACCCCAGCCTTCAGTACGCTGTCATCATGAGCATCCCGGATGTTCCGCCGCCTCCCCATTTGGAGCTGATTGATCTGGGATTCCGCAAAATCCACATTCACGACCTGATTGATGTAGGGCGCAAGGTAGGAGTACCCGTCGAATGGGAACGCAACTATTTGTCTGCTTTTATTGCGGAAATGTCCGAGCTGTCCAAGCTGCTGGGAACTTCTTATGCCGAAGTCCAAAAGCTCAACAGCCAGCTCCAGTCCACATTCCAGGCAGTCCGCGATCCCGTCATTGCCTGCAATCAGGAAGGGCAAATCACCTTTATCAACGATGTCGCGATCGAGCTGTTCTGCCCTCACGCCGACTCTGTCGTCGGTCAGCCTTATACCGTCCTGATGGAGCACAGCTTCCTTACGCCGTTTTTCGAGCACGTGGGACAGGAGGATACATTGGTCACACTGGCGCACAAGCAATTTATCGTCAGCAGTCAAAGCATTCGACGCCGTCACGAGCGACTCGGTTTTGTCTGCACCCTGAAGGACGTGACCGAGCTCCAAAGGCTGAGGACGCAGCTCGTGCAGCGCGGGCATACCGCCACTTACAGCTTTGCGGATATTAAAGGAAAGAGCGGGCCGATCCAGAAAGCGATGGAAATCAGCAAAAAGATGGCAAAGAACAATCAGACCATCCTGCTTCTCGGTGAAAACGGAACGGGAAAGGAGCTTTTTGCTCATGCCATTCACCAGCATTCCTTGCGCAAGAACGGCCCCTTTGTCGCCATCAACTGTGCGTCCTTGCCGGAAAATCTGCTGGAGAGCGAGCTGTTTGGCTACGAGGAAGGCGCATTCACAGGTGCGCGCAAAGGCGGAAAGCCCGGTCTGTTTGAGCAGGCAGATGGAGGCACGATTTTTCTCGATGAGATCGGGGATATTTCTTCCGCCATTCAGGTCAAGCTGCTGCGTGTTCTGCAGGAAAAGCAGGTGATCCGAGTGGGCGGAACAGGCATCTTGTCCGTAGATTGCCGCGTCATTGCTGCCACCAATCGCGATCTCGAAGCCGCTGTGGAGCAAGGGCAATTTCGCGAGGATTTGTTTTATCGACTGGCGGTGCTGCCTATCGAAATCCCTTCTTTGCGCGAGCGCATCAGCGACCTACCGCTTTTGATCGAGGATCATTTGACCAGCCAAGGCGTTCGCAAAACCTGGTCTGCTGACGTCATGGAGCTGCTCATTAGCCATGATTGGCCCGGGAATATCCGTGAGCTGAAAAATGTCGTGGACTACGCTCTGGCCGTATCAGAAAAGCCGGTCATCACCATCGATGATTTGCCCAAGCGTTTAACCGATCGCCTCGCACAGAAGTCCCTGGGAGCAGCCTCCGCTTTTCGTGGAACCGACGAGAGAGACGTCGATCTGCTCTTGTGCCTGTACCAATTCTATGTGACCAACAGACCAGTCGGACGTTACCAGCTCGCCCATGCTCCCGCCCTGCGCTCTAAGGGGTGGACGGAAAGCGCGCTGCGAGGCAAGCTAAAGCAGCTGGAGGAGAGAGGCTTGGTCCGCTCCGGAACGACCCGGCAAGGCACGACGATCACACCGGACGGGATCGACATGCTCCGCAGCCTTGACCGGATCTGACGCCTTTTGCAAGGTTTATTAGGCGCTATTAGGTCGACTTAATCCTAATAAACATTCCTAAAGGAACAGGTGGATGGTTGTTGACCGTGAAGCAATGCCTGAGAAATCGCTATTTTCAAGCTTTGTCGAATCTTGGCATGACCCTTGCTTATTCACCGAGTTGTAACAATTAAAAGCGAGGTGACCTCATGGCTACACAGCATCATTCTCCGGCTCCTGCGCAGACCAAAGCGCCGGCCAAAAAACGTTTTTCCGTGCCTCATACCTATGCCATTCTCTTTATCATGATCGTCCTGGCAGCCCTGGCCTCCTATGTGCTCCCTACAGGAGAATTCGAGCGCATCAAGGACGCTACCTCCGGCAAAACGATTGTCGTGAACAACAGCTACCATCCAGTCGAAAGCAGCCCTGTCGGATTCTTTGACATGTTCAAAGCGATTCCAGACGGGATGCAAAAAGGTGCGCAAATCATTTTTTACATCTTCATCGTCAGCGGGGTCTTTGGCATCATTCGTTCCACCGGGGCCATTGAATCCGGGATACACAAAGGAGTACGTCATTTGGAGGGACGGGAAAAGCTCTTGATCCCCGCTTCCATGTTCCTCTTTTCCATCGGCGGTTTCACGATGGGGATGGCGGAGGAGAGCATTATCTTCGTTCCGATCGGCATTGCGCTGGCTCGTGCGATGGGCTTTGATGCCGTCACCGGTACCGCGATGATCACCATGGGAGCAGCCAGTGGCTTCATGGGCGGCATGCTCAATCCGTTCACAGTCGGGGTCGCCCAATCTCTTGCGCAGCTCCCCCTCTTTTCCGGCCTGGCATTCCGTGCGGTCATCTACGTCATCGTTCTCGGCTTTGCCATTTGGTACGTCATGCGCTATGCCTACAAGGTAAAGGCTGACCCGACCAAGAGCGTGATCTATGAGGTAGAAAAGCAAGCCGTCTCAGAAAAAGTAGAGATGGACATTCCAGAGCTGAATATTCGCCACAAGCTGGTGTTTCTGGTCATGGTCGTCGGACTTGCCTGCAACGTCTACGGTGTTTTTAAATACGAGTGGTTCCTGACCGAGCTCACTGCTTCTTTCCTGATCATGGGTCTGGTCGCGGGACTCGTCGGCGGACTCTCCGTCAACAACCTGTTTGACTCTTTCGTAGCTGGCGCCAAAGCCGTTACATTCGGTGCCTTGATCGTCGGCTTTGCCCGTGCCATCACGGTCGTGCTGGAGGATGGGAAGACCATCGATACGATGATTTACGCCCTCACTTCGGCCATCGGTCATCTGCCCGACGCCATCAACGTCATTGCGATGTTCCTGATCCAGGCGGTACTCAATCTGTTTATTTCTTCTGGAAGCGGACAGGCTGCGACCACGATGCCGATCATGGTACCGATTGCCGATCTCTTGGGCATCCAACGTCAAGTCGCCGTCCTCGCCTTCCAGTATGGCGATTCGGTCACCAACTCGATCATTCCGACTTCTTCCGCCTTGATGGGCTACTTGGCGGTTGCTGGTATCCCTTATGAAAAATGGGTCAAATTCATCTGGAAGCTGCTGCTCGGTTGGGCGTTGATTGCCTGCGTCGCGCTAATCACCGCCGTATACCTCGGCATCACCTAAATCGGTCCAACATCATAGGGAGGAACCATGCGCACTACTATCGAACAATTACGGCCTGCCATCTTTTCTCTATTCGATCACTTGCATCAGCATCCGGAAGTGAGTTGGCAGGAGGAAGCCACTACCTCGTTTGTCGCTGATTTTTTGCGCCAGCACGGTTGCCAAGTTACTACCTTTGAGGATGTGACCGGGGTCGTGGGAGACTATGGCCATGCTGCTCCCGAGTCCCTTACCGTAGGGGTGCGCGCCGACATGGACGCCCTATGGCAAGAAGTAGACGGTGTGTTTCGCGCCAATCACTCCTGCGGTCACGATGCGCATATGACCATGGCGATGGGTGTCCTCATGGTTCTGCATGCAGAGAAGATCCAGCTGCCCGGTCGACTGCGCCTCATTTTCCAGCCAGCCGAAGAGACCGGGAATGGAGCGCTCACCCTCGTAAACAAGAAGGTCGTCGACGAGATTGACTACCTTTACGGCGTTCATTTACGCCCTGTTCAAGAAATTCCAAACGGAACGGCTGCCTCTGCTATTCTGCATGGCGCGGCAGGCACGATTGCGGGTCACATTCAGAGCAGCGATGCCCACGGTGCGCGTCCTCATCTCGGGGTCAATGCCATCGAGGTGGCAGCCGCGATCGTGGAACAGCTCAAAGGCATCCATCTGGACCCGCTCATTCCGTATTCCGTCAAGATGACACAGCTGTCTGCTGGCGGGAAAAGCACGAACATCATCCCTGGCTCGGCACACTTCCATCTGGATTTAAGGGCCCAGACAAACGAAGCCATCCATGCGTTGTTCACCAAGGTGGAGCACATCCTGCAGCATATCGCCCAGCTCTATGAGGTCCCGGTGCAGTACGAGATTACCGAGCGCGTGTATGCCGCTGAGGTGAACGAGGAAGCCCGACAAATCCTGGCAGCAGCGATCACGCAGACGCTCGGCCCAGGCAAGCTCGAAGCTCCCATCTCCACTCCCGGTGCAGAGGACTTCCATTACTACACCAAAGAACGTCCTCATCTGCGCGCGACGATGCTCGGCCTCGGCTGCGGCCTTACGCCAGGCCTGCATCACCCGCACATGACCTTTGATCGCGAAGCCCTGCTCGATGGAATCGAGATCCTGACCCGAACGGTACTTTCCACCTTTGAGCTTCATGCCTGATTGACATCAATCCAATGCCAAGGAGTGATCATCATGAAAATCGAACGCGTTGACCTGCAACGTATCAAAATCCCGTTGACTGCACCGTTTGTGACAAGCATGGGGCTCGAGACGCACAAAGAATGCGTTCTCGTCCGTGCTTACAGCGGCCCTTACGTTGGCTTCGGGGAAAGCGTAGCGATGGACGTCCCAGTCTACAATGAAGAAGATGTCGACACGGTCTGGTACATGCTCGAGAAATATTTGATCCCGCAGCTGTTTACCCGCGAGATCGAGCATCCCGACGATGTGTCCCGCCTGTTTTCATGGATGCGCCGCAACAATATGGCCAAAGCTGCCCTGGAAGGAGCTATCTGGGATCTGTATGCCAAGATGAACGGCATCTCCCTCTCACAGGCATTGGGCGGCACTCGTGCGCAGATCGATGTCGGGGTCAGCATCGGCATCGAGCCGACCATCGAAAAACTGCTGGAGCGTGTAGACGGCTTTATCCGCGACGGCTACAAAAAAATCAAAGTGAAAATCAAGCCAGGTGCTGACGTGGAGCCGATGCGCGCGATCCGCCAAAAATTCGGCCCGGATGTACCTCTCATGGCAGATGCCAACTCCGCATACACGCTCAAAGACATCCAATTGCTCAAAGAGCTGGATGAATTCGGCCTGATCATGATCGAACAGCCGCTGTCCCATGACGATATCATCGACCATGCGACCTTGCAGCGCGAGCTGAAGACGCCGATCTGCCTCGATGAAAGCATCCACACGGTCGAGGATGCACGCAAAGCCATCGAGCTGGGCAGCTGCCGGATCATCAACATCAAGATCGGACGCGTAGGCGGACTGACCGAGGCGAAAAAGGTACACGACCTCTGTCAGGCGCACAACATCCCGGTCTGGTGTGGCGGCATGCAGGAAGTCGGAATCGGGCGCGCTCACAACATTGCGATCGCCTCGCTATCCAATTTCACGATTCCAGGGGACACTTCTCCTTCTCACCGCTACTTTGCAGCCGATGTCGTCACCCCGATGATCGACTTCGCTGCTCCCGGTGTCCTGGACGTGCCGACTGCCCCAGGAATCGGAATGGTCATCAACGAAGACGTGGTCCGCGATGCCCTCATCGAACACAAAAGCTACTTTGCCAACCGCGAATCGACGACGACCGTCATTCCGAACTTCTAAGGGAAATGAGAAAAGGGAGATCCATAGCGGTCTCCCTTTTTGTATCCCTTCGCAGCGGTTGGGCCTTTCCTCCTGACTTAATCCATGAGGGTCAAAAGCTTGCATACGTCACGTTCCGCCTTCGCCTGCGCCTCTTTCGGTAGGCGTTTGAGCAAATCCAGCGCTGCATAAGGCACTTTGAGTGCATGAGGATCGCTGTACGTCTTTGCCCAATAGTCAGGGGACGTAATTTTTTCAAAGGCTGGTTCTGTTACTTCATCCTGCAAAACGAATTCGGGCATCTGCCGATCGAGGTAAAGCTGCACTCGATGATTTCGCATGCCTTTGGCTGTAAACTCACCATACCCGAAACGCTCCAGATCGGTCAAAGCTTGGGCATGCGTGATACTGTGGTCTACTTCTCCAGAGAAAAAGTACATGACCCCGTCTATGACACGCCCTGGAACGACCGGTGGCAATTCCTCAAACGTCCTTTTCGCCATCTCCAATGTCGTATCGTACTCAGGAATGTCCCGGATATCCGCTGCCGTCACTTCAAAGTAATTGGGAATCCCCCAATATCGGTCACACCTGTCTTCCGTCGTCTTTTTCAAGAGAGTAGCCAGGCCCTCCACTATCGTCGGACGGATCAGGTCTGGACGCTCACGCAGCGCTTTCAGGGCGAGGACACCTAGCGCGAGCCCATGGCCTGATGTACGCAGCTGCTTCACGTTTTCCTCCAGGCCCGACAAGACCTTTTGCAAGAGAGCGGGATCTGCTTCTTCGTTCTGCTCCAAAGACAGGAACCACTCCGGCTTCAGTTCCCGATATGCTTCACAAGTGCGCTCGATTCCTTCGATGACATGCTCGGGCAAATCGTGCTCGCGCGTCATGAAATAACCAGCCAGCAAAGCCGCTCCATAATGCCCCCCGAACCATCCCGATGCTGCTGCCCTTGCCATTCCCACAACGCCAAGCTCCAAATAGGAATCCACCAATCGCTGCATACCCATTCCTCCTTTTTCCAAATGCTATGTATTCATAATATAACAAACATTTTTATTTGTTAAGTATTAAAATTAGAAAAAGAAAAAAGCTCCTTCATTTTCGGAGCTTTCCAAGAAGCGGCTACGCCACCCAATAACGCAATAGCATGATCGATATGATGCCAGCCACTACCGTTCCGAGCAGGCTGCGTGTTTTGATCGCCACCAGGAATGTCGGAATAGCTGCGAGCAATTGCACATTTGACGTTAGGGGCGCCCATTTTCCATCCTGCAAAAACAGCTCCTGACCGACCAAAGCCGCCATCACGGATATCGGCACATGGCTCAACCAGCGCACTCCCCACTCCGGCAGCGCGATTCGGCTGAACAGCATCAACGGCAGAACCCTCGGGAGGAACGTTACGAGAGCTGCCCCCAGGATGATCAGCATGACATCCCATCTTATTTCCATTTCTCAATCACCATCCCAATCGTGGAAGCGATCACCGTCGCCGCGATTACCCCGATATTTCCGCCCAGAAGGAGGGAGGCTCCTACCGCAATCACGACAGCACTAACTCCTACCGCTATATCCAGCCGCCATTTGCTTCTGCTGACCATGGAGAGTACCAATAGTCCGATAAACATGGCAGGCAGCGCGAAGTCCAGACCGAACTTTTCCGGATCTGCAATCCACTGCCCGAAATAAGCCCCGGCAATGTTGGCAAGAATCCAATTGAGGTACGCGGTTATATTCAGACCGTGCATCCATCTTTCACTGATGCGCTTGCGCTTCGCCGCTTCGTTGATGGCGACACCGAATGTCTCATCGGTCAAAAGAGAGCCGATCAGCATGTTACGCCCCGGAGACAAATGCCGAAAGTATGGCGATAATGCCGCACTGAGCAGGATATGTCTCAAGTTTACAAAGAAAATCGTAATGATGATCGCGGATGCCGACCCGTTTGCTGCCATCATGCCTGCCGCGATGAACTGGGCAGAGCCTGCGTATAAACAGATGGACATGAGTGCAATCTCAGCCACGCTGAGGCCTGCTGTCTTCTCCACGACCCCCGCTGCCAAGCCGATGCTCAAATATCCGAGCAACGTCGGTATGCAGTCCTTGACTCCCTGGAGAAAGGTATCTTCTCTTTCGATGGCCGCATCTGCCTTCAGACGTATTTCTTGCTCCCTCACTTGCCATATCCCCCTATCTCTTGAACCGCTTGCCCGTCACCACGTGGAACAGTTCGGCCTTATTTTTCCAAAGCGCTTCCACTTTCTCCGGTCCCAGCTCCTTGGTCACTTCTGCAAACATGATGTCGTGCCTGATGTATTCGATCGCCACCAGCACCAGAGCCGGGTCCTGCGTTTTTACCGCCCACGCACTCGCACCCGGAGCGAAATTCGCGATGAGCACTTCTTCCTGATCGCGAGCCACGATCGTCAAGCAGCCGCCCATGCGCTCCTGTGCGACCTTTGGCGACATGTAGTCATGATGAAAGGTCGTTCCTACTCGTGTACCGGCTTCCCCAAACAGGACGGAAAAAACATCGATCCCTTCCTGGATGCGCGCCTCTATCCCTTTTTGAATAAACGGGACTTGAGGCTCCCATACAGATAGCCAGAGCTCCGCCTTTGCTTTCCCGATCAGCTCTCCCATTTCCGCTATCACAAGCTCATCGCCGTCGATTCGCCTGATGACATCGACTTCACGCTCGCTTTCCAGGGCAGAGAGCTCCTTTTCCAGATAATCAAACGATTGTTCAAATTGCTTGCGTTGCCGGGAAATCAGCTCCTTGGCCGGCAGTGGCGCATACGTCACAGGCTCGGACGGTACGATATAAACAGCCCCTTTGTCGACCAGCTTCCCGACCACCTCGTAGATCATCGAGCGCGGCACTCCCGACCGTTTGCTGATCTCGTACCCGGTAATCGGATGGTGTTTCAGCAGCCCGACATAGGCTTTGCATTCGTATTGGGAAAACCCCAATCTCTGAAGCTCCTTAAAGATATCGTCCATAGCCGCTCCTTTAGTAGTTAGTGTTATACTCACTATAAAGTCGGTTTGCTCAAGCTGTCAATTGGAAATAGAAAAGACAGAGGTTCTCGCCCTCTGCCTTCCGTTGTTCTCTTCTTTATTTTTAAGTCAGTTTAAAATCAACTTCGTCTGTCGCGGGCAAGTAATCCACCGTCAATCCTTGTCCGTTCATGTACCACAGCTCATCCTTTTCCATATAAAACATGATGCCATCCACCACGGTAGACAGCCCGGCCTCATTCGGCTGTTCCTTTGCAATTCCCATGGAAAAGGAGTCTTGCACGGTGCTTACTCCGCCATAGCGGACAAAAAAGCGAATGCTGTCTCCCGGCACACAGCCCCACTCTTGCCGAAACCAATCCACGGCAGCAGCTGTCACGGTCAGGTTCATCGATGCCACACTCCTTTGCTAATTCCTCTCTTCTGTAGTTTACCCCACTTTCTAAATATGTACAGTAAAAAAGTATAATAAATGTGCACTTTGTTTTTTCAAAAAAAACCGATCTCCCCTTCAGGAAATCGGTTCCTTGTTCTTGTTCTATTGCTTGAGGGGAAGCGTCAGTAAAAAGCTTGTTCCCACGCCTTCCTCGCTGCTCACCTGGATTTTTCCGTGATGGGCGTCAACGATCCATTTGGCAATCGACAATCCCAAGCCTGTTCCTTCCGTCTGCCGCGACCTCATCTTGTCTACGCGGAAGAAGCGATCGAACAAAAAGGGAATGTCCTCTTTGGGAATGCCGATCCCCGTGTCGTTGACCATGACCGTCACCCTCTGCCCTTCCCGTTTGCACAATACGTAGATCTTGCCGCCTTGGTTCGTGTATTTCAGCGCATTGTCCAGCAAGATAACCAAGAGCTGATGCAACCGCTCTTCATCCCCGACGATTTCAAGCGGCTGCTCAATATCTGTCTCCAGGTGGATTTCCTTGACGATAGCAAGCTCGGTAAACACCTGGGTGCATTTGAGCACCAGCTCGTCCAACCGCAGCTTTTGTTTCATGATTTGCAGCTCATTGGAATCGCTGCGCGCCAGGGTCAAAAGGTCGGATACGAGCTTGGTCAGTCGACGGGCTTCCTGCATCCCGATCATGATTTTTTCGCTTTCCTGCTCGATGGTGTGATCCGGGTGGCGAAACAGGCGCTCCAGATTGACCAGGATGGCGGACAGAGGCGTTCGCAGCTCATGCGAGGCATCCGCGATAAACTGCTGCTGCTTTTCCCAGGAGACCTGGATTGGGACGAGGGCCCTTCTTGCGAGAAAGAGTCCGGCTACCACAGCGATGACGATGCTGACGGCATCCCCGATCGCCACGACGTACAGCAAGCTGCTCAGCATGTTTTGCTCGGGTGCCAGATTGTAGACGACTTGATATTGCATCGCCAGCTGGATCCGATCCCCAACGAATACTTTTTTCGGGATGGTGACCGTTTGCACTCGATAGACCTGACCGTTGATGGACATGGTTTCGATCCCATCCTGCTTGTTGACATGGCGGAACTTGGGGAAATCCTCCGGCTCCAGCCTTTCTCCAAATGCCGTACCGATGACTTGTCCCACCCCGTCCCATGCGATCAGGGCATATCTTCGGTCCATCTCGTTAAATTTCTTGCGCTCAGTGCGATTGTACGGAAAAAGATCCTCATTGATCCGCTGGAGACGAGGGAGGGGATCAATCGTCAGCCGCTGCGCTACTTTTGTCAGCTCGCGATCTACCTGCGAGTAGAGCCGGTACTTCATGGTAAAGTAAACCGCGCTACCCAGAGCATTGAGCAGGAGGAAAACGACGATGACGTTCAAGGTCACCAGGCGGATCCGGGTTTTTTGAAACATTATCGCTCTTCCTTCTTCAAAATGTAGCCAACATTGCGGATGGTACGGATAAAGCTTTCATAGGGACCCAGCTTTTTTCGCAAATAATGAACGTACAGATCGACTACCCCGTAATTGGCTTCCGAGTCGATCCCCCATACCCGGTCGAAAATTTGCTGGCGGGTCAGAATTTGCTCCCGGTTTTGCAAAAAGTACTTGAGCAGCTCGTATTCCTTGGTGGTCAGCTTCATGGGATCATCATCGATGAAGCCATCGTACTCGTTTACTTTCAGGGAGAGAGGGCCGTACGACATTTCCCCCTCTGCCCCTGTCTTTCCGTTCCGGCGCAATAATGCTCGTGCTCGGGCAGTCAGCTCCTCTGCAGCGAACGGTTTGACCAAGTAATCGTCTGCTCCCGCATCCAAGCCCTCTACGCGCGACTTCACACTGTCCTTTGCCGTCAAAAACAGCACAGGTGTCGTAATTCCTTTCGCGCGCAGTGTTTTGACCAGTGTGAGTCCATCCATGCCAGGCATCATGATATCGAGCACGAGCAGGTCGTAGATTCCCCGTTGCGCCAGCAATAGCCCGTCGTCTCCACGCTCAGCGGTGTCCACTTGATAGCCTTCATCCGTCAAAACTCCAGCGATCGCCTGAAGCAGAGCTTGTTCATCCTCCACTGCAAGAATCAGCATACTTATCCCTCTTTCATCTGAAAAGCCACGTGTGAAAGCTTCTTTTATTTTTCGATGCTTACTGTTTTTGGCTTGCGAAACGGCACAGTGATTCGTACTGCTTTTTTCAATTTAACCGTGATATCATCCAGCATAGCATAAACGACCGGAATCACAATGAGCGTCAGCATGGTCGAGAACAGCAATCCACCGATGACGACCGTCGCCATGGGCGCCTGGCTTTCTGCCCCTTCTCCCAAGCCCAGTGCCAATGGCAGCAGCGCCAGTACGGTACAAAACGTCGTCATCAAAATCGGGCGAAGACGCACAGGTCCGGCTGTGAGGAGTGCCTCCGTCCGTTCCATGCCTTCTCTGCGCAGGATGTTGGTAAAGTCGATCAGGACGATCGCATTACGCACTACGAGCCCCGCGAGCAAGATCAGCCCGATAAAGGCTGGGACGCTGACCGGCCTTCCCGTTACCCAGAGACTGAACGTCGCTCCGAAAATGGAGAGCGGAACCGACAGCATGATCGACAGCGGATACACCATCGACTCGAACTGCGCTGCCAAAATAATGTACACCAGCACGATCGCCAGTCCAAAGGCAATCAGCATGCTTTTGGTAGACTCATCCATCTGCTGATTTTGCCCCTGCTTTTCAATGGTATACCCAGGCGGGATCGGATAGGTCGCCAACACTTGATCGATTGCGGCTGTGACCGTACCCAAGTCTTGGCCTGGTGCCGTCGATGCCGTCACGTTGACTACCCTCGTCTGATTGTAGCGCTGGATCGCTTGCGGACCATTCGCCATCACGACATCGGCGACATCCTTGATCTGAATCAGCTCACCCTTTGGCGTCGTCAAAAGCAGGTTGCCGATATCCTGCATGCTGCTGGCCTGCCCGTCGCTGAGGCTGAGCGTGACGTCCACCTCTGTCCCAGCTGTTTCGTATTTGGTCGCCACCTGGTCCCTCAAGGCGGTTTGGATGGTGCCCGAAATCAGGCTTTGGGTCACGCCCAAATCCGCCGCTCGCACGCGATCCAGTTTTACCTGGATTTCCGGACGGGATTCCTCGAGGTTGTTATCTGCTTCACGGACACCCTGTACCTCGCTGATGGCTGCTGTCAGACCTTCCGCTACTTCTTTCAGCGTATCCTCATCATTTCCGCGAATGGCATAGGAGATCGGCGCTGCCCCTCCGAATTGTCCGCCACCGCCGCCTCCCATGCCTGGCAAGGTCGTACCGCCAGCCTCACTGACCCGGAGTCTGGCTCCTGGGAAACGGTTCAGCTTTTGTCTGATCTCGTCCGTTACTTCTGCGGTTGTCCGCTCACGCTCGGACTTGTCGGATAGAATCAGCAAGAACGATCCCGCGGAGGTGGACGCAGAGTTCCCGCGTGTAGCGTTGGTAGATCCGATTGCCGTAAAGATCGTTTTCACTTCAGGGATTGTCGCCAAAATGGCCTCTGCCTGTGTGACTGCTTCTTTTGTCTTTTCCAGCTCTGTCCCGTTCGGCATGGAGATGGATACGTTGATCTGCCCCTGATCGGATGTCGGCATGAATTCAGAGCCGATAAATGGAATCAAGCCTACTCCAGCTACCAGCGAAGCCAGCCCGATTGCCAGGACCGATTTGCGGTGGTTCAAAGACCAGTGGAGAATGCGTCTGTAAGCTGATAATCCACGTGAGTCATTGCGTTTTTCCGCATGAGCGGCAGCTTTGAGCGATTCTTTTTTGTGCGCCATCGTCCACTTGGATGTCAGCATCGGAGTGACCGTCAGGGAAACAATCAGCGAGGCGAGCAGGGAGAAGGATACTGTCACTCCCAAGTCCCGGAACAGCTGAGCGGTCACACCTTCCACGAATACGATCGGGAAAAATACCGCGACTGTCGTCAAGGTAGCGGCGATAACCGGCATCGCCACCTCTTTCGTCCCTTTGACAGCTGATTCCTTAATCGACAGGCCGGTCTCCCGGTGACGGTGGATGTTTTCTAATACGACGATCGCATCATCGACAATCATCCCGATACCGAGCGTGAGTCCCCCCAAGCTCATGATGTTAATGGACATGTCAGCAAAGTACATGAGCGTAAAGGTAGAAATCACGGAGATCGGAATGGCTGTTGCGATAATGACTGTATTGCTTGCGCTCTTCAGGAAGAGCAGAATGATCAGGATTGCCAGCACTCCACCGATCAGGGTGTCGTGCACGAGTGTATTGATGGATGCACGGATGAACGAGGATTGATCCGACAAGGCCATGACGGACATCGATTGCGGCATGCTTGCTCGCTGACGGTCCAGCTCCGCGTACAGTTCGTCAACGACCGCAACCGTATTGGTACCCGACTGCTTCATGATCGACATCGTTACCGTCGTCTGGTTGTTCATCGTGTTCTCGATGGATACTTCTTTAAATCCATCTTGGATAAGAGCCACATCCTCGAGGAAAATCCGGCCACCGTCCTTCAATGGTATGGAGACCTTGCGAATGTCATCTACGGACTTGAATTTACCCAAGGATCGAACATTGTAAGATACTCCGCCTTCCGTAATATTTCCTCCGGACGAGTCCAGGTTCTGGCTCTTCAGCTGCGAACTGATGTCAGACAGTGAGATGCCGTACTGCTCCAATTTGGCCTTATCCACGACAATCTTGATTTCCCTGTCCAGACCGCCCGATACCGTTACCGATGCGACTCCATTCACGCGTTCGAGCGAAGGTGCTATCTGGTCTTGGACATAGCTTTTCAGCTGATCGGCCCCCATGTCTGCTGAGATAGCCAGCGTCAGCACAGCCGTGCTGTTCGGGTCCATTCGAGCGACGGTTGGGGAATCTACATCATCCGGCAGAGAGCGCTTCGCACGTTCTACCTTTTGGGTAACCTCCGTTACGGCCTTATCCAGATCGGTTCCATAGGAAAACTCCACGATGACCATCGAAGAACCTTCACGTGATGTCGAAGTCACGGACTTGATGCCTGCTACGGAAGCGACTGCTTGTTCCACCGGCTTCGTGACCAGGTTCTCCATCTCTTCCGGCCCTACCCCTGAATAGCTTGTGATGACCGCGATGGTTGGGATTTCGATTTTCGGATACAGATCGATGGGAATGCGGCTGAGAGACATGATTCCCAAAATAATCACGATGAGGACTCCCATCATGACTGTGACGGGACGACGAATGGCGCGTTCCGATATATGCATGGGGCTCACCTATCCTTTTGGGGTTGCCGAAGGCTCGGGGTTCCCTGTACTGTTTGGTTGTCCTGATGGGTTGGTTTGTCCTCCCGGGTTCGATTGACCTCCTTGGCCGCCCTGGTTTCTTTGGCCGCCTTGCCCGCCAGATCCTCCTTGGCCACCTTGCCAACCACCGTTGCCCTGTCCATTGCCGCCCTTTTTACCCGACGCCTTTTGAGCTTGGGCTGGATCGATGACAGCTACCGTGGCGTTGGCAGTCAGCGTATTTTGACCTTGCACGACGACAGACTCTCCCCCTTGCAGTCCAGTCAAAATCTCGATCTTCGTCCCATCGGATTCTCCCGTAGTGACCGTTACTTGCTTGGCCTTGTCGCCTTCCACCACGAAAACATACGAGCTTTGCGCCTTCGTGATAACAGCCTCACGAGGTACGATGATCGCCTTATGCGGGTTTCCTTTCACTTCGACAGAAGCGACCATGCCTGCCTTTGCGCGCAGGTCCGTATTCGCTACTTCGATTTCGATTGGATAGGATTTGCTGGAATCGGCCATTGGACTAACCGACGTGATTTTCCCATTCACCGTCACATCTGCTGAAGGAATTTTTACCGCTACGCTTTGCCCTGGCTGGAATTGCCCGACTTGTCCTTCGCTTGCCTTGGCTGTCACTTTCATTGTGGAAATGTTGATGACTTGTGCGACGACCGTATTGTTCGATACGTTTTCTCCGACCGTTGCGGAGAGCGACCCAACGATACCGTCAATCGGCGATTTGATCGTCAGGTTTGATACGTTCAGTTGCGATAAGGCATAATCTGCCTCCGCCTGCTTTAATGTCGCTGCCGCTGAATCCAGCGCTGCCTGTGTCGGTCCTTTTTTCTCCTGCTGTGCCTTTTGCTTTTGATTTTCCAGGCTCGTCTGAGCAGACGCCAAGGCCAGGCGAGCTTTCTCCACTTCTGCTGTAGAGATGGCGCCCTCAGAGAATAGTTTTTGTGCGCGATCGAGATCGATTTTTGCAGCATTGGCCTTATTCTGGAGATCTGCGAGAGAATTAGCCGTCTGCGCCAGTACTTCCGCCTCGGTTCCCTCTGTCGCCTCTGCATATCTGGCTTTGGCAGATAGCATGGAAGCCTGGGCCTTCTGCATTTGGATTCGCAGCTCTTCCCCATCCAGCAACGCGATAGGCTGTCCGCTCTTTACTCGGTCCCCTACCTTGACGAGCAGCTGCTGTACACGTCCTGTGGCCTTTGAGGGTACATCGACCTGCTGTGCCGCTTCCAAACGTCCAGAGAGTGACATTTGGACCGCAAACTCTTCCTCCACCGCTTTTTTCACTTCAACAGGCACTGCTCTGGCGGCCTGGCTATTTCTCCTGTTCGAATTTTCAGCATTGCTAGAGCAACCACTCACCACAGCCAGGACCAATAAGCCTATGGTGATGCTACGAATCGTTCGATTCACCTTACTTTCCTCCGTTTCGTCTGCCATCTGGCTTGGGCCAAAAGACAGGCATATGTATAGATAAATTCATTAGAGCATGGATTTTTTTGAATTAGATTTGAAAAATCAAAAGATGCCGCTTTCCCTTGGACAAAACAAAAAAACTGCATTCTCCATTACTTTTTCAAGTAATCGAGAATGCAGTTTTTCATCTTCATTCCTTCAAAACTGAATATGCATGTTTGCTAAGAGTGTGTGGATAAGTCCTCGACCGATTAGTATTCGTCAGCTCCACGTGTTACCACGCTTCCACACCGAACCTATCAACCTCATCGTCTATGAGGGGTCTTACCAGCTTGCGCTGTGGGAAGTCTCATCTTGGAGGGGGCTTCACGCTTAGATGCTTTCAGCGCTTATCCCG